>REEU01000166.1 GCA_007694905.1 Gammaproteobacteria bacterium | reverse complement strand
GCCGTGCGCTGTGAACCAGGTCGCGCTGGCCGGCCTCTAGGCCTCCCAGCCGCCGAACGGTAGGGCCTGGATGCTCAGTTCTGGCCGGCTGACGATCCGCCCTCCAGACGTCGGACCCGAGTGCTCACATCCCGCAACAGGTCGAGCATTTCCTCGCGCTCGGCGTGGGCGCGTGCCTCGGCTTCGTTCCGGCGCAGCTCCTCCTCTTCGAAGTGCTTGGCCTGCATGGTGTTCACGATGATGCCGATGAACAGATTCAGGACGGTGAACACCGTGATGAGGATGAAGCTCAGGAAGTACACCCAGGCGTAGGGATAGGTGGCCATAACCGGCCGAGAGATCGACTGCGACCAGCTTTCCAGCGTCATGACCTGAAACAGGGAGTACAGGCTGGCTCCGAGATGCCCGAAGTATTCGGGAAAGGAGTCCGCAAACAGCTTCGTGCCCATGACCCCGAAGATGTAGAACACCATCAGCATCAGGACGACGATCCAGCCGATGCTCGGCAGCGCCCTCAGCAGCGATTCCACGAGATGCCGCAGACGGTCGACCTTGGTCAGCAGCCTCAGAATCCTGAGGATGCGGAAGGCGCGCAGGATCGCGAGCGGACCCGTTGCCGGGATCAGTGCAATGCCGACAATGACGAAATCGAAGACATTCCAGCCGCTGGTGAAGAAGCGCAGTCTGAATGCGTACAGCTTCAACAGAATCTCGACAACGAAGATCGTCAGCACCACCTGCTCCACGCGCAGCAGCAGTCCGCCGGCATGGCGCTGAATGAGCGTCGAGGTTTCGAGCCCGAGCGTGACCGCATTGAGCATGATGACCGCGATGATCGCAGCCTGAATGCGCGGACTTTCGATCCATGCGCCAAGGCGCTCGCGCAGGGGGACAGCGTTGCTTGAGGCCACAATTGCTCCAGGGAATCTGTGGACTTTAAGGGGTCGCGATTATACGGATCGAAGCCTTCCGCGGCGGTGTTGATATAACGAAAAATTCATCAGCGCTGCTCTTGAAGACAGGAGGGAAGCGTACCCATATCTGAAGCCATGCGGGCCTTCTGCGTCATGCATGGGCCCGCTTCAGATCGGCAAGGAGGGTACCGCAATGGCTTTTGCATCCACGTGGCACCCGGACTTCGATCCGTTCAGCGACGTCCGGCGCCTGCACAACCAGATCGATCGTCTCTTGGGCCGGCAGGCCTCGACCGCTGCCGGTGCTTTTCCGGCCGTCAACCTGTGGGCGGGGCCGGACAGTATTGCGGTCACGGCGGAGCTGCCTGGCGTTGCGCCGGACGACGTGGAAGTGTCGGTGCGTGAGGACGTGCTGACGATCCGCGGTTCGCGTGCCGCTGCGACGATCAGCGAGCCCGTGGGCTGGCATCGACGCGAGCGTAGCCATGGCCATTTCCAGCGTCTGGTGCAGCTGCCGTTCCGCGTGGCCCCGGACCGGGTGGAGGCGCGTGTCACCAACGGTGTCCTCGCGGTGGAGCTGCATCGGCCCGAGCAGGACAAACCGCGGCGCATTGAGATTAAGAGCTGACGACCGTCGCAGACTCAAGGAGATCAGAAACATGGAACAGAAACTTACCCAAGCCACAGCGCAAGCCCTGGCGCCGGAGACCGAAGGGCTGGAGCAGACCCGGCCCCGCCGGGTGTATCGCCCGCTGGCGGACATCTACGAAACCGATTCCGGGATCGTTTTGTCCCTGGAGATGCCGGGCGTGCCCGCCGACGGCGTGGAAGTCACGCTGGAGAAGCGGGTGTTGACCATCCGCGGGCGTGCCGGCGTCAAACGTCCAGAGACCTATCGGCAGATCTATGCCGAGTACGGTGAGGGGGACTACGAGCGCTCCTTCACTCTATCTGCAGACATTGATGCCGAGCGGATCAACGCGGTGTGCCGCCATGGCGTCCTCACGCTCGAGTTGCCGAAGGCGGAAGAGGCGAAGCCGCGCCAGATCAATGTCCGGGCTGCCTGAGCAAGGGAGGATTCATGATGCGTATCAAGGACCTCATTCCCTGGGCCAATCATCGCGACGACGAGAACCGGCCTTCCCGGGACGTCCACCCGCTGGCCAGTCTGCAGCGGGACATGAACCGTCTGTTCGATGACTTCTGGGGGCGGTTCGAGCCGCGGGAGGCGGGCGGGCCGGCGACGCTTGGTGTCGAGCTGGCCGTTGCGGATGTCGTCGAGACCGATGAGAGTATCGAAGTCACGGTGGAGCTGCCGGGCCTCGATGAGAAGGATCTCGACGTCTCCATCGCTGCCGACGCGCTGACGATCCGAGGTGAGAAGAAGGTGGAGCGGCAGGAGGAAAAGAAGGGCTTTTACCTCTCCGAGCGAAGCTATGGATCCGTATTCCGCTCCGTCCCGCTGCCTGCGGGTGTGGATATCGAGCAAGCTGACGCGAAGTTCGCAAACGGCGTCCTCAGCGTGACCCTGCCGAAGTCGCAGGAAGCCCAGGCCAGCGGGCGGAAGATCCAGATCAAGACCGCCTGAACCTTGGGGGATGCCCGCGCCGCGTTGAGCCTCGTCTCAATGCTGCTCGGGCACCGGCGCGAGTTCCCGGGCCAGGCGCCGGGTGACTGGGCGCAGCAGTCCCGGCCACAGCCGGTAGAGTCGCCAGCCGATGTGGGCACTTGCCGTCACGGGAATCAACGCCTTGTTGCGGCGTACGCCTGCAAGCGCCTTGCGGGCGCAGTAGTTTGCATTCGGCAACCATGACGGTCGACCTGTCCGATCGACCAGCAGTTCCTCGTGGCCCAGGACCTGTGCCGTATCTGCCATCGGGGTACCGATCACGCTGGGGCATACGGCGCTGACGCGAACGCCGTAGCGACGCGCTTCCTCCCGCAGGGAAACCGATAACCCGACCACGGCGTGTTTCGTCATGGCGTAGCCGGTAAAGCCCGGTACCGGTACCAGGCCCGCCAGCGATGCGGTGTTGACGATGTGGCCGCGAAAGCCGGCCTGCTCCGGCTGGGCAACCATAACCGGGTAGGCGGCCTCGATGCCGTGAACCACGCCGCGCAGGTTGACGTCGAGCAGTCGATCCCAGTCCGAAGGCGCCATGTCCAGCGTGTTGCCGATGACCGCGATGCCCGCGTTGTTGAACAGATAATCCAGGCGACCCTGCTCTTGCACGACGTTTGCGACGACTTCTGCGAACGCGGCGCGATCGGTGACATCCAGGCTGACGGCGGAGGCCGTTCCCGAACCGCTGCCACTGTGTGCCAGCACGCCGGCATGATCGCACGCGCCTGCGTGGTCGATGTCGGCGAGCAGGACCCGGGCGCCGGCGGCCACGAGCGCTGCGCCCAGCGCGGCGCCGATGCCCGATGCGCCGCCCGTAACGAGTGCGACGCGGCCCGCGAACGGGTTCATACCGTGTCGACCAGTGCTTCCAATGCCTTCCAGTGCAGGTCACCGAACACGCCGTTCGGGTTCACGGGCTGGATGCAGACATGGCTGGCGCCGGCATCGAAGTGTTCCAGCAGGCGATCCTTGATGGCATCGGCGCTGCCCCAGGCAAACGTGGCATCGATAAAGCGGTCGCTGCCACCGTCCGCCAGATCCTTCTCGTTCAAGCCCATCCGCAGCCAGTTGTTGCGGTAGTTCGGCAGGTTGATATAGATCTGTGCGACGTCGCGAGCAAGCTTGCGCGCCTTGTCCGGATCCGTTTCCAGAACGACTTTCTGCTCGACGCACAGATGCTTGTCCGGTCCTAGGATTTCGCGCGCCATGCGCGTGTGGTCAGGCGACGTGAAATACGGGTGGGCTCCGTTGCACTGATCCCGCGCCACTTCCAGCATCTTCGGACCGAGGGCTGCGATCACGCGCTCAGGGGCCTCCGCCGGCTTCGGCGCGTTGTAGGGCGACTGATCCATCTTGCTGAGATAGTCCTTCATGGTGGCGACCGGCTTGCCGTAGGTGAGCCCCCGCACGCCTTCCACCAGCGGCTTGTGGGACACGCCGAGCCCCAGCATGAAGCGCCCGCCGGACTGCTCCGCAAGGGTGTTCTGACCGGCAAGGGTCACGCCCGGTTCACGGTGATAGATGTTGGCGATACCGGTGGCCAAGTTCAGCTTCGTCGTGTTCGCGAGCAGCCAGGCGGCGTGCACTAAAGGATTGCGGCCGACGGTCTCGGGTATCCACAAGGTTCGGTAGCCGATCTCTTCGATGCGTTGAGCAGTCTTCGCCGCGCGCTGCGCAGTGAGGGTATCCGTGAAGTACCAGACGCCGAGTTTGCCGAGTTTCATCTCTTTCTCCCGAATTCGATACGAGTCAACGATTGTTGAAGTTGCCGACGCGGCGCTCTGCAACCGAGCGGATGCCTTCCTGGGCGTCCTCGGTCTCACGCAGCCATTGCTGCTCCGCGAGTTCGTGATCGGTGGCGCGGGCAATGCGGTCGGCCAACCCCTGACGCAGCGTCGCGCGGACTGACATGACGGCCAACGGTGCACTTTCTGCGATCTCGCCGGCAAGTTCCATGGCGGCCGACCGCAGCGCATCGTCATCCACCAGTAGATCCACCAGGCCCCAGGCGAGCGCCTCGTCGCCCTTGATGCGACGTCCCGTGAAGAACATGAGTTGCGCTTTCTGCTGACCGATCAGGTTAGGCAGCGTCACCGTAAGTCCGAAGCCGGGATGAATGCCGAGCCGGGCGAAGTTGGCAGCGAAGCGGCTACCCGGCGTCGCGACGCGGAAGTCGGGTACGAGGGCGACGCCCAGGCCGCCGCCGATGGCGCTGCCCTGAATCGCGCCCACCACGGGCTTGCGGCAGCGGAACAGGCGAACAGCTTCGTGGTAGAGCTTGTGGGTGCTGGTGCGGAAGCCATCAGCGCTGAATTCATCGTCAGCCGCAGCATCGTCGCTGCCGCTGCCGAAGTTGGCGCCCGCACAGAAATGCTTGCCGTCCGCTGCAAGGACGATGGCGCGACAGGCGTCGGTGGCGTCGAGACCTTCGAACGCATCTGCGAGCTGCTGGATCAGGGCGTGGTCGAAGAAATTGTTCGGTGGGCGCTGGATCTCCACCGTTGCGATGTGCCCTTCGAGGCAGACGCCGATGTCGGCGAAGCTGCGGGCGAGGACGTCTTCTGTGGTACTCATCTCGGCGTTCCTCCCGGGGTTGTTGTAGAGTTCGCCCGACGCAGCGCGGACGGCGTACGCGGCGGCAGAGTCTACCCTGAATCGGCAGGGGATCCAGGCAGTTGCAGCGTGCGTGAAGGGGATCGGAGCTCACACCATGACTGAGAAGACGGGTCCGGCAGGCCCGGCTGCTGACGCTTCGTTGCGTCCCGGCATCTGGGAACTCGCCTGGCCGTCCATCCTCACCAACCTGCTGTTTGCGATGGTGGGTATCGTCTCGATCAAGGTGGTCGCGACCCTCGGGCCGGCTGCTGCAGCGGCGGTCACCGTGGGTAATCAGGTCTTTTTCACCCTTCAGGCCATCATGATGGCCGTCAGTGTTGGCACCACCGCGCTGGTGGCGCGGGCGTGGGGGGCGCGTGACTTCGACGAGGCGATCCGGACGACCCTGAGCTCGCTGCTCCTCGGCGTGCTGGTGGCCGTCGTCCTGACGCTGCCTGTGCTCGTCTATGCGCACGAGCTCGCGGCGCTGTTCGGACTCGGACCGGACGCCACTGCCCTCGCCGGCGAGTTCATCTTCTGGCTGTCACTGTTCAACGTCGCGTTCGCAGTCAATTTCATCATGAGTGCGGCCCTGCGTGCAGCGGGCGATGCGCGCACGCCCATGTGGATCGGGGTGGCCACCAACCTCATCAGCATGCTCGGCCTCTATGTGCTGGTCTTCGGGCACTTCGGGTTCCCGGCGCTGGGTGTGAAGGGCGCGGCCATCGCCAATGGCTTTGCGTTCGGCGTGGCCGGGCTCGCATTTCTCGTGCTGTGGCTGAACGGTCGGCTCGTGATCGAATTCCGGGCGCGGGAACTGCGGGAAGCCTTCGACCGCGCTCGGGTGCGGCGCCTGCTTGCCATCGGTTATCCGGCGGCGCTGGAGCAGGGCGTGTTTCGGATCGGATTTTTCGTCTTTCTCAGTGTAATCGGGCACTTCTACGGCACGGCGGCGTTCGCGGCCTACGGCATTGGCGTCAACATCCTCTCGGTGTGCTTCGTGGTGGGTTTCGGCTTTTCCATCGCCGGCTCCACGCTGGTCGGGCAAGCGCTTGGCGCCAACGATCCGGAGGGCGCCACGGCTGACGGCTGGCGCTCGTTGCGCTATGCGATGGTGTCCATGATTGCGATCGGTATCGCCGTGATCGCATTCGCCGAGCCGATGGCCCGGTTCATGATCGACGATCCCGAGGTGATCGGCTACACGGTGGCGTTCATATACATCCTCGGCGTCGTGCAGCCGTTGATGGCGGTGGAGTTCGCGTTTGGCGGCGCGCTTCGGGGTGCTGGCGACACCCGCTATCCGCTCAAGGCCACCATGGCCGGACTGCTCGGGATGCGCTGCGTGCTGGCCGTCCTGTTCGCGTGGCTGGGGTTGCCGGTCGAGTGGGTCTTCGCAGCGCTGATCGGCGATTACGCGCTGAAAGCCCTCATGCTTACCCAGCGTTTCCGGTCGGGCCGCTGGCGCAGCCTCTACAGCAATGAACAGCTGGCCCTAGCGCGGTAGGGGGCTTGATCAGCATCGCCCGAGTGTCCCAATTTTTCTGCAATGTTTTATATTTATACACATTGGGTCGGCATCGCGTCGCCCGGGGCCGCGCAGTGCGGCTTGGCGGGTTCCGGCATGGGTCTTGCTCCCTGTGACATAAGCCCGATCAAGGGTGATCGTCTCAGCCGAAAAGGAGTAAGACATGGAGACGCAAGTGAATCTGAAGCAGCTCGCTGCGCTGGCAGCCGCCGGTGTGCTGATTACCGCCTCCCACTTCGCCATGGCGCAGCAGGGCGGCTACGGTGCAGGACAACAGGGTGGTGGCTATCAGCCGGAAGCCCAGCAGCCGGCCCAGCCAGCCCAGCCTGAGCAGCCGGCACAACCCAGCTTCGACGATGAAACTCTGGAGCGGTTCGCTGGTGCCTGGAACAACGTCCAGGAGATCCGCGACGAGTACATGGGTGAAATCCAGGCCGCGGGTGACGCCGAGCAGGCTCAGGCCCTGCAGCAGGAGGCGCAGGAAAAGATGGTCGAGGCCGTCACGGAAGCGGGTGTCGAGGTCAGTGAGTACAACGAAATCGCGACCCGCATGGGACAGGATCCCGAGTTCGCCCAGATGGTCATGAGCATGGCGCAGAATCGGTAATGACGCACCGGTACGGGAGCGCTGACCCATCGGCGTTGCCCACGGCACACGGAGGTGCCGCGGCCTGGAACATCGTTTGGCGATCAGCGCCGTCACCGGCCGGGTAGGCACTGCGGGTTACTTTCCCACCCCGCCGCAGGGTTGATCGGATCGGATGCTGGCGCCTTCCGCCCCATCCCGCCGACTTCGATTCAGGTTATATGCACGACTCAGCCGGCACCGCTCCCAGCGGTGCCGGCTTTTTCGTGGTTCACACTCGACGGGAGTGGCTCAGTAAGGCAGGCGATGGGCCTGCTCGAGCCAATGCCGGAATTCGTCGCCGGCCGTGGGCACCGGAACGTGCCGCAGCGGAAGCTGTGGTCCGGTGTCGCCGCTCGCGACCGCTCGCCACAGCTGCGCGTCGTCGAAGCCCGCGTCGGCCGCGTCGAAGCGCGTGCTCGCGAAATGGACGCTGTCCAGGCGGGCCCACCAGGCTGCCGCGAGGCACATGGGGCAGGGCTCGCAGGAACTCACCAGGATCAGGCCATCCAGCCGATGACTCTCCTGCACTGCGCAGGCACGGCGGATCGCAGTGACTTCCGCATGCGCAGTAGGATCGCATGCGGCGGTAACGATGTTCTGTCCCTCGGCAACGATGCTACCGTCAGCCGTCGTGATCAGGGCGCCGAACGGGCCTCCGCCCGCATCCACGCTGCTGTGGGCCAGCGCTACCGCTAGCTGCAGCAGGTCCCTGAACGGTTCAGACATGGCGCGGTTGCCCCCGGCGCAGCTCCGATGACGAGACATCGTGGCGGAATTCCGTCTCGGCGATGCCGGTGCACAGCGCACGCAGGTTGGCGGGAAGGGATACGTCGTCGAGGCCGACGAAGCCCGCTTCAAGGCGGCGGCCGAACACCAGGAAGCGGCCGTCGGCCGCGGCGATATGCGCCACCGCCCGATCACGCGTTTCGGGATCGCCACCGTAGTAGCGCGGATCAGCGATGCGCTCGAGGGTATCGATGCCGACGATGAACGTGGCACCCGGGAAGGCCGACGCCTTGGCGGCGAACGTGGGTGTGGCGGTGAGCCAGACCCGGGACGTCTCGGGCAGGTGCGCCAGACGCTCCCGGATCGCGGCATAGTTGAGCGGTGGCTTGTCGACGTTACGGATGCACAGCTCGAACTCGACCTTCCGCCCCGTGTGGGCTGCGGCGAGTCGGGCCATGCCGAGATGTCCCGCATGCACTGGATTGAAGGCGCCGGGGAAAATGAGCCGTGGCGTCGAAGCCGTTTCGGGAACAGCGTTTTCCCTGGCTTCGGTCACCTGGCGCTCACCGAGCACCAGCTCCTGCCAGTGCAGTGGGGCATGACAGCGCAGCTCAGCGAGGGTCTCACCCGCGAGCCAATCCGGCGCCGGTGCAGGCGCCACGCCCTTCGCTTCCGCGGCGGCATTGAGGAGGAGCCGATCGCAAATCGCCTCCTCGTCACTGCGACTGCGGGCGCCGGCGATGAGGTCGACGCTGAACAGATCGCTCCTCGATGCGGTCTGCACGGCGACATGTATCCGATGCTCGCCACGTTTGCTGCGGTCGGTGGCGAGACTGGCGGTACAGCTGAGGCCGAACACCGGTGTATCCGCCTCCAGCATGCGGGCGCGGTGAAATGCGGCCATGGCCATGGCCCGTGCAGTATCCGGCGCGCAAGCCTGATCGGGGCGGCCGCCAAGGAACGCCACCAGTGCGCGCTCGCCATAGGGAATCTGAGCGTCGAGCACGGTTCTCGAGGCGCCCGGTGTACGCAGCAGCAGGGCCAGTCCGCCGCTGCCGCCGCTGGTCAGGACCAGGACCCCGCGACCGGGCGCCGCGTGCAGGCGCGTGACCAGCTCCTCGTGGCTCGTTTCAGGACGGCTCACTCCAGGCGCCCACCGCTGGCGAGGATGCTGTGAAGGAAGGCGGTGGCACGTCGCTCGACGCCGCGATTGACCAGAAACACCCAGAAATGGCCCCAGCCCACTTCATCGAACTCCACCGGGACGCCGAGGTCGGTGAGCGCGGTGTAAAGGACCTCCGAATGGCCGATGTCCACCACGCGATCGAGACGACCGTGATACAGGTAGATGGGCGGACTGTCGCCATCGGCCCAGTGGATGGGCGATGCCCGTCGCCAGCCGTCCGGATCATCTTTCCGGGGCGCCCCCACCAGATTCACCAGCAACCGGCCGTTGGGCTCGAAGCGCTCGAAGTCCGTGGGTGAGCCACCGGCGACGACGGCTGCAGGTCGTCTTGGGCGGCCATTGTCTGCCGCATCGGGTTCCGCACCGAATCCCAGCATGAGGGCGAGGTGGGCGCCCGCGGAATAGCCCCAGATCGCGATCCGATCCGGATCCACCCGCTCATGGCGGGCAAGCCAGGCCATGGCTTGGCGGACGTCCTCCACCTGGGCAGGGTGGGTGTGTTCCGGCGCGAAGCGGTAAGCCGCGCTGTAGGCGACGAAGCCTTCGCCGGCGAGGCTGCGGCCGAGGTGCGCCATCTGGCCGGGGTTGCCGTTGCGCCACCCGCCGCCGTGGATCAGCAACACCGCCGGACGACGGTCGTTGCCAGCTGGCAGGTAGAGGTCGCCGCCGAGAGCGTCCTCCGCCTCCGAGTGGGGTTGATTCTCGAGGACCGTGGCGCCCTCCGGCAGGCCCGAACCGATGGCGCAGCCGGTCAGCAGCACAGCGAAGGACAGCGCCATCACCCTCGAGGTGGCTCGCGTCATGCTGCCGTCTCCGCCAGAAAAGCCTTGACCAGATCCACGAAGGTGTCGAGCCGGTCGTGGTGGACCCAGTGTCCAGCGTTGTCGATGTTCACCGCCCGGGCGTGACGAAAATGGGCGATGCGTCCGTCCTCGTCGGGATCCGATGCCCAGCTCTCGGTGCCACGGACGAGCAGCGTCGGACAGTCGATGCGACCGAACAGCGCGTGTGTGTCCTTGCTTGGCAGATGCAGAGGCGAGAAGGCGCGGACGTAGTTGTCGAACTTCCAGCTGTAGGTGCCATCCTCGTTCTGGTTGCTGCCATGGATGGTCAGATGTCGCGCCTGCTCGGCGGACAGGTGCGGATTCTCTTCGCGCATGCGCTGCAGGGCGTCGGCGAGGGTGGGGTACTTGCGCGGCGAGCGCGAGGACAGCTTGCGCAGCGTGCCGACCCATTCGCGCAGACGCTCCTCCACGGGCATCCGGTGGCGTTTCGCGAGCATCGCCGGACTGGGCCCGAGCCCTTCGATGGCGACGATACGGGCGACGTTTTCCGGATAAAGGCCCGCGTAGTGGAGGCTGATGTTGCCCCCCAGGGAATGGGACAGGATGGTCACCGGGGCGAGTTTCTTCTGATGCACCAGCTGGGCGATGTCGACGACGAAGTCGAGCAGGCCATAGGTGCCGCCCAGCGCCCACTGGGAATCGCCATGGCCGCGCAGGTCGGGCGCGATGATGTGGTAGTCGTCGCGAAATGCCTGGGCCACCCAGTCCCAGTTGCGGCAGTGGTCACGGCCACCGTGAACCATGAGCATAGGCGGCGCTCCTTCGTTGCCCCAGTCCACGTAATGCAGGCGCAGACGCTGTGAAAAATAGCTGTGGGAGGTCGGTCCGGGGCCGGAGAGCTTCATGCACATTCCCAGTGACGTTGTGATTCAGACTGGCGGGTCGCGAACCGGCCAAGTATAGAAGCTGCTGCCGGCACAGCGTAGGGTCGCGGCTTGAAGGTGCTGTGCGCGCGAAGGGACACCTTCGCGGTCGGCGGCACCGGCATCATCGCAGACGAGGGGGAGGGTTTCGATGTGCGGATTCTGGTTCTGGCTGCATGTGGTCTGTGTCTATGTGTCCCTGGCCGGCTTCGTGCTGCGAGGGGTGTGGATGCTCAAGGACTCACCGCTGCGCGACCTCCGCCCGGTGAAAATCCTGCCCCACGTGGTGGACACGCTGCTGCTGCTGTCGGCGCTGGCGCTGGCCCTGCTCTCCTCCCAGTACCCCTTCGCCCAGGGCTGGCTCACAGCCAAGCTGCTGGCGCTGCTGGCCTACATTGGTCTCGGCCTGGTGGCGTTCCGGTTCGGCCGCAGCAAGGGTGAACGGACGCTGGCATTCGGCGCCGCACTGCTGGTGTTCGCCTACCTGCTGGCCGTGGCCTACAGCCGCAGCGCATGGCCCATCGGCTGATGGGCAGGTGCTGTCTATCGGCGTGCCTTGATCATGTCGTCAGCGGTGACCGTCGTCGGGGCAGTCCTCGGGACAGACCTGAATCGTGGTGTGCTTCAGCCCGAAGCGGTCCCTGAGCAGCCGCTTCACCTCCGGCAGCAGTTCGCCGTGCTCGGTGCCTTCTACGACCCGGATATGCATCGTGGCCAGATGGTGCCCTGAGCTCAAGGACCAGACGTGGACGTGATGGACGTCGCGGACGCCGGGGATGCGCTCCCGGAGCGCGTCGCCAAGTGCCGCGGGATCGACTTCATCCGGCGTGCCTTCGAGCAGGATGTGACTGGCGTGGCGCAGCAGGCCGATGGCGCTCTTCAGGACCAGGGCGGCTACGAGCAGCGACAGCAGCGGGTCGATGGGCATCCAGCCGGTGGCCAGGATCACCACGCCGGCGACGACGGTGGCCAGGGAGCTCAGGAGATCGCCGAGCACGTGCAGCATGGCACCGCGGACGTTGATGTGATCCGAGCCTGTGTGCAGCAGACGGTAGGCGATGAGGTTGACCGCGGCGCCGATGCAGCCCACCACGATCATGGGCACGGGCAGGACCTCCTGCGGCGCGCGGATCCTGGCCATGGCCTCGAATGCGATGAACCCCACGATCACGATCATGGCGAGACCGTTGATGGCGCCGGCGAGCACCTCGAAGCGGGCGTAGCCGAAGCTGCGCGCCGAATCGGCGCGGCGCCGGGCCATATGGAACCCGAGCCAGGCCAGCGCCAGCGCGGCGCTGTCCGTGAGCGTGTGGGCAGCATCTGCCAGCAGCGCAAGTGAGCCTGAGATCAGGGCGCCGAACAGCTCCACCACCATGAAGCTGAAGATCAGCAGCAGCGTCCAGCCGAGCGCTCTCTGCCCGCTTCGGGATGCGTCATGGTGAGTGTGCGCATGGGCCATGCCGAGAGCATAGCCCGGCTGCGGCCGGCCCGGGGAGTTGCGGTCGTCAGGTGAACAGGATGACCTGTTCGGGCGCTTGCACGTGCGGCGGGCCCACAGGCGGCTCCCCGAGCAGGCGCCCCGCAGCGGCGGCCCCGGAGAGGAGGGCGCCTTCGAGATCGCCTTGCAGCGACAGCCAGTCGCCACAGAGAAACAGGCCGCTGCCGGGGAGGCTGAAGTTGTCCATGAGCGGCGCTGCGGCGCGTGCATAACGCCAGCGGTGACAGCGCAGTTCAGAGGCAGCGACATGGCGTCCGAGAAGACGGCTCACGGCAGGTGCCAGTCGCTCGGCGACGGCGTTGGGCGTCTGCTCGAGGTGTTCCCGGCTGAACGACGGCGTCGCGTGGAACGTGAAGCAGCCGGCATCGGATCGGCCCGGTTTCGCCGCTTCCCGACAGGCCAGGGCCAGGGGTTCCGCACCGGGCTTGAGCAGATCGAATCCGGGATCGAAACCTGCTTCAGTGCTGAGCATGGCGGTCCAGCAGGGAATCATGGTCACGGCCTCGAGGGCTGTGGCCACGGCGGTCAGTTCGGCCTGAGCGGTGCTGGCCAGCAGACGCGCCGCCTGCATTGGCGGCAGATTGAGCAGCAGGGCCTCGAAGGGCCCGGCGATGACCTTTCCGTTCTGCTGCAGCCACCAAGCGCCGTCGCGTCGTTCGAGGGCTTTGACTTCGCACTCCAGCTGCAGGGCCAGGTCCGCGGCCAGATGGCGCGCCAGGGCGTTGGCATCTGGCACCGGCACCCAGCGGGCCCCCCCTTCGCGCGGACTCCAGCGCGCGATGAGTCCCATCTCGGCCCAGGCTTCCATGCGCGGCTCAAGGGTCGGGTGGCTGCTGTCGAATCCGGGTGCGCCGTGGTCGAAGGCGTGCGCGGGCGTGGCGCGGGCGCTGCGGGTCGCCAGCCGGCCACCCGGGCGCCGCCCCTTGTCGAAGACGGCGACGTCGAGGCCATGGTCGGCGAGGGTTCTGCCGGCGAAGAGGCCCCCGCATCCGGCGCCGACGACGGCCACGCGCGGCGCTCGCTCCAGCGCCGGTTGTCGCGTACGGGCCTTATAGGCGGCGACATCCAGCCGGCGTGCATGCTGCGCCGTGTCGCGACCGCGAATGCGTCCGAGCACGGGTTGCGCTGGCTCAAACGGGCGGTCGAACAGCCCGAGGCACCAGAGGACCCCGGCGTAGGAATTGGGATCACGGCCGTCGAGGGCATAGCGGTGATTGAGGTCGATGAGCCGCGCCAGCGCGGTGGCCGGGTCGGTGGTCCATTGTGGAATCATCTTGCCCCAGGTCATGCGCACGTTGTTGTGCAGCTCACCGTGGATCAGCAGCGAGCGCTGTGCTGCGTCCCAAAGCGCGTCTCCGGTTCGTCCGCGTGCGAGCGTCTCCCAGTCGTAGCCCGCGCGGCGTGGGTCCCCGGCATGAGCCTCGAGTTCGGAACGGGCCCAATCGGGCAGGATGGCCAGACTTTCATGCTGCGGGTGGTGGAAGCAGAACGCCCAGGACAACTCGCGCCAGACCAGCAGTTCGTCGAGAAACTTACTCGCGCCGTCGCCGCCCTGCTCGAGCGCCTCCCGGGCCAGTTCGAAGGGGGACACTTGACCGTAGTGGAGGTAGGGCGACATGCGGCTGACGCCATCCCGCAAAGGATCGTTGCGCCTTCGGTGATAGCTCCCAAGGCCGGTCTCCCGGAACGCGCGCCAGCGCGCCTGACCCGCTCGTGTGCCTCCAGGGGTGTGCGGTACCGGCGCTACCGTATGGTCGATGTCGCAGGCTCGGATGAGGGCGGCAAGGTCCCCTGAAGCCAGATCCAGCGGAGACATCGGCAGTCCGGGCAGGGCGCCGGGGTGTGCGGGAAGTGGCTCTGCCATGGGTTCGCGCAGCGCGGCCGTGCGTCGTTGCGCGGTGGCGTCGCGAAAGCGGAAGGCCCGGTCGCAGGTGGCGGCGCGCACCGTGGGCATGGGGACGAGACAGCTTGCATCCACCGCCAGGACCGCGCAGCCGGACTGCTTTGCGATCGTCGACGTCCACTTCATCAGCGGGCGCCACGGGTAGATTTCGGTGACCACCGCGGCGCTTGCATTGGCCAGCGTCAGCAAGTGATCGCCACGGTGGCCTGCGCGTTCGAGGTGAAATGCGTAACCGATGCCTCGCCGGGCCAGCGCATCGGCGACGTCCCTGGCGCCTTCGAGGATGAAGCGATGATGACGGTCGCTGGCATACGGGTAGCGTTCCGACAGGCCCTGGTAGACCAGCAGCGGGCGGTCCAGTGCGTGTGCCAGGGACAACGCCGCTTCCAGGGCCGGGTTGTCATGGCCCCGCATGGCGACACGCATCCAGTAGAGCACCATGTGCCGGTCGGTGGTGCATGGCCGATCGTTGAGTGCCACGGCGCGCTCGGCGAGCCAGGGCGGGAGCAGAGACGCAGGATCGGGCACTGGCATCGTTCCTCGCGATCGACGTGCCCGTGGCCGCGAAGCATAGCAGCGTGGCGCGTGTGGCGCGCAGGCGAGTATTGATGTTTCAGGTCGCCATCAGCGCGTGTCGTCCCTGAAAGACGCGAGTCGTGCCCGTCGGTCGGCGAGTTCAGCCTCTCCCGCGGTGATGTCGAATCGCCCCGTGCTGCGTTGCACTGCTAGATGGTCCAACAGGAAGTCGAACACGGCATTCTCAGCCTCGAGCTCAGCCGCGAGCGCTTCGGTCTGGGCATCGAGCAGATCGATGATGGTAAGCACACCCTGTTCGTAGGCTTCCTGAACCAACTCCAGGTTGGCGCTGCCGGCGCGGGCCGCCGCATCGGCGTAGGCAATGCTATCGAAACTGGCTTCCGCGCGATGAGAGCGCGCCAGTACGTCCACCCTGAGCCGCTGGATGAGGTCATCCTGTCGCAGCAGCAGCGCATCGAGTCGGCCCCTGTCCTCCACGGCGCGCGCGCGGCGCAGGCCACCCTGGTAAAGCGGCAGATTCGCGCGCAGGGCCACGGTCCATTCCAGGTCGTCGGTTCGCCCACCGATGCGGGTGCGCCCTTCGCTCGGAAGGTCGGGAAAGAGATCGGCAAAGTCGATGTCCAGTTCATCGGTGCCGCGGCCATGCCGGGACAGTTCATGATCGAGCAGGGCGCTTGCGGTCAGGGTCGGCCGGGTGAAGCTGCGCTCGGTGCTCAACAGGGCGCGGCGGCGGGCGCTGATCTCCTCCCGCAGTCTGGCCACGACCGGTGCATGCTTGACGGCCTCCTCCACGTAGAACGCACGCAAGCGGCGGCGCCCGGATGCATCCTCTAGCATGGCCAGCACGGTTTGATCGGCGATGAGGAAATAGGGGTCCCTCGGCGTCGGATCCACGGTCTGGTAGTGGTCCTCCAGGGGACGATTCATGACCCGGTTGAGTTCGAGTCGGGCCGATTCGACCCTTGCCTGGGCGGCTGCGCGCCGACTTCTGGAGCGGGCCAGGGCCGTGTCCCAGCGCAGCACTTCGGAGCGGTTGGCGGCGCCGAGGTCGAGCCGCGCCTGCGCGCGCTCGAGGTTGGATCGATTGAGCTCGACTTCCTGGGCGCGGATGCGGGCCAGTGCCTCGGTCCTGAGCAGCTCCAGGTAGGCGGAGCCTGCGGCCAGGATCACGTCCAGGACGCGTTCCTCCTGCCGCGCTTCCCGCGCCGCCTGCAGGGTGCGCTCGATCTCGAGGAAGGCGAGGCGCTCCTCGGAATAGATCACCTGATCGATGCGCAGGGCGCCGCTGGTCCGTGTTTCGGGCTGGCGGCCGAGGCTCGCCTCCGCACGTGACGAATCAATGCGGCGGGCTTCGAGGCCGACCTCCACCTGCGGCAGCAATCGGCTCCTGGCCTGTTCAGCACGCTGCGCGTCCGCACGCAGGCCCTCGAGCTCGGCGCGCAGGTCGAGATTGCCGTCCACCGCTATGCCGATGCTCTCGAGCAAGGTCAGGCGTGGTGGGGACGACTGCAGGTAACTGCCTTCACTCGCGGCGGACGCCCCGCCTGTGAGCAGAAGCAGGCTGGTCAGCAGCGCAACTTCAATCCTCGCCGTTTGGATCATGCTCTCCCCCTCATCGATCAACATCTGAGTTCTTGCAGTCGCTGCGATCTTGCCAGGTTCAGTGGGAGCTCACGTCGCCCGCAGGGCGGCGTTGCGATCGCGGACTGCCCACGGGTTCAGGCGAGACGCAGATCGCGACGCCCGCTTCGCGGACGTAGGCGCCCACCATGGCCTCGTGCGTATCGCCGTTACTCCTGCAGCGACCGCGTGAACGATCATTCGTGGCGAGCTCCCGTGATGAATGCCCGGGTCATCCTATCGCTTTCGCGGCCGCTAGGATTGATCATGGCGGCATCGTTGCGGCGTCAGGGAAACGCATCGGGAGGTGAGGTTGGATGGTGATCGGGTGACGCGGCTGGCGCGGGCGCTGAAGGCCGCTGAGGCGCCGGTCCGCATCCTGCGCGGACTGGAGTGGCCGGCGAGTGCGCGGGATACGTTCCTCAGGCATCGCGGCGACCGGCTGCCGGACGTTCTGTATGCACCCTTCGATCCGGGACCCACCCTGAGCCGGCTCGATGGGATCCGGGCGGAGCTCCGGCCACAGGGCGACCCAGTGGATGCCTGGCTGGGGCGCATCGCTGATCGGGTCGCAAGTGGCGCGCGTCCTGAACAGGCGTTCGAGAACGCGCGGCGGGTGTTTCGTGGTGGCGTACTGACTGGAGGCGCGCCGTTCACCAAAGACATCGTCTATCTGGACGGGCTGCTCCGAGTACAGACGTTCCTGAGCCATGTCGTGGCCAGCGGGCGGTCCGATTGTCTGCGCTTACTGTTTGCTGGAAAGCTCGACATCGAGGATGTTCCGGCCCTTGCCATGCTCACCCGCGCGGGTCTGTGCCGGTTGCCGCGCCACCTGTCGCCCTGGGCCGAGGGTCTGCGCTATCTGATCGGATACCTTGCCTGGTCGAGCTTTCTGGGCAGCGTGGATATGGAACGAGTGGGCGCTCACTATGACGGTCTGTTGGCCGCCGCCCCGCGTCTCGACGGGGTAGAGGGATCGGTCTGACGGTTACGCCCGGTGGCGGCGCGCGCCTTGTGTCCCGTCCCCTCCGGCAGTTGCCCGGTCTCGAGAAAATCTGCGAGCCGCTCCTCGAACGACTCGAACGATTCCTGGCTCATGGCCTGGTAGCGACGCGAGCGCGGCTGGGTGCGCCAGCAGCGCACGGTCTCCTCGCTGGTGTCGGCGATGGCCGCTGCCGTGCGAATGGCGATACCGTAGTGGTTGAGCAGGAGTCGGAAACGGTAGTTGTAGTTCGCCACCGGCGTCCGTGGTGCTTCACCTTGGGCCTCGCGGAAAATCTCCGCTGCAATCGCCCGCAGTTCGCCGAGATCCCGCTCCGTGAGCACCCTCTCCGCTGCGCCGGGCACAGACTCGATGAAATTGTCTCCAGCGTGAAGCTCGAGAAAGCGAATGTAGTTCTTCAACAATTCGCGGTAACCCATCGTGGCGACCCCTGCTGCGGTTCACCCATGAACGCTGCACGCTAGCGGCAGAATGTGACTCATGGGTGACCGAATGGTGACAGCCACGTCCGGCAGAGGTTGTTCGCGCGTCTGGGCTCAGGTATCGGACGGCGGCCGCATGCAGTAATATGCACGGTTTCGAGATCAACTTTATCATCCGCGTGAGGGAGACATCATGGGTAGCCGAGACGTCGTTATCGTCGACAACGTGCGCACTGGAATGGCGAAGGCATTCCGGGGCAGCTTCAATATGACGCGTTCCGACGACATGCTGGCGCATTGCATGGATGCATTGCTCGAGCGCAATCCGAAGGTCGAGCCGGGTTCGGTCGAGGACGTGGTCGTTGGCGCGGCGAACCATGAGGGTGAGCAGGGCGGCAACCTCGCGCGACTCGCCGTGGTGCTCTCGAAGCTGCCGATTACCACCGCGGGTCAGACCATCAACCGGTTCTGCTCGTCCGGTCTGCAGTCCATCGCCATCGCTGCGAATCAGATCGCCAGCGGCCAGACCGAAGTCGCCATGGCCGGGGGCGTCGACTCCATCTCCATGGGCGCACGTCAGCAGAACTCGAAGTCGCAGAAGAATCCGATCCTCGAAGAGCAAAAGCCCGAGATCTTCATGGCGATGGGCAACACGGCGGAAGTCGTGGCGCGCCGCTACCAGGTCACCCGCGAGAAGCAGGACGAGTACGCACTCGAGAGCCAGAAGCGTTACGCAAACGCCCAGCAGCAAGGTTGGGTGGCCGACGAGATCGTGCCGATGACCGTGAAAATGAAGAAGGTCGACAAGGAGAGCGGTGAGGAAAGCATCCACGAGGTCACTGTGGACCGGGACGAGTGCAATCGCCCCGACACGACCCTCGAGGGACTGTCCAAGCTGAAGCCCGCGTTCGAAGAGAATGGAACCGTGACCGCGGGCAATGCCAGCCAACTCTCCGACGGCGCGTCCATGACGCTGCTGATGACTGCGGAGCGCGCCGAGAAGCTCGGCCTGAAGCCGATCGGCATCTTCCGCGGCTTTACGGTTGCCGGCTGCGAGCCTGATGAAATGGGTATCGGCCCCGTGTTCGCCATTCCACGCCTGCTGGAGCGTGCGGGCTTGAGTATCGACGACATCGATCTCTGGGAGCTGAACGAGGCGTTTGCATCCCAGTGTCTGTACTCCCGGGATGCGCTGCACATCGATCCTGCGAAGTACAACGTCAACGGCGGATCCATCGCCATCGGCCACCCCTTTGGCATGACCGGATCCCGTTTGACGGGTCTGGTGCTGCGCGAACTGGCGCGGCGTAAGCAGCGCTATGGAGTCGTCACCATGTGCATCGGTGGCGGACAGGGCGCGGCGGGCCTGTTTGAGCGCGCCTGAGGCGTGGCAGAAGCCTGTTGCAACGCGTGATGCGCGGTCTTAAGCTCGCAGGGTTCAGTACCTCGGCCCGGCATACGTGCCGGCACGACTTGCAAGGTACAAGGACTTCAATGACTTACGTCCGCGCGTTTTATCTTCGCGCCTGCGCTGTCATAGGGTCACTCTGCTTCGTCCTCGCGCCCCCTGCGATGGCGGACGTGGTTGACTATGCGCAGGTGTCAGACCTGGAACTCGAACAGCACGTCGCCCAGTGGGACGATTTGTCCGTGGACGAGCGGCGGGCGTTGCTCACCGAAGTTCATCGGCGCATGGTGCGTGCGGGCAAGCGTCCGGTGCTGCGGATCCAGGGCGAACGCCGCTTTGGCTACCGGGTGGAACAGCCCGATGGCAGCGTGGTGGAGATCGAAGGCCGGGAAGGTTTTGTCCACTATCAGACGGTGAATCCGGAAAAGCCTTTTGGGGTGGGGTTCGAACGTCGGTCCGGGGATGATCTGCCTGCAGATATGCTCGAGGCCTTGAGTCGGGATCCTGCCGGCATGGGGCTGCAGCTGCGAGACAGTCCGGTTCCCGCAGCCGGGGGCGCTCCTGTCTATCAGCTGCCGGTGCGGGAAATCCAGGTTCCGGAACGGCCACCCCAGTGATTCAGCAATGAGCACGCCTGATCTGCTGGTGGTGGACGATGACGCCGAGCTGCGCGAGCTGACCGAGGCCTATCTCACGCAGCAGGGCTTTCGCGTACGTACCGTAGCCGATGCGTCCGAGATGGATGCAGCGATCGCAGAACGTCTTCCAGATCTTCTCGTGCTCGACCTCATGCTGCCAGGCGAGGATGGCCTGTCCATTGCGAAGCGCCTGAAGCAGGATGGTCGTCTGCCCATCATCATCCTTTCCGCCCAAGGTGACGACGTGGATCGCATCGTCGGTCTGGAGGTGGGTGCGGACGATTATCTGGCGAAGCCTTTCAATCCCCGAGAATTGCTGGCGCGCATCCGCGCGGTGTTGCGTCGTTCCAATCGGGATTTCGAGGGCTCGAGCCAGCGGTCGCTGCGGCAGTTCGGGTCCTTCACGCTTGATCTCGACGCCCACAAGCTCACTCGCGACGGTGAGGAGGTGGCGCTGACCTCGGGGGAATTCGACCTGCTCGCCGTACTCTCCGCGCACCCCAACAAGGTGCTCGACCGGGACCGGATCCTGGATCTGCTCACCGGTGCCGAGCGCTCCCCCTTCGATCGTAGCATCGACGTCCGCGTCACGCGCCTGCGCAGCAAGATCGAGCAGGATCCATCGCGGCCCGTGTACATTCGCACGGTCTGGGGGAAGGGCTACATGTTCTGTCCCGATACCGGGGACTGAAACGTTGCGGCCGGCTTCGCTGCTGCTGCGCACCAGTCTCACGCTCGGTGTCAGCGCCCTGGCCATTGCCCTGGTTTCCATCGCAGCCCTTGACCGTTTCGTGACGACGCCGCTGGCAGAACAATCAGCCGACGACGAGGCTGCGCTGCTGGTGTTGTCGGCGCAGACCTGGGTCGAGCTGCCGCCGCAAGCCCGGCCCTACTTCGAGCTGGAGCTTTTCGAGAGCCACGGTCTGGTGATTTCGCCGGAGGTTCGCGCGCTGACCGAGCTCGGCTCAGACGTACCGTGGATGGACCTTCTCGGGGCACAACTCGAGGCACGCCTCGGCCAACGGGTGCCGCTGCTCCAGGGAGACGATCTGGTCTGGGCGGAGGTCCCCATGGGCGGATTCCTGCTGCAGATTGGCTTCTCGCCGGACCGTCGCGACACGGAACCCCTGTCGGTGGCGCTGGTGATCTTCGGGGCCGGGGCCGCCATCGTTCTGGCGGCTTCTCTGCTCATCGTGCAGCGGATCACGCGGCCCCTGGATGCGGTGGCATCCTCGGCGCGCAGGTTCCGGGGTGGAGCCAAGCTCGAGCCGCTCCCTGAAACCGGCCCGTCGGAGCTGGTCACCCTGGCGCGAAGCTTCAATACCATGGTGCAGGAAATCTCCGAGCTGATCTCCAACCGGACCACCTTGCTTGCTGGCATCTCCCATGACCTGCGTACGCCGCTGGCGCGGATGCGCCTGGCCCTTGAGCTGCTGCCGGAGAACACCGATCCGAAGCTCGTCGAGCGCCTGGAGCGCAACCTGCAGGAAATGGATGCCCTGCTGTCCGTGTCGCTGCAGTTCGCCCGCGGGCTTTCCGGCGAAGACGTGAATGATGTGGCGCTGCGCCCGTTCATCGAGAAGCTGCTCTGCGACCAGGAGTCAGGGCGCGTGGGACTGGATTGGTGCGCGCCTTCAGACCTGCGGCTGCGCGTCGACGAAGGTGCGCTGGGCCGCGTGCTGACCAATCTTCTCAGCAACGCAGCTCAGTACGCTGGCGGACACGTTGAACTGCGAGTGAAGCAGATGAGCAGCGGTGTTCAGATCGATGTGCTGGACCGCGGGCCGGGCATACCAGAGGCAGACCGGGCGCGTATCTTTCAGCCGTTCTACCGTCTGGAACGCTCCCGCAATCAGCGCACGGGCGGTAGCGGGCTCGGTCTGGCCATCGTCAAGCAGCTCTGCGAGGCGCAAGGCTGGGAGATCTGCGTCGAGGAACGCGACGGTGGCGGCGCAGTCTTCAGGCTGTTCCTCCCGGATGCCGCCTGAATCCCTGGCAGAAAAGGAGGTGCGTTGCGCAACACACCGTTACAAAAATTGGGATGGGGGAAATTGGCCTGAAACCCACCCGGACCACACTTGCATCTGCAGTTTGGAAAGCAGTGTACGGCGACAGGCACCGTTTTCCGGCTGCTCCCTTGGACTGAAGTGCTTGTGAATCCCCTTGAGGCCTTGAGCCCATAAGGTCTAACAACCCGCTGAGGCGAAGCCCCAGCGGGTTTTTTTTGGCGCTTACTGGGCTTCGCTCTGATGGATGTGCACGTCCCGCTGCGGGAAAGGAATGCTGATTCCGTTGGCATCGAAAGCCTGCTTGACGCTTTCGTTCATGTCCCAGAACACGGGCCAGAGATCGCCGGCCTTGACCCAGGCCCGCACCATGAAGTCCACCGAGCTGTCGGCGAATTCGCTGACCACTACGGTGACCGCTGGATCAGGCAGAATCCGCTCGTCATTGCCGAGCTGCTCGAGCAGTACGTCCTTTACCTTGCGGATGTCGTCGTCGTAGCTGACTCCAAACGTCCACTCGACGCGGCGGTTGTCCTCACGGGACATGTTGACGATTTTGTCATTGGACAGGGCACCGTTGGGAATGATGATGGTGCGATTGTCGAAGGTCTTGAGGATGGTATTGAAGATCTGGATCTCGCTGACCGATCCAAGGACACCCTGCGCCTCGATGACCTCGCCGACCTTGAACGGCCGGAAAAGCAGGATCAGGACGCCTCCCGCGAAGTTGCCGAGACTGCCTTGCAAGGCAAGGCCTACGGCGAAACCGGCAGCAGCGAGGACGGCGATGAACGAGGTGGTTTCGATGCCCACCATGCCGGCGACCGAGAGCAGCAGGAGAAGCTTGAGACCGATGTTGGCAAGGCTTCTGAGAAACCCTGCGAGCGTGGCTTCGACCTTGCGTGCGTCCATGCCGCGCGCCATCAGCGCCACAATTTTGTTGACCAACCACAGGCCGATGATCAGAGTGATGATGGCCAGCAGGAGGTTCGGGCCGTAGGTGAGCCCGAGTTCGATCGCGGTATCCGCAAGCTCTGCGGTATTGTCGGTGATTGATGCGAGATCTGTTTCCATGCGTCCCCGTATCCTGGTTGTATAAATGGACATGAAACCCCAGGGAAAGCATAAGTAGTCCGGCGTCGCAGCCGCAAGCTGAAATTGGCCTCGACATCCCAGCTATACTGTGGCGGCGGTGTCCCGTTGCTGCCCATGAGCGTGGGTCCATTGAAGCGACACGCGACCGCCGTTAGCAGGAATCGGATGGCCATGATCAAATCTGCAGTCGTGCTGTTGATCGCGCTGGTATCGACATGCCTGGCCTGTGATGCGGTGGCAGAGTCCCTTCCGTCGGGTGAGCTTTCTCTGATCCCGGGCTTGGTCGTGCTCGGCAAGGACCGCGGGCGCGACCTCAACGGCGTGGCCGCCGCCAGTCTCGGGATCGGACGCACTTTCTATGACCGCATCGATTTATCGCTGCATGCGGCCTATGGCGAGACCAGCGCTCGTGGCCAGGGTGGTCCGGATGTGGACGTGATGAGCCTGCGTCTCGACACGCGCTATCGACTGGCCCGCAACGCCCTGGACCCGTTTCTGGTGGGCGGGCTCCACCACAGCCGCTACAGGTTCTCGGGGGCGTCCAACGACAACGGCATGGCGCTGAGCTTCGGCGCCGGGGTGCAGCGGGTTATCAGCGATCACATCAGCGTTGCATTTGACGCCCGCGGCCAGTTCGACTTGGACGAGTCCAGGTTTCGGCCGGTTGCGACACTCGGGCTCCGTTACGTCATGAATCCGCGTGCGTCCGCGCCGCGGCGTCCGCCCGCGCCCGAAGCGGCTGCTCCTCCGACTGCGGATCCGCCGGCAGCGGTGCCGCCATCGCCGCTGGCCCTCGCTCCGCAGGCTGCACAGACGCCACGCCTGGAACTGGTATTCGAGTTCGAGTTCGATTCGAAGACGCTGCGCCGAGCGCATCGGGATGATCTCGAGCGCATGGTCCGCTTCATGCGGCGCCACCCCGATGCGACTGCGCGGCTCGAGGGTCACACCGACGATCGGGGCTCTCGGACTTATAATCAGACCCTGTCGGAAGGTCGTGCCCATGCGGTACGCGACCACCTCGTCGCTGCCGGCATCGACATCTCCCGAATCACGACCGTGGGGCGCGGCGAGCAGCAGCCCGTGGCGAGCAATGACACCGAAGCCGGCCGGCAACGTAATCGTCGTGTGGTGGCGATCACGGTCGGCGCATTGAACGAGGAATGAGCATGTTGCGTTGGTTGGGGATTCTGGTTGGCGTGATCGTCGTCCTGGCGGTCATCGCGGTCGTCGTGGTGACCCAGCGCCTGGACGGCTGGGTCAAGGACGGGATCGAGACCTATGGGCCGCAGTACACCGGCGTCGCCGTCACGGTAGACAGTGTCAGTCTGTCGCTGCTGTCCGGACGCGGTGCGATTCGCGGTCTTAGGGTCGCGAACCCGGACGGCTACGACGGCGACTACGCCATGCAGGTCGGACGGATTGAGATCGCGCTGCGGCCGCTGGGCGTGTTGGACGACCCGGTCATCATCGACGTCATCGAGATCGAGGGAGCGGAGGTGCATGCCCAGAGCCGTGATCTGCGCGATACCAACCTGCAGGTGATTCTGCGCAACGTGCGGGCCGCCACGCCGCCTCCTGCGGAAGATGAAGAGGCCGCCGGCCCCCAGCTCATCATCGAGCGCTTCACGCTCACGGATACCGAGGCCAGCGTGACTGCGGCACGCCTGGGAGCGGTAGCCGTTCGGGTACCGGACATCGAGCTCACTGAGGTCGGTCGTCGATCCAACGGCGCCAGCATCGGACAGGTGCTGCAGCAGGTGCTCGAACCGCTCATTGCCGTGGTGCTCACCAGCATGGCCGAGGGGCGCGTGCGGGAGCAACTCGAGGAACGTGGTGAGGAACTGCGTGGCCGCGCAGAAGAGGAAGCTGACCGCCTGCGTGAGCGCATGCGGCAGATCTCGCCGTTCTGAATGGATCGTTCGTGGAGACGGGGATGACAGACACTGATTATCAGGAGCTGGCCTACGAGGTGCAGGGTCCCATGGGCCTGATCACCATCAACCGGCCGCACAAGCGTAATGCCATTTCCCTCGCCACGCTGGAGGAGCTGCATGCGGCGGTGGCCGCTGCCGCCGAGGACCCGGACGTACGGGTCATCACCATCACCGGTTCGGGGGACAAGGCCTTCGCATCCGGCTCGGATCTCGGCGAGGTGGAACACCGGGATCTGAAGAAGGCGCTCGAGCCCATCGTGCAGGGACTTGCAGCGCGGCTCGAACGCACGCCCAAGCCGACCATTGCCGCCATCAACGGTATCTGCTTCGGCGGCGGGCTCGAAGTGGCGCTCGGCTGTGACCTGCGCGTGGCCAGTACCAACGCCAGCTTCGCAACGCCGGAGGGCAGGCTCGGCATCATTCCCGGAGGCGGCGCCACACAGCGGCTGCCACGTATCGTGGGCCGTGGTTGGGGCCTGCACATGCTGCTCATGGGCGAGCCCATCGACGCCGAACACGCCTTGCGTATCGGTCTCGTCACGCGGGTGGTGGCTCCTGAAGAACTGCTGTCGGAAGTCCGCCGTATGGCGGACCATCTGGCGGGTTTCGCGCCCTTCGTGCCTCAGTTCATGAAGGCCATGGTCCACTCCGGCATGGACGGGAGCCTTGCGTCGGGTCTGGCGCTGGAAAAGTTCGCCCAGGGTGCGTTGTGCGAAACAGAGGACAAGAAGGAGGGGTTGCGGGCATTTCTCGAGAAGCGACCGCCGCGCTGGCAGGGGCGCTGACCGTCTCAGCGTGCAAAGCGCCTGCTTGGTTGCCCGTCGCGCCATGGATGCGGAATACTGCAAGCCAATGCATGCAGTGAGGTGAGCCCATGGCCGTCGACCGATTTCCCATTGAAGCCAGTCACATCATGATGTTCGCGCGCTCGGTAGGCGATGCGAATCCGGTCTACCATGACGCCGAGTACGCCGCGAAGACGGAGCCCGGTTCCATCATCGCGCCGCCCACGTTCATGCAGGCGTCGGCGCAGTTCGATCCCGGCTATTCCCTGCGCCCGAAGATTGGCCAGCCCTGGTTCGGGTCCGGCAAGGAACCCACCGGCGTCAAGAAGGGGAGCAGCAGCGGTGGCGGCGGTAACCAGGGCACGCTGCACGCTGAGCAGCACTTCGAATACCACCGTCATCCCAGGGTAGGCGACGTCCTGACGGCCACGGTGAAGCCTGGCAAAACCTGGGAGAAGGAAGGGCGGCGCGGCGGCAAGCTGATTTTCTCCGAGACCGTCACCGAGTATCGGGACCAGCATGGTGAACTCTTGGTCACGGCCCGCGGCGTGGGCGTGCGCACCGAACGTCCGGCGACTCAGTGAGGAGAAGACACATGGCGCTGAAGGCAAGTGAACTCGAGGTTGGCATGACCCACTCCGCGACCCTCGTCGAGGATCTCAAGCGTACCCAGCTGGTCCAGTACGCAGGCGCCTCCGGCGACTACAACCCGCTGCATACAGACGATCTCTACACCCGGGAAGTGGCCGGTTATCCCAGTGTCTTTGCCCACGGCATGCTGACCATGGGCATGACCGGTGCGATGCTCACCGATTACGTGGGCGATGGCCGGCTGACGAAGTTCGGGGTCCGCTTCACCGCTCAGGTCTGGCCCGGCGATGATCTCAAGGCGATCGCTACGGTCCAGGCACTGCGCGAGGAAGCTGGCGTCCGGCTCGTGGACCTCGCGGTCTCCACCCGCAATCAGGACGACGTCGAGGTGCTCTCGGGCACCGCCACGGCCCGCGTCGACCCCTGAAATCAGGACGCGGTGCCGGACGCGACGGTGTTGGCCAGTTGGTGAATCTCGGTGCGCAGCTCGACGAGTCGTTCGTTCAGCGCGCGATGCCGATGGGGCGCTGTGACGGCAAGGTCCTGGGCGACTTCCAGGTCGCTGAAGGAGTCCTGCCCACCGTATGCGGCCAGCACCTGAGATACGCCCGCGAGCTGATTGGCATCGATTCGTTCCAGAGCGCGCTGCATCCAACGTACCCAGTAGGGCTCCCTTGCCGTTTCCAGGAGGATGATCAGCTCTTCGACCCGCGCCGCCAGGGCATCCATCGGTGTGAGAGCGTCGTTCATGTCGGACTCCTGCTCAGACGATGCGGTTCGCAAGCGGCTCGCCGCGGGCGAGCCGATGACAGTTGTCGGCTGCGGCGGCGACGGATCGCGCCAGAGTTTCCTGGGTAAGCCACGCAACGTGGGGTGAGAGCACCACGTTGTCGCATTGCCGCAGGGCGTGGTCGGCGGGCAGGGGTTCCGTCTGGAATACGTCCAGGCCAGCGCCACCGAGATGATCCGTCAGTGCCGTGAGCAAGGCCTCCGTGTCAATGAGTCCGCCTCTTGAGGTGTTGATCAGGATCGCGCCGGGACGCATGCGCTGAAGCCGAGTTGCGTTCAGGAGGTGTTGCGTCTCCGGTTGCAGCGGCAGATGCAGCGAGATGATGTCGGAGCTCGCAAGCAGCGCGTCCAGCGTCATCCTCTCACCGGTGGCCTCGCGCGGCTCACTGCGGTTGCAGTAGGCGACCCTTGCACCCATGGCGTCGAGGATGGGTGCAAGCAGCCGCGGTACGGCGCCGTATCCGATCAGCCCCACGCTGCGTCCGGCGATTTCTCCGAGGGTATCCTCGAGCGCGGGAGGCCGATCCCATCCCCGACCGCTGCGCGTGAGGCTGTCGAACGTGACGAGCTTGCGCAGCACGGCCAGCATCAGACCCAGGGTGTGCTCGGCCACCGCGCGACTGTTGCTGCCCGGCAGATTGCACACGGCGATCTCTCGGGCCTGCGCTGCGTCCAGATCGATGGTGTTCACGCCGACACCGATCTTCTGAATCATACGCAGCCGCGGGGCGGCAGCCAGGACGTCCGCATCGATGGGCCTCAGGCAGTGCCAGATGACATCAGTCTCCGGCAGCAGATCGAAGAAGCGGGCGTCATCCAGCTCACTGCAGGTCTGCACCTCGATGCCCTCGTCTGCGAGACGGGCGAGGCGCGCCTGCAGGACAGGGCCGGCAGCGTAGTGATAGAGAACGCGCAATGTCAGCGGGCGGGACCGTCGCCGAGCAGCCAGCGGAAACGATGGATATCCACGTGCTCGAAAAGGCCCGCCTTCGCGTAGGGATCGCTGGCATGCAACTGTTCGATAGCGCTGCGATCTTCGGCTTCGATCACGAACAGACTACCGATCATCTGCTCGTCGTCATCGAGCAGAGGACCGGCCATGCGGATCCCTGTCTGCCTTTTGGCCCACTCGAGGTGTGCCGGGCGGTTCGCTTGGCGCAGCGAACCCGCGCCATTGCGGTCCCGACAGTAGAGAACAAACAGCATGGACGCGTCCTCAGCCGGCGTGGGCCGCACGAATGGCGGCAGCGGCGGCTTCCAGGGCCGGGCGGGCCGCAGGAATGTTGCGGGCCTGGGAGAAGAATCCGTGGATCAGTCCTGCGTAGCGTTCGCAGGTGACCTCGACGCCGGCCTCCGTCAGGCGCTGGGCATAGCTTTCGCCCTCGTCGCGCAACGGATCGAATTCGGCGGTCATGACCAGCGCCGGCGGCAGCCCCGACAGGTCGGATGCGCGCAGCGGACTGGCATCCGGCTCCAGCCGCTGGGCCGGGTCCGGACAATATTGGGTCCAGAACCACTCCATGCCTTGCCGTGTGAGCATGTAGCCGTCGCCGTTTTCCGTGTAGGAGGGCGTATCCATGGCGGCGTCGACCACCGGATAGAGCAGCAGCTGAAGGTTGATCCCGGGACCATTCCGGTCCCGCGCCAGGCGGCTGACGACCGCGGCGAGATTACCGCCGGCGCTGTCCCCTCCGACGCTGACAGGGCCCTCACGTCCGCCAAACTCGCCGCCGTGGGCCGCGGCCCAGACGGTGGCGGCGTAGCAGTCCTCGACGGCCGCGGGATAGCGGTGCTCCGGCGCCAGCCGATAATCCACGGCGACAACGATGACGTCCGCAAGCTGGCATAGCTGCCGGCAGTCTGCATCGTGGGTCTCAAGATCTCCGATCACCCAGCCGCCGCCGTGGAAGTGCACGTGCACCGGAAACGGCCCGCTGCCCTGCGGACGGTAGATGCGGATCGGAATGGAAGCTCCCGGTCCAGAGATCTGTCGATTCTCGACGCCGCCCACCGCGATGTCGTCCCCGGGGGGTTGCATCATCCGGTACATGGCGCGGCCTTCGGCGGGCGTGAGCTGGTCGATCGTCGGCCCGCCGGCTTCGGCGAGTTGATTGAGCAGGGCGGCTGTGGCGGGTTCCAGGGGCATGGCGTCTCTCCTCGTGAATGGAACGAAGCATACGTCGTTCCGCGCGGGCTGTGCCAGGACGAGGGGCGGCCCGACGGGATAGACTGGCACATGACGGGCAGGCTGCAGACGATGCATGTTCAGCGGTTTGTTGGAAAGGAGGCTCTATGACCCGGCGCCGAGTTGGCCTGTTCGTGACCTGCCTGGTGGATTTTTTCCGCCCTGAGGTGGCTTTCGCCAGTATCCGCCTGCTGGAGGCCGCCGGATGTGAGGTGGTCGTGCCGGAGCCGCAGACCTGCTGTGGTCAGCCGGCTTGGAACAGCGGTGATCGCGCCAGCGCGCGCGCGCTGGCCCTCGACGTGCTCGACGCCTTCGCGGGCATCGATGCGGTGGTGGCGCCGTCCGGTTCCTGCACAGGCATGCTCAGGCAGTTTCCTGCCGTGCTCGGAGTGGATCATCCGCGTCACGCTGAAGCGGTAACGCTTGCGGCCCGGGCATTCGAGCTCACCAGCTTCCTCGTCGACGAGCTCGGCTTCGAGCCGTCACCGGTTGCCGCATCGGGCGATGCGGCCGTGACCTATCACGACGCCTGCTCCGGTTTGCGGGAACTCGGCGTCCGCGAGCAGCCTCGTGCGCTGCTGGCCGCAGCAGGGGTCGCGGTGATGGAGATGGACACCGCTACGGTATGCTGCGGCTTCGGCGGAACGTTCTGCGTCAAGTATCCGGACATCTCCGGCGCCATGGTCGACGACAAGCTGGCCAGCATCGAGCGCAGCGGAGCGACTACGGTGGTCGCCGGTGATCTCGGCTGCCTGTTGAATCTGGAAGGGCGGCTGCTCCGGGTCGGCCGCCCCGTCCGGGCACTGCACGTGGCCGAAATGCTCGCGCCGCCCGATGCATTCTGATCAACCCATGGTTGTCCCGAAAGATGGAGCCGGTCGCGTATGACGCTCGAAACCAGCAGCAAGCGCTTTCCCGAACAGGTCCGGGTCGCCCGTGCGGATGTCAATCTGCAGCAGGCGCTGGGCAAACTGAAGCTTGGCCTGTCCGTGATGCGCAGCGCCGCGGTGGACCGCCTGCCTGAGTTCGATCGTCTGCGCGACGAGGCCGCGGCGATTCGGGACCACACGCTGAACCACCTCGATCACTACCTGCTGCGTTTCGAGGCGGCCGTGAAGGAGCGAGGCGGGCACGTCCACTTCGCGCCGGACGCAGCGGCCGCCAACGCTATCATTCTCGACATCTGCCGTGCCGCCAATGCGCGCAAAGTGACCAAGGGCAAGTCCATGGTCACCGAGGAGATCGAACTCAACCACCATCTCGCCGCGCACGGGATCACCTGCCTCGAGACCGATCTCGGCGAATACATCGTGCAGTTGCGCAATGAACGGCCGAGCCACATCGTCGCGCCGGCCATTCACGTGGTGAAAGCTCAGGTCGCGGAAGCGTTCGCTGCCCACCACGGGGAGGCTCCCCCGGGCGGTCGCGAGGAGGCGTCGGCATTGATGGCCGAGGCGCGATCGGTGATCCGGCGCCATTTTCTCGAAGCGGATGTGGGCATCACCGGCGCCAATTTCGCCATCGCCGAGACGGGGACCACGGTGATCGTCACCAACGAGGGCAATGGCGATCTGACTCAGTCGCTGCCCAAGGTGCACATCGCCGTCACCGGCATCGAGAAGATCGTGCCGACGCTCGAGGACGCGAGCACGCTGATCCGGCTGCTCTCGCGTTCCGCAACCGGCCAGGAGGCGTCGGTCTACAACACGTTCTCCACCGGCCCGCGCCGCCCGGAAGATCCCGACGGACCTGAAGCGTTCCATGTAGTCCTCGTCGACAACGGCCGCAGCAGCATGCTCGGCACCGCGTTCCAGGACATGCTGCGCTGCATCCGCTGCGGCGCCTGCCTCAATCACTGCCCGGTTTATGGGCAGGTGGGCGGTCAGGCCTATGGTTCTGTCTATCCGGGCCCCATGGGTGCGGTGCTGACGCCGTCCCTGGCCGGCATCGATGCAGCGGGCCATCTTCCCAACGCGTCGACGTTCTGCGGGGCCTGCGAAGCGGTCTGCCCGGTGCGCATCCCGCTGCCGAAGATGATGCGCCACTGGCGGGAGCGGGAGTTCGATGCGGGCCTGGCACCGCGAGGCCAGCGCATCGGCATCGCGGTATGGGCGTTCGCGGCCCGCCGGCCGCGGCTGTACCGGTTGCTGGCCGGCACCGGGGCGCGCCTGCTGAAGCTGATCGGCGGGCGCCGTGGGCACTTGAGCCGACTGCCCCTCGGTCGCGGATGGACCGCCTGGCGCGACCTGCCTGCGCCCGCTGGAGAAACGTTCCACGCCGCCTGGCGCCGACGTCGCAGCGAGGAGTGATGCCGGCGGTCCGACAGGCGGGCATCCTTTGCAGTAGAATCCGCACGCCGCGCAAGCGAAGTCATCGACCTATGGAGACATTGCATGACTGAACCGCTCGACGAGGCGGTCAACGCCGCCCAGAAATCCGCCCTGGTAGAAGCCACGCTGTTCAAGAACCGGGTCATCTCCCTGTTTGGCGAGATCGACAAGGATTCGACCCGGAGCACGGTGGGCAAGCTATTGGCGCTGGCCCAGGAAAGCAGCGATCCGATCACGCTCTACCTGAGCTCTCCGGGGGGGCACGTGGAGTCCGGTGACAGCATCTACGACGTCATCCGCTTCATCGAGCCGAAGGTCCGCATCATCGGTACGGGCTGGGTGGGCAGCGCGGCGTTCCTGATCTATCTGGCAGCCGAGCGGGAGAACCGGCTCGCCCTGCCCAACACCCGCTTCCTCATCCACCAGCCTGCGGGCGGATTCGGTGGCGATGCGGCGGACATCGAGATCCATGCCCGGGAGATCATCAAGATGCGGTCGCGCATCAATCAGATCATCGCGGAGCGCACCGGGCAGTCCCTCGAGCGCATCGAGCAGGACACGGAGCGTGATTACTGGATGACGGCTGAGGAGGCCAAGGCCTACGGTGCGGTCGGCAGGATCATCAGCAGCGCCCGGGAACTCGACTGACCCCATGAGCGACGCTGGGCGCGAAAGAGTGTTCGCGGCGGTGCGTCAGGCGCTTGGTCGCCGCGGTCCGGAAGCGGAACCAGATGTGGTGACCCGGCGCCTGGAACAGCCACAGCCGAATACGGTTCCCGTCCGCGGCCAGCTGCAGCAGCCGGAACTGACGGAGCTGTTCGTGGCCATGGCCGGTCAGGCTCAGGCCACCGTGGTTCGTCTCAAAGACCGTGAGGCCATCCCGGCAGCGGCAGCGGACTTCTGTCGTGACCACGGCCTGCCGCCCGCGGTGGTCGTGGCGCCCGCTTCGCCCCTCAATGAATGCGACTGGGCAGCTGCCGGCGTCAGTGCAGAGCGGCGTCTGGTGCGATCAGGTGATCCGGTGGCCATGGCCACGGCGGCGGCAGGAATTGCCGAGACCGGAACGCTGGCCATGCTTTCGGGGCCGGAGAATCCGGTGACCGCGAACTTCCTGCCGGACAATCACCTGGTCGTGATAGAGACCCGGGATCTGGTGGGGACGCCGGAAGACCTCTGGGCCACGCTGCGGGAACGGGGAGTACCGCTGCCGCGGACGGTCAACTGGATCACCGGTCCGAGTCGCAGTGGCGACATCGAGATGACCATGCTGATGGGCGCCCACGGCCCCATTCGGCTTCACATCCTGTTGATCGACGATTCCTCTGCTGATTGACAGCACCTGGTCGCTGCCAGTTGCCATGGCTGCGGGTGCTTCGTAGCATGCCGAGGCGTTCAGTCACGCTCATTATTTTCCCTGGAGAGCATTCACCATGGCACAAGCGCCTGCCACCATCGACGCGGTCGAGACCCTGGCCGATCTGTGCCGCTTCCAGGCGCGTGAGCGTCCAGAAAAGACTGCGCTCGCGTTCGGTGATCGCAGCACGTCCTACGTGGAGTTCGACGCCCTCACGAATCGGGTCGCCAACGGCCTGATGGCTGAAGGCGTTGGCCCGAAGTCCCGGGTCGCGTTCCTGGACAAGAACTCGGATCGCTTCTACGAGATCGTACTCGGTGCCGCCAAGGCGAATGCGGTATCGGTGGGCATCAACTGGCGTCTCGCACCGCCTGAGGTGGCCTACGTGGTCAACGATTCCGGCGCCGAGGTGATGTTCGTCGGCCCGGACTTCTTTCCGCTGGTCGCGAAGATCGTTCCCGAACTCACCACCGTACGCAGGATCATCGGCATGGCGCCGGGTCACGGCGAGTGGGTGGAGTACGGCGACTGGCGTGACGCGCAGCTGTCGGAGGATCCTGAAGTGCCCTGCGATCGGGATGACATCTGTATCCAGATGTACACCTCGGGAACGACTGGCCACCCAAAAGGCGTGCAGCTTGCCAATCGTGCCTTCTTCGACCTGCGGCGCGAGCCGTCGGGTGAGGGTATGGAGTGGAATGAATGGACGGATACCGACGTCAGTCTGGTGGCTATGCCCAGTTTTCACATCGGTGGTGCCGGCTGGGGGATCCAGGGCCTCATGGCGGGGGCCACCAACATCGTACTCGACGAGTTCGAGCCCGGACGCGTCCTCGACACGATCGCTGAAAATGGCATCACCAAACTGTTCATGGTGCCCGCGGCCATGCGTCTGTGCCTGCATCATCCGCAGTGCGCCGAGACGGATTTCTCCAGCATCAAGTACATGCTCTACGGCGCATCGCCGATTCCGCTGGACCTGCTGCGTGAGGCGATCCGTGTGTTCAAGTGCGGTTTCGTTCAACTCTACGGCATGACCGAGACTACCGGAACGGCGACCTATCTGCCCCCGGAGGATCATGATCCGACCGGTGCCAACGAGAAGATGAAGTCGGCCGGAAAGCCCCTGCCCGGTGTCGAGTTGAAGGTGGTGGATGATGACAATCAGCCGCTGCCCCCACGTGCGGTCGGCGAGATCTGCATCAATTCCAAGGGCAACATGAGCGGCTACTGGAACTTGCCGGACGCCACCGCGGCAACGCTGATCGACGGTTTCGTGCACACCGGTGACGCCGGTTATCTCGACGAAGACGGCTACGTCTACGTCCATGACCGGGTGAAGGATATGATCGTCTCCGGCGCGGAGAACGTGTATCCGGCCGAGGTCGAGAATGCGATCTTCGGTCACCACGCAGTAGCGGACGTGGCAGTGATCGGGATCCCGGACGAGAAGTGGGGCGAGGCGGTGAAGGCGGTGGTGGTGCTCAAGCCTGGCTCCGAGGCAAGCGCGAATGAAATCATCGGCTTCGCCCGCGAGCGCATCGCCGGCTTCAAGTGTCCAAAGAGCGTGGACTTCATTGCCGAACTGCCGCGCAATCCGTCCGGCAAGATTCTCAAGCGGGAGCTGCGCAAGCCCTACTGGGAAGGCCGAGAGCGCATGGTGAACTGACCGGCCCGCTGGGTCGGATGCGAGCCGGGGTGGCGTTCCCTCACTTTTTGCCGAAGGCTGCCAGCCGCTGTTCGAGGTCGGGTCCGCGACCGGGACTGTTCTCCCGCTCAAAGGCCAGTCCCGCGCGGCCGGCGTGATCGAGGCCGGCGTTGACCAGCATCTTGTCGGCCCGCAGCGTGAACCAGGATTGCTCGAGGAAGCCGCGCGCCATCGCTTCCGCGCGACTCAGCAGGTCTGAGTCCGGGACGCACTCCAGGACAAGACCGATCGCTACGGCTTCCTCGCCACTGACCACCCGTCCCGAGAACATCATCTCCTTCGCGCGCTGCACGCCGACCCGCCGGGGCAGGCGCTGACTCATGCCCCAGGTGGGCGACATGCCCCACTTGCCGTGGGTATCGCTGAAGCGAGCCGATTCTGCGGCAAGCAGCAGATCGCAGCCGAGAGCGAGCTCCAGCGATCCCGTGTAGCAGTGACCATGGATGGCGCCGATCACCGGTTGCGGCAAGGCCTCCAGTGCGTCTATCGTCTCCGCCTGAAAGTGCTTCGAGGCGGCGATGTCGCCTGCCTGGATTGCCTTCAGGTCATTACCCGCACTGAAGGAGCGCCCGGCACCGCATAGAATCACGGTACCAATATCGTCAGTTCGACCGGCAAGGTCGTCGATGTGGGCGCGAAGCTCCACGAACATCGAAGGACTCAGCGCATTGAGCGCGTCCGGACGATTAAGGGTCAGGCGGCACAGGCCGTCCTGTTCTTGGCGTGTCACCAGTTCAGCCATCGTGCATCTCTCCCATAACTCCAGCTCGGATGATAACAGTGGAACAGTCAGCGCCAACCGCCACCCATGCGGACGTGGTGATCATCGGTGCCGGCATTGCCGGTATCTGTCTCGCCGGTAGTCTCGCCCCCTCGGCTTCGGTGGTTCTGTTGGAGCGCGAAGATGCCATCGGCTACCACAGCTCGGGACGCTCGGCGGCGCTGTACATCGAGCCCTACAGCAACCAACCCGTATTCGCGCTGACCCGGGGTAGCCTGGACTTCCTGCGCGCACCGCCTCGGCAGTTCACCGAGGTGGCGCTGGCGACGCGGCGCGGCGCGCTGACGCTGGCGCCGCCGGGGCAGGAGGACGCGCTCGATGCCTTCCTGACGCGTTGGCGACCGCTGTGTCCGGCCATCGAAGAGATCGGCCTCGAAGAGGCCGCCTCCCGGCTGCCGATCCTGGTACCGGGCTATGCGCGGCGCGCAGTGTTCGACAGTGAAGTGTTCGCCCTGGACACGGATGCCATGCTGCAGGGCTGGCTGCGTCAGCTGCGTCGCCATGCCGGTGAGGTCGTCACCGCGGCTGACGTGACCGCCATGGCGCATGGGTCGGGCATCTGGACGGTGACCACGGCCGCAGGCGTGTTCCGCGCTCCGGTCGTCGTCAATGCGGCCGGCGCCTGGGCAGGCCGCATCGCGGGGCTGGCAGGTGCCTTGGCGGTTCCGCTGGAACCTCGACGTCGGACCGCGGCGCTGGTGGCCGCGCCGCCCGAGTCCGCCGTCGATGACTGGCCGGTGGTGGCGGACGCGGCGCACAGCTTCTACTTCAAGCCCGAAGCCGGCGCGCTGATGCTGTCGCCTTCGGATGCTACGCCGACGGAACCTTGCGATGCACGACCCGAAGAAATGGATCTCGCGCTTGCCGTCGCTCGTGCAGAAGAGGCGGCCCGTCTGGGCGTGAAACGCTTCGTTGCGACTTGGGCGGGTCTGCGCACGTTCGCGCCCGACGAAGTGCCTGTGTTCGGTTTCGACGCCTCTGCGTCTGGATTCTATTGGGCCGCTGGGCAGGGTGGTACCGGGTTCCAGACGGCTCCGGCGGCGGCACGTTGGATGGCGGCGGACATTCTGGGCGAGTCCCCGCCTGAGGATCTTGCTGAACTCGGGCTCACCCGGGAGGTCGTGGCGCCGGAGCGATTCAAGCCCGCCTAGGAGTCCGCGCCGTGTTCGGCTTCCAGAATGTCGAAGTAGAGACGGTCGAACCGGGCACCGTCGCGGGCGTCGAACAGGGGATCACCCGGGGTCGCCATGGCCTTGTCCAGCGCCGCCCACTGCTCGTCATCGAGTTGCTCGGCCAGCGCTGGAAAAAGGATGTCGTCTTCGAGCGCTAGGTGCTCGATCTGCTGCGAGAGATAGCTGCTGGCGTCCTCCTCGAGCTTGCTCCTTGGAATGACCATGCCGCGCATGACCGCTTCGAGATCCTCCCGGACGTCTCGCGCCAGCCGCGGCAACTCCCGATGCTGCTGGGTGACCTTCTCCAGTGCCTTGGACTGCGATCTGTTCAACCGAGCCGGATCGAGCAGCGCAAAGGCACGATCCTCTGCCGGGTGATGCCACTGGTCACCGTAGTCGGAGACGTACTCCAGCAGCTCGAGCAGGCGTTCATAGTCCGGGTCCGTATCGTCGTCGAAGCGATCGAGCTGCGCGCGCAGGACGAACAGCAGTCGTTTGAGCCGTTTGTGATCGGCGGCGAACCGTTCGAGCAGTTTCGACATGTGTCTCTGCTCCCGCTGTCCAGCGAGGGGTAGCCAATGAAAGCTCCGGCAGCATCGGACGCTGGCAGGGATGCGTCAAGTCGTCGCTGGGGCAGCCGGTGGGCAGGAACGTTAAGGAAGTGCTGATCAATTCCTTTAGCTGGATTTGAGACGTGGCGCACACTAGCATGGGGACAGAGCCGCCCTGGAAGACATCTCGAATGAGGCGGCAGCGAGGGAGGGAAGTCATGACTGCAGTTCTCATGGGCCTAGTGGTTCTGTTCACCAGCCTCATCCTCGTCGCCGTGCCGTGTATCCGCCGCCAGCGGCAGCTACTGGGCATGGATGGCACAGGCTTCGCGCCGATCCACACGCTGCGCTGGAGCGGTGCGCTGTTCGCCGGCGTCCTGGGACCACTTCTGTGCGCGAAGCTGCTGATCATGGTGCTGGCACTGGGTTCCGATGCCGCGCTCCCGGCGGAGGGAGCCGGCATGTTCGCGGGCATCGGTTTCGCCTGGCTGGTCCTGCCCATGGCGCTGCTGGTGATCGGTACCGCCGCCCTCAAGCTGCCTGCCGCGGCCATCGGCCGCGATCTCGACACGCAGGATGTCATTCGCCTGGCGGACGGCCGTGAGTGGTCTCTGCTGCCGATGGGGATGGGCCTGGCGCTGGCCATGCTGCTGCTCGTTGCGGGGGCCGTGGGCATTGCCGTGGGACGCCTCGAGGCGGTGCTGCCTCTGGCAGCTGGCATGTTCCTGCTGCGTTGGCTGTCGCAGCGCATCGCGATCCGCTATCGGGGCTTGGTGCGCGCAGCTTGACCGGGCTACAGCCGGCGCGTTGTTCGATCTTCCCTCAGTAGACGTGTTTCCGCGCCGGCCGCTGCAAGTGACCGGTATGGCCCTCCTGGTCATTTGTGGTGGTCAGCCGGGGGTGTCTTCATGCTCTTCAGCCTCGCGTTGGCCGACGAGCACTTGCCTAGAAAGCTCGCAGCACTGTGAGCCTGACTACGGTCCGGACACAAGGTAGCCCGACTGCTTTGCGGTAAGTCCCTTTCCGCTGTTTAAACTAATACTACTGTGTCAATGGAATCATGGCATTATGGTCAGGTCTTCACAACGGG
>REEU01000178.1 GCA_007694905.1 Gammaproteobacteria bacterium | reverse complement strand
GGGTTCGGGTTCGGGTTCGGGTTCGGGCTCCGATTCCTGAACCGGATCGGAGGCCGGGCGCTCCCCCGTCAACTTCGATCCGCGTACGAGCTCGAAACCGGAACCGCTACAACCCGCCGTCAGAAGCAACGCCAGAACGACTCCAGCGATACACTTCCATGACCGTGCACTCATCGTCAGTTACCCCCATACCACCACCCTAGGCTCCGATCGTTGAGTCCGAACGATCGGCCGAATCCTTCAATCGACATCACAAGCAAGGCTCTGAAATAGCAAACCAGGATAGGCTGGTCAAACCATCCGACCCGGACCCAAACGACGTCGATGATGCGCACACGCTTCGCTTACCGGCGACAGAACGAACGACGGAGACCAGCCATGACTCGGCAAGCTGCTTTCGCTTTGCACCCGCGGCTTGCCGCAGACACGATGCAGATCGGTGAACTGCCGCTGTCGCGGCTGCTGCTGATGAACGATGCCCGCTTCCCCTGGTGCATTCTGGTGCCGCGGCGGCAGGGGCTGCGCGAGCTGCACGAACTCGATGCCGGAGAAAGCGCCGAGCTGTTTACGGAAATCCGCCGACTGTCCGTGCTTCTGCTCGCCCTGGGCAACGTGGACAAGCTCAACGTCGGCGCCCTCGGCAATCGGGTCCCGCAGCTGCACGTCCACGTCATTGCCCGACGAGCGGGTGATGCCGCTTGGCCGGATCCGGTCTGGGGACGGGGTGCAGCGCAACCATACACCGCAGCAACGGTTCAGGCGTTGCTGACGGAGCTACAAGCGGGGCTGGGGCTGCGCTGACACCAGACCTACTCGAACGCCGCCTGCAGCGCGGCCAGAGCGTCGGCTTCCTCCGCGGTCAGTTCCGGCGCATCGCTGCAGCGGGGATCCGTCTTTTGGAACGCCCGGGGCATCTCCGCAGTCAAGGGAATCGGATCGCAGCCATGGCCCCGCTCGCAGATCAGATCACAGCCGGGATTCGCCTTGACGTGGCAGGCGAAGCAATTGCCGCCGAAGCGGTTGATCACGTCCGCGAAGCCTCGCGCCCGAATACTGGTCCCGTCCGCTGGGGCCAGGCCGCTGATCCGTGCAGTCCTCATGCGATTTCCTCCAGTGGACACATTCATGAGGCCAGGCCGAATCCAGGGCGATGGAGCGAACCGGTTCAGCGTTGGCCGCGAGTTGGGCGAGCAACTCGATGCGCATTTATACCCTACACATTTATTTTGTATGCAATACATTTGCTCCAATTCTTGTGTCAACCTCGATCCGATTCAGGACGTGCCGGAGTGCCCCGTGCCTCAGTTCGACCCCCTGCTGCTCGACAATCAGATCTGCCGCTCCCTGTACTCGGCCAGCAATGCCCTGACCCGGGCATACCGACCGCTGCTGCAGCCCCTCGGACTCACCTACCCTCAGTATCTGGTGATGCTGGCCCTGTGGGAACAGGACCGGGTCTCCGTCGGCGAACTCTGCGCACGCACCCGGCTGGATCCGGGGACGCTCACACCCCTGCTCAAGCGCATGGCCGGCAAGGGCCTGCTGATCCGGGCCCGCGCCCGGGACGACGAGCGCAGGCGGGTCATCGCCCTGACTCGGGCCGGGCTGGAACTCAAAGCGCGCGCCGCAGACGTCCCGGAACAGATCGCCTGCGTCGCCGGGCTGAGTCTCGAAGAGGGGCTGCGGCTGCGCGAACTGACCGAGAAGCTGTACCGACAGCTGGGCTAGCCGGCCAGGCCCCGATGCCGGTAGCATCCGCGACCCGCTTCATGTCCGACGCCTGAGAACTGCGCGTGCCCGCCGAATCCCGCCCCCACCCGTTGACGCTACCCGCCCGCTGGCCCTTCGACGTCCGCCGCAGCCCGATTGCCTACGGCTGGGTGATCTGGCTGCTGTCCACGATAGGCTTCCTCATGAGCGTGCCCGGGCAGACCATGGGCATGGCGGTGTTCACGGACCCGCTCATGGACGCTTTCGATCTGTCCAGGACCCAGCTTTCCACGGCCTACTTCTTCGGCACCGTCGGCAGCGCCTTCTTTCTGACCCGCGGTGGCCGCTGGTTCGACCGCTTCGGTGCCCGCACCGTGATCGTGGGCGCGTCCCTGGCCCTCGGCTCTGCACTGGTCTTCATCAGCCTGATCGACTTCGCCGCACTGCCCCTCGCTGCCGCCACCGGAGCCGCGGTGGGTTGGTTCAGCTTCCCCCTGATCATGCTCGGCTATTTCGGCGTTCGCTTCGCCGGCCAGGGCATTCTCACCAGTGCCTCCCGTAACGTGCTGCTGCTCTGGTTCGAGCGGCGCCGAGGGCTCGTCTCCGGCATGCGCGGCATTTTCGTGTCGTTGGGCTTCTCGTTGGCGCCCTTGCTGCTTGCATTCATGATCGACGGTTTCGGCTGGCGTGGAGCGCTGTGGGTGCTCGCTGGCGTCGTCGGGGTGTTGTTCGCAGGCTTCGCGCTGCTGCTGGTTCGGGATACGCCGGAGTCCTGCGGCCTGCTGCCGGACGGCGACAGCGCCGAGCAGGCGGCCGCGAGTCCGACGCTGCGGGTCGTCGACCGAACCCTGCATCAGGCTGCGGCGGATCCCGTTTTCTGGATCTACTCTCTGGCGCTGGCCGTGCACTCTGTATTCATCACCGCGGTCACCTTCCACATCGTGTCCGTGTTCGAGGAGGCCGGCCGCGGCCGGGTCGAAGCGCTCGGCTACTTCTTTCCAGCAGCCATCGTCTCCACCAGCGTCAATCTGCTGGTGAGCTGGCTCGCGGACCGGCACCGGCTGAAGCCGTTTCTCATCCTCATGTTGAGCGCATTCCTCGTCGGCACGCTCGGCCTGTACCGCCTCGACGCGACGTGGGGCTTCTGGCTGATGGTGCTCGGGCTCGGCAGCGGTGGCGGCCTATGGGGCATGCTCTCGAATTTGTCCTTCGTGCGCTTCTTCGGACGTCGTCACCTAGGCGAGATCACTGGTCTGAATACGTCCATCACCGTCTTCGCCAGCGCCATCGGCCCCTTGCTGTTCAGCCTGGGGTTGGATCTGTTCGGCTCGTATCGACCGGCGTACGCGCTGTGCGCATTCGTCGTGGCGGGGCTGCTGGTGGCCGCCGTGGTGATCCGACAGCCGGACCCTCAGGTCAGCAGCTGATCCGCAGCACCGGGCGCCGGCTAGGTCAGTGCTTTCTCGTCGCGCTGCGCATACTTCGGCTGTGCTGGCATCGCACTCGGAACACCGGGAAGCTTATAGCATTCGCAAGCCACGCCTTCGAGACGCTTGCGGTCCAGGACCCGAATCTTGCCGCGGGAGTACTCGATGGCACCCGCCTCCTTGAGCACGCCTGACGCAATGGTCACCGCGCTGCGCTGAACGCCCAGCATGTCTGCAAGAAACTGGTGCGTCAGCTGCAGCTCGTTCTTCTCGATCCGGTCATGGGTCATGAGCAGCCAGCGCGCCAGCCGCGCTTCGACCATATGGAAGCGGGTACACGCCACCGCCTGGGCCAGCTGCAAAGTCAGCACGAAGAGGTAGTCTTTCATTGCCTGCTCGAAGGCAGGCGACGTGCTGATCAAGGCTTGCGTGTCTGCTGCAGTCAGTGCCAGAGCCGTTCCGCCTCCCTGCACCAGGGCGCTCTGGGGCACCTCGCTGCCACCGAGGACTAGCGACGCCCCGAGCACCCCTTCATTGCCGATCATGCCCACCTCCATGGGCGCATGACCGCTCACGCCTGCGGTAAGGGAAATGAGTCCAGCGAGGGGGAAGTAGCTGTGACTGTAGAGCTCATACCGCTTGCACAGCTCCTCGCCGAAAGTCAGGTCGACGATGACGCCACAGGCGAGTAAAGCATCCAGATCGCCGCGCGGCAGGCTTGCGATCAGCAGGTTCGCAACCAGGGGGCGCGCCAGATCGTTCACGTTGAGTACCAGCACATAGGACACAACCTCAATTCGGACCTAAGCGGCAGGAAACCGCCGTCAGCCTTGCAAGTGTCCTCCATTGCAAAGTCGACCTCAGTTCGCTGTAGCACAGAGTGAACGACCGGCCGCAGTGAATCGCCCCGGGTTTTCCGGAGGCCGTTTTGTGTGAGTCAGGCCGCCAGTGCCTGACCCATATGCTGCCGGTGATACTCGGCTTCGAACTCCACCGGCGGTACGTGTCCGATTGGCCCAAGTAGCCGATGGTGGTTGAACCAATGCACCCACTCCAGGGTTGCGAATTCGACGTCTTCAAGGCGCTTCCATGGGCCGCGTCGCCGGATCACCTCCGTCTTGCAGAGGCCGATCACGGATTCTGCCAGGGCATTGTCGTAGGAATCGCCGACGCTGCCGACGGAAGGCTCGATCCCGGCCTCACGAAGACGTTCAGTGTATCGAATGGACAAATATTGGCTTCCACGGTCGGAATGATGAATGAGACCGTCAAGACCTTGAGAGGAGCGGTCGTACAGGGCTTGCTCCAGTGCATCCAGGGCCAGGTCTGTTCTCGGCCTCGAGCTGGCCCGCCAGCCCACGATTCTTCGCGAGAACACGTCAACGACGAAGGCCACGTATACGAAGCCTCGCCAGGTCGCGACGTAGGTGAAATCGGCAACCCAGAGCTGATTCGGGCGATCTGCCTCGAACTGGCGCTGAACCCTGTCGTCGGGACAGGTCCCATCCTTGGCCGGAATGGTCGTGACGACCCCGCGGCCGCGGACAGCACCTTCCAGGCCGAGCGCGGACATCAGACGTTCCACCGTGCATCGGGCTGTCTGAATACCCTCACGAGCCAGCTGTCGCCAAACCTTCTCGGCTCCGTAGACGCTGAGGTTCTCTTCGTGGACGCGCTGAACCTCTTCGCTAAGTTCCCGGTCACGTTGGACTCGCGGCGGGAGGCGGCTCGGATCAGCTTCCCGCGCCTTGGCCTCGTAGTACGTCGACGGGGCGATCGGCAGTGCTCTGCAGATCGGCTCGACCCCGTAGCGTTCCCGGTAAAGATCGATGAAAGCGATCATTTCCGCAGTGGGCGGTCGAGCTCCGCCTGTGCGAAAAAAGCTGATGCTTTGCGCAGGATCTCATTCGCTTGGCGTAGCTCACGATTCTCGCGTTCGAGGTCTTTGATTCGCCTGCGTTCGTCTGTAGTGGGCCCCTCACGAATGCCCTGGTCGCGCTCGGTCTGCAGCAACCAGCGACGCAAGGTCTCGTTAGTGCAGCCGATCTTGGCGGCGACGGACGTGATGGCAGCCCATCGGGACTCGTGCTGGTTCTGCTGGTCCAAGACCATCCGCACCGCACGCTCTCGAAGCTCTGGGGAGTACTAAGGTTGTCGTTTCATGGCTCTATCCTCTCACAGGAAAGAGCCTCCGGAATTCTCGGGGCGGTTCAATAGACGATCAACATGAGCATCACAGTGGCGGCACCGAGCACCCTGTACTCGACAGACGGACCGGTAGAGGGTTGTGTTGTGAGCAGATAGAGCAGGCCCAAGACCCATCCCAGGCTGGTTGTCCACCGAATCCAGTGCAACAGGGTCTGTCGGTCACGGATGAGACGATTGGGAGCGGGTCTCACAGGGCGCCGCTGTGAATCCGAAATCCGCACCTCGGCGTGCTCGTCTAACGGGACGAACGTGTCAGGCGTCCTCGAGAAAGATCCTGCATTGAGATTGTTCGCTGTATGGGCCATTACGCGACCTGATGGCAACAAGTGAGGGCTTTTGGTGAAAGCTTCGTCCCGAAGAGCTGGTACGAGCATGATGTCCCAGGCACTGAAGAGTGATCTGTTCGATAGACAACACATGACCCTTTGATCAGGGTCTCGAGCTCGGTTCGAGGATACGTTTCGGAGCCGGAATGCAGGGGGGATTCAGTCGTTGGCGAAAACGAAGCCGCCCCAACGGAGAGGGGCGGGCAGGTCGGTCCATGTTGCGGAGATTCAGACCTTCGATTTGCTGCGCTTCCTCAGCAAACCGATCCCGAACAGTCCGAGAGCAAGCAGAGCGAAGGGCGCAGGTTCCGGGACTGAGATGGCACTGGCTCGGTGAGCTTCGGGCTCAGAGTCAAGGCTGACTGTATCGAAGCGCATAGCATCGATCTCAGTGGAGCCGAATCCGTCGAGCCGAACGGCGCGGTCGATGTCGAGGGGAGCAGCACTGGCCATGATCGCTATACGGCTGCTCGCCGCCATCTGGGTTGCAGCGATTCCACCCACGCCTACGGCATCGACGAGGTGTTCGGCCGGGTTGTAGCTAGCCACTGATCCCTGGATGCGGATGGAGCTCGATGCGTTCCCTGGACCGACGCTCGACCGGGCAGGGGGAGAAAGCCCCTCGGGCGTATCAAGAAGTGCGATGGCCAGCTTTTGGGGACCGGCTTGGGTACCAGCGCCCTTCGTTTCATTCCTGGCCGAACCTGTTCGGAAGTCGTAGTGGCCATAGAAACTCGCGTAGGGACCGCGATGGGTTGAGGCTTCGTTGGCAACGGACAGCGATCCGGGATTCCCGGAGACCGCGTCACCCTTGGACGTCATGAACGTAGCTGCCGCGGAGCCGAGCGGCGGCATGCCCGAGAGACCGGTCGCGATGGCGATGACCAAGAGCTTGCGTTGGTAATTCATGACTGCATCCTTCATGGGGGCGCGATTTGTAAACGGCATCCTGAGCGCTCTCGCGGACTTCATCTGTTCGCTATGCAACACATCCAAGAAAGAGGTTGCGGGGGCCTGGGAATTCACGGGGTCGCAGCAGAGACATCACGATCGCTATGGTTGCTGATTGACGAAGCAATCAACTCAGCGGAAAAGGGCCGGAATGGACTCAGTAGCGACCGCGCAGGGCGAACTGGAACGTGACATCCGGTGCAGCGCCCACCCGCAGGTCTTCGTAGACCCCGAACTCCAGCGCCACACCCGGCGTCAGGCGCCAAGCGCCACCGAGTCCGCCCTGCACGCTCCAACCACCGATCTGTTTCAGGTCGGAACGCACCAGCTCAGAGTGGCCGTCGAGCTGCGCCTTCAGACTCAGCCGGTCCGTGACCGGCCACACCAGCGCCCAGCTGGCATAGCCCGCCAGATTGCGCAGCCGGGCTCCCACCAGATCGTCACCGGACGGTCGCAGCACCCCCAGGGTGACATGACTGATCAGGCCCAGGGACGAGAGGGCCTCCCGCTCACTGAGGCTGAGCCCCATGGCGACATCGATTCCGCCACTGCCGGCAAGACGGCTGCTGCGCCCAGTGGGCACCTCCACGTCCAGGCGCAGTGCCAGATCCCGTTGCGGTGAGCGATGCAGCTGCCGCGCGACGCCGAGACGAAGATCACCGAGCCCGGCATGCGCGTCCTGAAGCAGCAGCCGCTGCTCGTCGTCGGCATTCCACACCATGCGCAGCCGATCGCGCGGTGCCGCGTCACGGCCGCCGTCCGGAAGGCCGAACCAGTCATGCCACTGGTCGATGAAGCGGTCGAGGATACCGCCTGAATGGCGCAGGGCCACCAGTTCCACGCTGCCTGCCCAGTCGGCGCCGAAGCCACGCTCGAAGCGAGCAACCGCGGTCACAGTCTCTCCGTCAATCAGCACCGATTCGGTGGCGGAGCTGCCGCGGGTGAAGTGGCTGGCCACGTCCAGCAGCAGATCCACCTTGAGCTCGTCGGTACCCGGCAGCCTTGCGCTGCGTGCCCGCGGCAACCCGAAGGTCGCGGCCACGGGCCCGGCATTGCGCCACAGGAACGGTTCCCGGCCGACAGCGTCCGCTCGCACATCCGCTGCCAGCACCATGAGCATGACCAGCAGCCATAAGCATTGGCGCCACGAGCCGTGCAGCTGCGGCATCAGTTCACGGCCCGCTGCCGGTCCCGCCAGAACGGTACCCTGAGCTCCGTCTTGAGAATCTTGCCGGCGCCGCTCTTCGGCAGTTCACCGTCATGAATGTGGATGCTGCGCGGGCACTTGAAGCCGGCGATGCGCGCCTTGCAGTGAGCGAGCAGCTCCGCCTCGGTGACGTCCGTGCCGGTCTTCAGCACCACCTCGGCATGAACCACCTCACCCCACTGGTCGCTGGGAATGCCGATGACTGCGCACTCGGCCACCGCGGGATGGGCATAGATGGCATCCTCCACCTCGGCGGAGTAAACGTTCTCGCCGCCGGTGACGATCATGTCCTTGATGCGATCGACCACATAGAGAAAACCGCGCTCATCCATGTAGCCGCCGTCACCGGTGTGCATCCAGCCGTCCCGGAGCACTTCGGCGGTGAGTTCCGGCTGGTTCCAGTAACCCTTCATGACCATGGGTCCACGCACGCAGACCTCGCCGATCTCTCCCGGCGGCAGGCGCTTGCCGTCGGGATCCCGGATCGCCACGTCGGCGTTGTAGACGGGCTGGCCCGCGGAGGCCGTGAAGCCGGCGTTGGGACCTTCGAAGGTATGGAATTCCGGCGTCAGCACCGTGGCCACCGGCGACAGCTCGGTCATGCCGTAGCTCTGCAGGAAACGCACACCCGGCAGCCGCTCGAGTGCGCGCTGCAGCAGCGCAGCGGGCATCGGCGACGCGCCGTAGCTGAGCAGTCTGAGACTCGATAGGTCGCGGCGCTCCAGATCGGGGTGCTGCATCAGCCGGTTCAGCATGGTGGGGACGATGATGGTGATGTTGACCCGCTCGCGCTCGATGGCGGCCAGAAACGGTTCGATCTCGAACTTCGGGATCACCACGTGGGTCCCACCGGCGAGCGTCACCGAGAACAGCCGCGCGCCGCCGGCCACGTGAAACATGGGCGAGACGTGGAGGTGCACCGTCCCGGCCCGGATATCCATGTTGAGCATGGCGGTGAGTGAGTTCGTCACCAGATTCGCGTGGGTCAGCATCACCCCTTTCGAACGGCCAGTGGTGCCGCCGGTGTAGAACAGGCAGGCCACATCCTCGAAGCCGCGGCCGGCATCCTCGATGGCAGCCGAGCAGGCCAGCTCCTCCCAGTGCAACCAGTCGGCGGCCGCGGACGCGTCGCGGTCTGCCGCCAGAATCAGGCGCTCGATCCGGGCACCGTCCGCGCGCTGGGACGCCGCCGCTTCGGCGTGAGCCGGATCCGCAATGAGGATGCGGGCCCCGCAGTCATCGAGGGCAAAGCGCACTTCCGGTGGCGCCCAGCGCGTATTGATGGGCACCGCGATGCCGCCGGCCCAGAACGTGGCAAAGAAGAACTCCACATAGCGATGGGAGTTGTCCGCAAGCATCGCTACACGATCGCCCGGCGCGAGCCCAAGACCCCGAAGGCCGCCAGCGAGCCGTGCGACTCGATCGGCGAATTCCCGCCAGCTGTAACGGACATCACCCTCGATCAGGGCGGGTTGATCAGGGTAGAGCAGCGCCGAGCGCCGGACGGTCTGAGCAAGTTGCATCGGGTTCACCTCGGCAAGGACAGCGCATTCTCATGACCCAGGCTCGTCAGGGCAACTGCCGGAATCATGGTCCAGCGCCCCGGCCCAGCGGCTACGCTGCCGATCGTTGCGTCGCGCTCGGGC
>REEU01000120.1 GCA_007694905.1 Gammaproteobacteria bacterium | reverse complement strand
CCCAGGCCGCGCGCAGCGCGGACGGGCCGATAGGCGTGGCGCTTCGTTGCGGGACGAGTCAGCGCTCGCTGCGTCGCCTTCGGCGCCTGCAGTCTCCCACAATGCACCGTTCGAGGAGGCCGCTGTGGGAGCGCCCAGGCCGCGCGCAGCGCGGACGGGCCGAGGCTTGGCGCCTGGAGTCTGGATCATCGGTGTTCATTCTGGTTCCGGGCGCGGCGTCCACAGCACCTCGGAGCCGTCCTCGCGCGCGAGCCAGCGTGCGATCACGAACAGCAGGTCCGAAAGGCGGTTCAGATAGACCCCGAGCACGGCGGCGTCCGTGTCCGGCTCCTGCTCAGCCAGCGAAGTCAGGCAACGTTCTGCCCGCCGACACACCGTCCGCGCCACGTGGCAGCGCGCCACCGCCTCGGACCCGGCAGGCAGCACGAAACTGGTCAGCGGCGGCAGATCAGCGTTGTAGTCGGTCTGGGCTGCTTCGACGTCGGTCACGGCCGCTTCGGGAAAGCGCGTGGTTCCGGGCAGGCTCAGGGCGCCGCCGAGGTCGAACAGCCGCTGCTGGATGTCGCCCAAGAGCTCATCGACCGGGCGCGCCTCGAGACTGGCGCGCAGCATGCCGAGCTGGGCATTGAGTTCGTCCACCGTACCGATGGCTTCCATGCGCGGGGCGTGCTTGGGCAGGCGGCTGCCGTCGGCAAGACCGGTGCTGCCGTCATCGCCGCTGCGGGTCGTGATGCGATTGATGCGAACGCTCATGAGGGTTCAGACTCCTTCTGCTGCCAGATGCCGTCGGTGGCTTCGCCCTTCTGGGCGGCTTCCCGCAGCCGTTCCCGCGCGAAGGCCAACAGCTCGTCAGGTGTCGGGATCCCGTCCGGACCATGGGCTGCGCACACGCTCATGGCCACCTGCAGGCGCTGCACGCCGGCGGCCGTCTCCAGCTTGTGGCCGTCCAGCGCTACGAGGATGCGTCGGAAGCTGTCACAAGTGCAGTGCTCCACGCTCGGTTGATGGACCAGGACGGCGAACGTATCGGGCCGCGGGCGGGTGACCACGTCCATGGGGCGAACCAGATGCTCAAGCCTTGAAGCTGCGGCGCGGACGATGCGGTTGACGTCGCCTGGCTCCAGGCTGGCGGCCAGCTCGGTGTAGTTGTGCAAGGCGATCAGAATCACGCAGGCTGCCCCACCCCGGGAGGCCACCTGACGCAGCAGGTCGGACAGCGCCCGGTCGGTGAAGCGTTCATTGCCCAGGCCGGTGAGCGCGTCGACCATGTTGCGCCGCTCCAGCGTCGCGATCTGCTCCCGCAGCTGGCGATTGCTGGCCAGCAGGCCGTTGTTGTAGCCGGCGGTCCGGCAGGCCGCCCAGACCCTTGGCAGCAGATAGGTACGCAGCGCAGCCTTGCTGATGAAGTCGTCCACGCCGTGTTCGAAAGCGCGGCTGATGGCACCCATTTCCTCCTGGCTTGACAGCAGCATGACGTAGGTGAAGTGATCGAGAATCTCGTCCATGTCCCGGATGCGGCGGGTGAGTTCGAGACCGTCCATCTCCGGCATGACCCAGTCCGATATGACGATGTCCGCAGGTCGATCCTCGAGCATCCGCACGGCCGCCAAACCGGATTCAGCGAAGCGCACATCCTTGAAGCCCGCCTCCGTGAGGCTGCGGGTGATGATGGCCCGGCTGAAGCGGGCATCGTCCACCACCAGCACCGGCAGGGATGAATCCATTCAATGACTCCCCAGTCGGCACGGGGATCGCGCCGCCAGGCTCCTGTGTAGAAGAGGGCAGAGAGCGAGTCAAGGAACCGTGTCGATTCGCCCCGGTCTCGGGATGCGGTCCGGGTCGAAGCGCCGCGCCAGATAGATCGCCAGCAGGATGGCAGGGAGTCCGATCACAGCCGAGCTGATGAAAAACCAGAAGAAGCCGACGGCCTCGGCCAATGCGCCGGTGAAGCCGGCCAGGAACTGTCCGGGCAGCGTCATGATCGAGCTGAACAGGGCGTATTGCGTCGCGGTGTAGGCGGTGTTCGTCAGTGACGACAGGTAGGCGATGAATACGGCAATCGCAATGCCGCCGGAAATGTTGTCCGCAATGATCGCAATCACCAGGCCATAGGTGACGGGGCCGGTGAGTGCCAGCCAGGAAAAGGTCAGATTGGTCAGCGGCGCCAGCAGCGCTGCGGCGATGAGCATGGTGGCGATACCGAATCGGGCTACCAGCAGCCCGCCGAGCGCAGCACCGGTCAAGGTCATGGCGAGTCCGAACGCGGCGGCGATGTTGGCGATCTGGGCCTTCGTGAAACCGAGATCCAGATAGAACGGGTTGGCCATCACACCCATGAAGATGTCACTGATCCGGAACACGCTGATGAACAGCAGGATCAGCATGGCGGCGGGGCCGAAGCGGGTGAAGAAGTCCGCGAACGGGCACACGACGGCGCCGATGAACCAGGCGGTGAGCCGGCGCCGGAGGCCCTGATGCTCGGTGCGATCGAGGTAGTCCACCACCCGGGCTTCGAGGGCCCGGGTGCGATCGTCCATCTTCACCTCGGGTTCCCGGATGATCAGCGTGGTGAGGATGCCGACACCCATCAGCACCGCCATCGCCGTGTAGGCCATGCTCCAGTCGGCAGCGGAGGCAATATGCAGGGCGCCGGCGCCTGCAGCCAGAATCGCCACCCGGTAGCCGAACACGTAGGTGGCGGCCATGGCACCCTGCCGGTCCCGTGACACGGCCTCGATCCGGTAGGCATCCACCGCCACGTCCTGGGTCGCGGAGCCAAAGGCGGTGAGGACGGCGAACACGGCGACCAGGCCCAGGGCAGTGCGGGGGTCGGTGAGTCCCATGCCGAGCAGCCCGGCGGCGATCACCATCTGCGCCAGCAGGATCCAGCCGCGGCGGCGCCCGAACACGCGGGTCAGGATCGGCAACGGCAGCCGATCCACGATGGGTGCCCACAGCACCTTGATGCTGTGCGCGATGCCGACCCAGCTCAAAAAGCCGATGGCCGTAAGGGTGACGCCCAGGTCCCTGAGCCAGGCGCTGAACGTCCCGCCCACCAGCAGCAGCGGCAGGCCGGCGGCAAAGCCGAGAAACGCCATGCCTACCACCCGCGGGTGAGCGTAGACGCTGAACGCCGCCCGCCAGCTCCGCTCGGGTTCGGGATCGACCTCAGTACTCGTTTCGGTCACGAAAGTAGATTCCGCTCAGCCCGCCGCAATCGGCCACGAAGCCTAACCCAGATGCCCCCACAGTGCGCCTGCGCACGCGCGAATCGCGAATACAGCTCAATAGTATGTGGGAGCACGCCACGAATGATCGTTCACGCTGTCGCGGAAGGAACAACGGCGATGCTCGCGAGGCCCAGTGGGAGCTGACGTCCGCAAAGCGGGCGTCGCGATCTGCGTCACGCTCGAATCCGCGGGCAGTCTGCGATCGCAACGCCGGCTTGCAGCCTATGCGGCCCAGCGACGTTCGCTCCCACAGACACTAGCAAACGCCTCGCAATATCAACGCTCTACGTTATGTTCCATGAGAGAGCATGTCCGCCGCAGGCGGACATGCCGATGCGCGGCGCAGCCGCGCCCGAACGAAGGCAGCCCGTTCGAACGAAGCGGGTCTCGAACGTGGCAGTTGTCACGGCTGCCAGCGATGGCGGCGCAGATCCACCTGCCCCGCCCGCACCAGAATGCCCTCTGCCTCGAGCCGCAGCGCCTGCGTCGTCTCCCCATCGTCCCGGGTGGCAATGCGACCGTCTGCACGCAGCACACGATGCCATGGCAGCCTGCTGCCAGCCGGCAACGCAGCCAGAACCTGTCCGACCATTCGTGCCCGCCGTGGCAATCCCGCGAAGCGGGCCACGTCGCCGTAGGTGGCGACTGAACCCTCAGGAATGGCCGCCACAATCAGGCGGATCCGTTCCCGCGGTGAGATTTCATCTGCCGACGATGGGGCCTGCGAGGCTGTTACACTGCGTCGCCCGTCCACCTGGAGCCTGCCTTGCGTAGTCTGTTCCTGCTGTTCGTCATCATGCCCGTGATGGAACTCTACGTCCTGATACGGGTGGGGCAGTGGCTCGGCGCCTGGCCCACCATCGGACTGGTGTTCCTCACTGCCGTGGTCGGCGTGTCGCTGCTGCGCCAGCAGGGTTTCGCGACCCTGCGCATCGTGCGATCCAAGCTCGATGCAGGCCAGCTGCCGGCCCGGGAGATGGTGGAAGGCCTGGTGCTGGTGGTAGGTGGCGCCATGTTCCTCGCGCCGGGTTTCATCACGGACGTGTTCGGGTTTACCTGCCTGCTGCCGCCCTCGCGGCGCTGGCTGGCCAATTGGCTGCTGGCCCGCGGCATCTGGCATGTTCAGGCCGGCCCTCCGCCGGGCGGCGCGCCGCCGCGGTCTAGCGGACGCATCATCGAGGGCGAATTTGAGCGGGAAGACGACCGGCGCCCTTGAATTCCCTCGATCCGCCTCCATTGTCGGGCAGCGCGTCGCGCTGCAGTCCGTCTCTTCGGAGTTTTTTAGCACTCTCGGGGTTGACTGCTAAACGCGGCCTCCTATCATTGGCACTCCCGTCGAGGGAGTGCTAACGGGCTCCGCAGCCGCTTGCTGACTTCAGTCGCGGCAGTGGGTTCGTAAGGGCCCACCGGCGGCGCAGAACATTCACGTAAAGGATTGGGAGATACACAGCAATGAAGATCCGTCCGCTGCACGACCGCGTCGTGGTACGCCGCCTCGAGGAAGAGGCCAAGACCGCCGGCGGCATCGTCCTGCCGGATTCCGCAGCAGAGAAGCCGAGCAAGGGCGAAGTTCTCGCAGTGGGTCCCGGCAAGGCGCTCGATAATGGCGAAGTCCGTGCGCCCGGCGTCAAGGTCGGCGACAAGGTGGTGTTCGGCCAATACGGCGGCAGCACCGTGAAGATCGATGGTGAGGAAGTACTGATTCTCGCCGAGACCGAGATCTTTGGGGTTCTGGAAGGTTGAGGTCAGCCGCGTCCCCGGCCGGTTTCAACCGGCCTCGACGGCGCGCAGATCCTGCACAGACCGTATCCCGAAAATCGAATAGACGCTGAACACAGGGGTAAGAACGCATGAGCGCAAAAGATATCAAGTTTGGAGACAGCGCCCGTCAGCGCATGCTGAAGGGTGTCAATCAGCTCGCCGACGCGGTTAAGGTCACGCTCGGTCCGAGAGGCCGCAACGTGGTGATCGACAAGTCCTTCGGGGCGCCTACCGTCACCAAGGACGGTGTGTCTGTCGCCAAGGAAATCGAGCTGTCCGACAAGTTCGAGAACATGGGCGCACAGATGGTCAAGGAGGTCGCTTCCCAGACCTCCGATGAGGCCGGCGACGGCACCACCACCGCCACCGTTCTCGCTCAGGCCATCGTCACCGAGGGCCTGAAGTCCGTTGCGGCCGGCATGAACCCGATGGACCTCAAGCGCGGCATCGACAAGGCCGTGGCGGCTGCGGTCAAGGAAATCCAGAAGCTGGCCACGCCCTGCGAAGATTCCAAGGCCATTGCCCAGGTGGGCACCATCTCTGCGAATTCCGACTCATCCATCGGTGAGCTGATTGCCCAGGCCATGGAAAAGGTCGGTAAGGAAGGCGTGATCACGGTAGAAGAGGGCACCAGCCTCGACAACGAGCTGGAAGTGGTCGAGGGCATGCAGTTCGATCGCGGCTACCTCTCGCCCTACTTCATCAACAACCAGGAGAGCATGTCCGCAGAGCTGGACGATCCCTACATCCTGCTGGTGGACAAGAAAATCTCCAACATCCGCGAGATGCTGCCGGTACTCGAGGCAGTCGCCAAGTCGGGCAAGCCGCTGCTGGTGGTTGCGGAGGATGTCGAAGGCGAAGCACTGGCCACCCTGGTGGTCAACACCATGCGCGGCATCGTCAAGGTGGCAGCGGCCAAGGCCCCGGGTTTTGGTGATCGGCGCAAGGCCATGCTGCAGGACATCGCCATTCTCACCGGTGCCCAGGTGATCTCCGAGGAAGTGGGTCTGACCCTGGAAGGCGCGACCCTCGATGATCTCGGCCACGCCAAGAAGGTGCAGCTGACCAAGGAGAACACCACCATCGTCGATGGCGCAGGCAAGAGCGCGGACATCGAAGGGCGGGTAAAGCAGATCCGGCAGGAGATCGAGGACACCTCCTCCGACTACGACCGCGAAAAGCTGCAGGAGCGTCTGGCCAAGCTGGCCGGCGGTGTTGCGGTCATCAAGGTCGGTGCCGCCACCGAGGTGGAAATGAAGGAGAAAAAGGCACGCGTCGAGGACGCACTTCACTCCACCCGGGCCGCGGTCGAGGAAGGCATCGTCCCTGGCGGCGGCGTCACCCTCGTGCGTGCGCTGGGGGCCATCGAAGGTCTCAAGGGCGACAACGACGAGCAGACCGTCGGTATCTCCATCGCCCGCCGGGCCATGGAAGCGCCGCTGCGGCAGATCGTGACCAATGCCGGTTTCGAAGCCTCAGTGGTGGTCGACAAGGTCAAGCAGTTGAAGGGCAATGAAGGCTTCAACGCAGCCAACGGCGAGTATGGCGATCTGGTCAAGCTCGGCATCGTCGACCCGGCCAAAGTGTGCCGCACTGCACTGCAGTTCGCAGCCTCCGTAGCGGGCCTGATGATCACCACCGAAGCCATGATCACCGACCTTCCGGAAGAAAAAGATTCCGGTGGCGGTATGCCCGACATGGGCGGTATGGGTGGCATGGGCGGCATGATGTAAGCCTTGCCTCACCCGTTAGGCAGTAACCTGAAAGCCCCGCCTCGTGCGGGGCTTTCTCGTTTCAGGGCCGTCAGCAATGGCCGCGCGTCCCCGCATCCCCGCTGTTATCATGCATGGCGCTGCTCGGTGACGTTCTGCGACAGGGCGCAGCCGATGCAGCCGTTGCGCCGGGACCTCGAGCGGAGGTGGCGACACCGGGGCATCCGTTCTGTTCGATTACGGATGAGGGGAAACAGTCATGGATTTGTTCACAACAGCGGCCGGGATCGATTTCCTGGCCCGTTATGGTCACGTGCTGGCGGGCATCGCCTGGATTGGCCTGCTCTACTACTTCAATTTCGTCCAGACCGAGTACTTCAAGGAAGCAGATGGCGGGGCGCGCACGGACGCGTTCGTCAAGCTGGTGCCGCGGGCGCTGTGGTGGTTCCGCTGGGCCGCGATGCTGACGTTCCTGACCGGTCTGATTCTGCTCGGCGCCCGTGGCATGGCCCTGACCTATGACATCGGTATCGGTGCCCTCATGGCCACGTTCATGTTCCTCAACGTGTGGCTGATCATCTGGCCGAACCAGCGCATCCTGATCGCATCCAACACCCAGGTGCAGGGCGGCGGTGAGGCCCTGCCCGAGGCGGCGGCCGCAGCGCCTAAGGCGGCGCTGGCGTCGCGCACCAACACGCTGTTCTCGATCCCGATGCTGTTCTTCATGATCTCCAGCGCGCACTATCCCTTGGGTGGTGCCTTGACCCATGCTTCGGTACCGTCCCTGATCCTGGTGCTGATCATCGTTCTTGCTCTGGAGGCGAATGCCATCTTCGGCAAGCCGGGTCCCATGGCCAGCGTCAAGGGCGTGATTTCCTGTGGCTTTGGGCTCACCGTGTTGCTCTGGGGCCTGGTGGCCTTCCTCTGAGGCCGCACGCAGCGCCCGGTCATGGTCTCATGACCGGGCGCTGCGGCACTCAGGTGCCTGCGTCCTGCGGCGCCCCTTTCATCCCCGCCTTCACTGCGCTATAAACCGGCGGCGTGTTCCAGTCAGCGTGGTTTTCTTTCATGAGCACAAGCGATCGCGATGATCTCGACGGACTTCCGACCATCGCACCCGCGAGCGATGACATTGAGACCCGGCGCCGTGGCGGCGGCCGGCGGAGCGAGATGGGAGGCGGCCGCGGCGGCGGCTCGACCAATCTGGTGGTCACGAACGTTCTGATTGCCTTCATCATCGCCGGCCTCACGGCCTGCGGCTGGTTCATCGTCGCCCAGAACGAGGCCCTGGCTTCCGTTCGTTCGGGCATCGAATCGGTTGAGAACCGGCTCGGGCGCATCGAAGAGCGGCTGGACATGACCGGTGATGCTCTGTCCAAGACCGAGTCGGAGACGCAGGAGCAGATCAGCTTCTGGGAATCCGAGATCCGCAAACTGTGGGATGTGTCCAACAAGCGCAATCGGGACTGGATCCAGGAGAATCAGAGGGCGATTGCCTCCCTCCAGCAGGCCCAGGCCGGTCAGCGCAGCACCCTCGATGAGCTCAATGCCAAGGCGACTCAGCTCACCCGCGGGCTCGAAGCGCAGGATCAGATGCTGACTCAGCTTTCGCAGATCGATTCGCGCCTGTCTGAAATGCTGTCCAGACAGCGCACCCTTACAGACCGGGTGAATACGTTGACCCAGCAGCAGGCGGGCATGGAGCGCCGGGCGAAGGACTCGGAGGAGGCTATCGCGTCCATGGACGCGTTTCGACGCGATGTGGTCGGCCGCATGTCCCGGCTGCAGGACCGCATCGATCAGGTCTCCGGTGCCGGTGGCAGCGAGCAGACCATCCGCCCGACGCCCTGACCGCGCCGCCCGCTGCGCGGACGTCAGCTCCCACTGAGCCTGTGCCCGGTCTTCGCATTGCGCCAGTGGGAGCGAAAGTCGGCTGCAAGCCGGCTTTGCGATCGAGGACTGCTGGTGGGTTTGGGCGTGACGCGGAATCGCGCCGCCCGCTGCGCGGACGTCAGCTCCCACTGAGCCTGTGCCCGGTCTTCGCATTGCGCCAGTGGGAGCGAAAGTCGGCTGCAAGCCGGCTTTGCGATCGAGGACTGCTGGTGGGTTTGGGCGTGACGCGGAATCGCGCCGCCCGCTGCGCGGACGTCAGCTCCCACTGAGCCTGTGCCCGGTCTTCGCATTGCGCCAGTGGGAGCGAAAGTCGGCTGCAAGCCGGCTTTGCGATCGAGGACTGCTGGTGGGTTTGGGCGTGACGCGGAATCGCGCCGCCCGCTGCGCGGACGTCAGCTCCCACTGAGCCTCGCCAGATTCCTGCGTGACGATCTATCGCTGATCACCGGATATCCCACTGATCCTGGAGATCGACGGCGATGACCTCGTTGCCGACGCCGAGCTCGATCCCGCTCTCGGTAATCGTCACCAGCGTCATGCCGTCGATGCGCCCGCCTTCCCGATAGACCCGCCCGTTGATACTGACCTCCCGGAACGCCGGGTCCTCCGCGTATATGTGGGTGGAGATGTTCAGCACGTCGAACCGTCGCCGTTCGGCCGCCGGCAGGGAGCCAAGGCTGCGCACCGGCCGCGTCGACCAATCCGCCTGCGCCGGAGGCGCGGCGCGCGATTCAGCCGGCTGCACGCTGGCCGCCGGTTCCGGCAGCAGGAACGGTGCGGGTTCAGGAGGGCGTGGCTCCGGCAGTGTCAGCGCTTCGCCGCCTGGTTCCGGGCCTGGCCGCATGAGCCAGGCGGCGAGCACGCCGGCATTGATGAGCAGGGCCAGCGTCAGCAGCAGCAGGGCCTTGGAGGATTTGCGACCGCCCGGGATTCGCAGCGGCGCCGTGAGATCCGGCTCGCTATGCTCCTGTCTGCGTCGGTCCTCTTCCGACTTGCGCAGCGCTTCCAGAATGAACGACATCAGCCGGACTCTTCGGAAGTCAGCGACGGAATGCCGACGCCGGTCCCGCGCTGAAGGTGAATCCACGTCAATGGGCCCGCGATGCCGTCCACGGTCAGACTGTTGCGGGCCTGGAAATCGCGAACTGCGCGTTCCAGCGAGGCGTCGAACTCGTCGGCGCGACCGCTGCTCGGATGCCCGGCCTCGGCGAGCTGGCGCCGGAGCCAGCGTACGGACTCACCCCGGTTGCCGCTCCGCAAGGGTTGCCGATAGCCCGGCGGCAGTTGCCAGACCACGGTTGCAGCGCCCGTCCAGCGACGGGTCACGTCATCCAGGGATTGCCAGCGCAGGCCGTCATCCGTAGCCAGCTGAACACGGCGATCGGCCATGGCCACCAGGGCCAGACGGTCAGGTCCGTTATCCCCCTCGAGATGCAGTACCGCAGGGAGGTCCAGCGCTCGCAGTTCATCCCAGGTCGTCTCCAGTTCCAGGCAGTCGAGCCCGACTCGGCCGACCTGATTACAGATCTGCCCGGCGTTCTCCACTTCGATGGGCACGAACCAACGATCAATGACGCCCTGGAAGGCATGACGACTGGTCTCACTGTCAGGATCCCAGAGCATGGCGACCACAGGGGCCTGCTCAGGCTCTGCCGTCTCGATCTCGGTCGCTTGCGTCGGCAGCGTAGCGGTTTCGGTGATGGAATCCGGTTCTGCGGCCCGGACGGCATCCACGGTAACGACCTGGCTGGCAATCGGATCGACGGCCGCTTCATGGAGGCTGCGAGATTCCGCCGACCCGGTGAGCGTTGGAAGCTCGCCGTCCGTCAGCGTGACCCACCCCACGCCGGCAACCGCCACCAGCAGCAGGCCCGTGGCGGTTGCCAGGGGCAGCAAGCTGCGCTGGGCGGGCGTTCCGGCTATCTCCCGTGCTGCGCGCTGCACGATACCTGCGCCGATCCGTTCCCGGTCCAGGGCATAACCCCCGAGCAATGCCCGGTCCGCAATGACATTGGCCAGCCTGGGGATACCGCGAGAGAGGCGGTACAGGTTGAGCAGGCCGAACAAGGTGAAAGGATTACGAACCGCGCCGGCAACCTTGAGCCGATGACGTACGCACTCGCTCAAGTCGCTCAGCTGCAGGGGTTCGAGGTGATAACGAGCGGTGATCCGCTGGGCCAGCTGCCGGAGATCCGGGCGCCGCAGCATGACATCGAGTTCCGGCTGTCCGATCAGCACCACCTGCAGGAGTTTACGCTCGTTCGTCTCCAGGTTGGTCAGCAAGCGGATCTGTTCCAGCACATCCCTGCTCAGGCTCTGGGCCTCGTCGATCACGAGAACCGTCCGACGGGCCCTGGCGTGAGCCGTGAGCAGCAGCTGATTGATCCGGTCGACGAGATGCTTGGAGCTCACCTCATCTGCCACCGGCGGGTCACCGAGCTCCTCGCACACCGTCGCCAGCAGCTCCCGGGCGCTCAGGCGTGGATTGATCACGTAGGCGATGTCGGTGTTCTTGGGCACGCGGCCGAGCAGGCTGCGGCTCAGGGTCGTCTTTCCGGTGCCGACCTCGCCGGTCAGGACCACGAAGCCGCCATCCGTGTTCAGGCCCCACACCAGGTTAGCCAGTGCTTCCCTGTGCCGGTCACCGAGGTAAAGAAAGCGGGGGTCCGGTGCGATGGAAAAAGGTGCCCGCGCGAGCCCGAAGTAGCGAAGATAAGGTTGGTTAGACATCGGTGGCGGTGATCGCTGTGGCTTCGGGACTGCGCATCATGGTGCTTATCCGGGCGTCTTTGCGGCGCCAGAGCTGGTCCACCCAGGCCTGGATCCGGCCGCGGTAGGTCTCGTCGCGGACGTAGTCGCCGCCGGTGAGTTCCACCGGCAGGGTGCTGTGCTCGATGTCCACCTTCACCGTGCGACCGTTGCCGCAGAGGAACTGCCAGAACGTGGGCGTACCGTCAGGATAAAGGATCGTGGTATCCACAAGACCATGAAGCTGGTCGCCCATGGCCCCGAGAACGAAGCCGATGCCGCCGGCCCGTGGCCGCAGCAGATGTTGATAGGGCGATTGCTGGGCGCGGTGCTTCTCGGGTGTGAACCGGGTGCCCTCGACGAAGATCAGCATGGCCGTAGGCGTGGGGCGAAAGCGCTCGCAGCGCTGCCGCGCGGTCTCGAGGTCGCGGCCGCGATATTCAGGATGCTGCTCCAGGAATTCGCGTGAGTAGCGTCGCATGAACGGAAAATCCAGGGCATAACAGGCGATTCCGATCAGCGGCAGCCAGATGAGTTCCTGCTTCATGAAGAACTTCAGCGGCGGCAACCTCTGACCGTATACCATTTGCAGGATGAAAATGTCGGTCCAGGTCTGGTGGTTGCTGACCACCAGATACCAGCCGTCGCGGGTGAGGCCCTCGCCGCCCTCGCTTTCCAGGCGCATGGTCCCGAGCAGGGCGAACATGGCCCGATTGCCCGCGATCCAGCCGTCGATAATGATGTTCATGCGCGCTCCCCAGCGCTGGCGCCAGGGTTCGCTCGGCACGCTGAACCGGATCACTGCCATGACGCACGTCACCGCGAACCAGCCTATGGTGTTCAGGCTCAGGAACAACAGCATCGTGAGCCCTCGGATCAGGCCCATCACCCCTCCATCGTCTGAACGCCACAGCCCACCGCGTTCGGTCGGCGAACGGTTTCAGCACGCATGCGTCGATCGCCGCCTGACCCGGGACGCGGCCAGCAGCGGCGCGAGCACAAAGTCTCTGTTTACATCACTGGTACGCGCGGGCGCAACAACGCTCATGCTGCTGCTCGCGCTCCCGCTGCTCAGCGGTTGCGAAACTCTCGGCTACTATACCCAGGCGGCCAGTGGGCATCTGGAGCTGATGCGGGCCCGGCGTAGCGTGGACACGGTGATCGCGGACCCGGAGACGCCGGCGCTACTGCGGGAACGATTGACACTCACCCGGTCCATGCTCGCGTTCGCCCAGACTGAGCTCGGCCTGCCCGCTGCCGGCCAGTACCGACATTTCGTGGAGCTTGACCGGGATGCCGTCGTCTACAACGTGATGGCGGCGCCGCGCTACGGATTCGACCCCGTGCTGTGGTGCTTCCCCATCGCCGGTTGTGTCGCCTACCGGGGCTATTTCGCGCGCAGCCGCGCCGAGGCCAAGGCGGCCGACCTTGCGGCCAGCGGCCTCGACGTCTACGTGGGCGGCGCGGCGGCGTACTCGACGCTGGGCTGGTTCGACGACCCGCTGCTGAGCAGCTTCATCTGGCGCGAGGAAGCCGATCTGGCGGAGCTGTTGTTTCACGAGCTGGCCCATGTCCGTATCTACCTGTCTGGGGACACCACGTTCAATGAAAGCTTCGCCACGTTCGTCGGCCGAGAGGGCGCGGAGCGCTGGCTCGAGCAGCACGGCCGCGACCCGGAGCGCGACCGCTGGCAGGCTCAGATCCGGGTGCGCGAGGACTTCGTCCGCTTCGCCCTCGACTGGCGCGAGCACATGGCACACCGCTACCGGGAGCTGGCAGCGGAAGGCGCCGACGAGGAGCAGCTTGAGGCGAAGCGCGTCGCGCTGTGGACGGCCATGCGTACCGCCTGGCTCGAACAGCGCGCCGGCGAGGCCGCCCGCTATGACGGGTTCTTCAGCGCCGAGGCCTCCAATGCCCGGCTCAACGCAGTGGCGGACTACCACGGCAAGCTCGACGCCTTCGCCGCTCTGTTCGAAGTCGAGGGGGCCGACTTCGAAGCGTTCTACGCTGCGGTGGAGGAGCTGGCTGCACTGCCTGCGGATGCACGTGAGGCAGCGCTTGCGGAGCTGGCTAGCCCACTTCGCTCACCGATGCGGGCCAGAGGTCAGGACAGCAGCAGATAGACCAGCGTCGAGATCACCGCAGCGCCGGTGAGATTCAGGGCGAAGCCCTCGCTGGCCATGGTGCGTGTGGTGAAGCGCCCGGTTCCGAACATGATCGCATTCGGCGCCGTCGCCACCGGCATCATGAAGGCGCAGCTGGCGCTCATGGCGGCGGGAACCATCAGCAGCATGGGCTCGATGCCCGCGCCCAGGGCAGCCGCTGCCAGGATCGGCATCATCAGGGTCGTGGTGGCCGTATTGCTGGTCATTTCCGTCAGGAATGTGATGAGCAGACAGATGGCCACGATCACCAGTAGCGTCGGCCAGTCGGCGATCCCGGACAGGGTGGCACCAAGGGCTTCACTGATGCCTGTCGCTTCGAACGCCCTGGCGATGGTGATCCCCGCGGCAAACAGCAGCAGCATGCCCCAGGGAATGCGCTCGGCGGTTTCCCAGTCCAGCAGGCGGCTCCCGCGGCCGTCCGGAATCAGGAACATGGCCACCACCGCGACGAATGCCACCGCGGCATCGCTGGCGCCGGGGACGCCGAACAAGGCGCTCCAGCCGCCGAAGGGCTCCTGTCGCGTGATCCAGGCCAGCGCGGTGCAGCCGAACACGATCATCACGCGAGCCTCCGCTGCGGTCCACAGCCCCACTTCCGGAACCTCGATGCGGGAGCTCTTCGCCAGGTTCCGCGTCAGCCACAGGGCCATCAGGGGCAGGAACACCAGCACCACCGGAACCCCCCAGGTCATCCAGCGCAGGAAGCTGATCTCGTTGCCGGTGTACTCCCGGTAGATCTGCATGAAGATCAGATTCGGCGGCGTGCCGATGGGCGTGCCGATGCCGCCCAGGCTGGCGGCGAAGGCGATCCCCAGCAGCAGCGGCGTGGCCAGGTTGCGGTCACGGCTGCGCTCCAGCACCGCGAGTGCCACCGGCAGCAGCATGAGCGTGGTGGCGGTGTTGGAGATCCACATGGACAGCACGGCGGCCGCGCTCATGAAGCCGAACACCAGGCGGCGTCCGCTGGAACCGCCGAACAGGGTCACCATGGTCAGCGCCACCCGGCGATGGGCACCGCTCTTTTCCATGGCCGTGGACAGAATGAAGCCGCCGAGCAGGAGCAGGATCAGCGGGCTGCCGTAGGACTCCGCCACGGTGCGCTGGGGCAGGACGCCCAGCGCCGGCAGCAGGGCCAGGGGCAGCAGCGAAGTGGCCGGGATGGGAATCGGCTCGAACACCCACCAGATCACCACCAGTGTGGTGATGCCCACGGCGAGGGTGGCGTCCATGGGCCAACCGGCCGCCTGCATGGCCAGGGCTGCGACGAGGCCCGCGAGGGGGCCGCCGGCCATGGCCAGGGAGCGCATCAGGGTTGTGGGGGCAGCGTCCGGATCCGCCAAGGGAATCGATCACTCCAGGTCGCGGCTCGGCGCCGGTAAGGCTCCGGTGCGGCGTGCGGACGCGACCCGGAAGCCTGCGCAGGTTGCCAACCGCCCTTGCGGAATGCAAGGTGAGCCCCGTTCAGAGCCTGCCTGGGCTCGTGTCGGCGCCGGTCATGCATACGTTCTTCTTCTACGATCTCGAGACCAGCGGCCGCGATCCCCGCTGGCACCGGATTCTCCAGTTCGCGGGCATCCGCACGAATGCCGACCTCGAGCCCGTCGGCGAACCCGTGAGCATCGACGTCCGTCTCGACCCGGAGGTGATTCCCGAGCCGGAGGCCTGCCTGATCACCGGCCTGACGCCGCAGCGGGTCGCCCATGGCATCGATGAGAGCGCGCTGTTCCAGCGCATCGCCGCCGAGTTCGGGCGCCCCCGGACCTGCGTGGCCGGCTTCAACAATCTCCGCTTCGACGACGAGTTCGTCCGTTACGGCTTCTGGCGCAACCTGCGCGACCCGTACGCCCGGGAATGGCAGGGCGGCAACTCCCGCTGGGACGTCATCGATCTGGCGCGGATGGCGGCTGCGCTGCGGCCCGAGGGCATGGTCTGGCCCCGCGTCGACGATCGCATCAGCTTCCGCCTCGAGGATCTCGCCCGCGCCAACGACATTGCCCAGGAGCGGGCCCACGACGCCACCTCGGACGTGCTCGCGACGCTGGGTCTCGCCCAGGCCCTGCGGCGAGCCCAGCCCAAGCTGTTCGATTACCACCTGTCCCTGCGCAGCAAGCAGCAGGTGGCGACCATCGTCGGCCGGCCGCTGCGTCAGGCACTGCTCCATGTGTCTGCCAGGCATGCGGCTGCGTCCCAGCGGGTGGCGCTGGTGACACCGGTGGCCACGCACCCGGTGAATCGCAATGCGGTGATCCTCGCGGATCTCGGTGCCAACCTGGCACCACTCGCGGAGCTCGACGCGCAGGCCCTGGCGGCGGCACTGTTCAAGCCGGCTGCAGAGCGCAACGGTGCGCCCCCCATACCGCTGCATGAGATCGCGCTCAACAAGCTCCCTGCCGTCGCGCCGCTTGGCGTGCTGCAGGACGCTGACTCCGAACGCCTCGGGCTTGATGTCGAGGCAGCCCTGGAACGGCTTGCCTGGCTGCGCGAGGTGCCTGGCCTCGAGCGCCGGGTGCGGGACGCCTACGGGATCAGGCAGCGGCCCGGCGTCGCGGATGTGGACGGCGCGCTCTATGACGGGTTCCTGCCGGATGCGGACCGGCGGACGCTGAATGAGCTCGCCGGCGCCAAGGTGGCGGATCTCATGCAGCCACCGCCGCTGCAGGACGAGCGTGCCCAGGAGCTCCTGTTCCGCTACCTGGCGCGACGGCATCCGGACGCCCTCGATGCCGACGGGCGCGCGCGCTGGCAGGCCCACCTCAGCGATCGGTTGCTCCATGGTCGCGACGGCATGGCGGATCTCGACACCGCCCGCGCCCGTCTCCGTTCGCTGGCCGGCGAGGGCGCGGATGCGGCCATCCTCTCAGAGCTCGAGGCCTGGCTCGACCACTGCGCGGCTCAGCTGGGTGCCGTGGACGGTGCCGAAGCATGACCACAGCGGCGGTGCGCTTCGCCGGAGTCACGAAACGCTACGGCAGCGCGGAAGTGCTGCGGCAGGTCGACCTCGAACTTGCGGCCGAACGGACCACCGCCATTGTCGGCGAGAGCGGCAGCGGCAAGTCCACGCTGCTGCAGCTCATCAATGGCCTGGTGCGGGCAGATGCCGGCATCGTGGAGGTGCTCGGTAGCGATCTCGAGGCCGTGGATCTGCTCGCCCTGCGGCGGCGCATCGGTTACGCAGTGCAGGGCTCGGCCCTGTTTCCCCATCTCGATCTTACGGCCAACGTCACCCTGCTCGCGCGCCTGCTCGGCTGGTCTTCAGAGCGCATGGCGACGCGTCTCGGCCATCTGCTCGAGCTGATGGAGCTCGCCCCGGAGCTGGCGCATCGCTATCCCCACGAACTCAGCGGCGGTCAGCAGCAGCGCGCCAGTCTGTGCCGGGCCATGATGCTGGAGCCGCCTCTGCTGCTGCTCGACGAGCCGTTCTCCGCGGTGGACCCCATCACCCGCGTCGGCATCCACGCGCACTTCGAACGCCTGGCCGCGTCGGAACCGGTAACCGTGGTGCTGGTGACCCACGATCTGCGTGAGGCGGTGAAGCTGGCCAGTGATCTGGTGATCCTGCGCAACGGCAGCGTCGCCCAGGCCGGACCCTGCGACGAAGTCATCGCCGCCCCTGCGGATGCCTGGATCGAGCGGTTGTTCCGGAGTCAGCTCGGATGAGGCTGGCTGCGTGGATCGTGGCACTGCTGCTCAGCGCGCCCGCGCTCGCGGAACGTGCCATCGTGGTGGGAAGCAAGAATTTCACCGAGTCCTACGTGCTCGGCGAGATCGTCGCGCAACGGCTCGAGGGCGAGGGTTTCGAGGTTCAGCGCCGGTTCGGACTCGGCGGCACGCTGATCTGCTACGAGGCGCTGCGAAGCGGTGAAATCGACGTTTACGTGGAGTACACCGGCACCATCACCGAGGTCATTCTCGATGCAGCGGTGGCGCCGGAACGGAGCGCCCTCGTGGAGCCCCTGGCCGAGCTCGGGCTGCTGCCGCTGCCGGAACTCGGCTTCGACAACACCTACGCACTGGTGCTCGCTGGGGATCGGGCGCAGGCCCTCGGCGTGGAGCGGATAAGCGATCTGCGCGGGCATCCGCGACTCCGCATCGCGTTCAGCCACGAGTTTCTGCGTCGTCAGGACGGATGGCCGGGTCTGCGTGAGCGTTATGGCTTGGAGCAGGATCCGGTGGGCATCGAGCACGGCCTGGCCTATCAGGCCATGGTGCGCGGACGCATCGACGTCACCGATGCCTACTCCACCGACGGCGACCTGGAACGCTACGGCTTTGCGATCCTCGCCGATGACCTCGATTTCTTCCCGCGCTACGCGGCGCTGCCCCTGGTCCGCAGTGACTTTCCGCATGCGGCTGCTGCCGTGATCGGCAGCCTCGAAGGACGCATCGACGCGGAGCGGATGCGCCGGCTGAATGCGGAAGTGGTCATCGGCAACCGCTCCTTCGCCGCTGTGGCTGCGGATTACCTGGCGGAGGAGGGCTTTGCTGCGAGTCCGCGTGCGGCCGTGACCTGGCGTTCGGAGATGCTGGCGAACCTGATCCGCCACCTGCAGCTCACGTCCATCGCGTTGGGCCTTGCCGTGCTGCTCGGATTACCGCTTGGTATTGTCGTGCATCGATCCGCGCGGGCGTCCCGCAGCGTGCTCTACGCAGCCGGTCTGCTGCAGACGATTCCTTCGATTGCCCTGCTCGCACTCATGATTCCGCTGTTCGGGATCGGTCTCGTCCCTGCGGTGGTGGCGCTGTTCCTCTACTCCCTGCTGCCGATTCTGCGTGCCACCGTCACCGCGCTTGGCAGCGTCGATCCCACCCTGCGGCGCATCGCTGTCGGCATGGGCCTCACACCCTGGCAGCAGGTGCGGCATCTGCTGCTGCCGCTGGCGCTCCCGAACGTGCTCGCGGGCATTCGAACGGCTGCCGTCATCAGCATCGGGACGGCAACGCTCGCCGCGTTCGTCGGTGCCGGCGGGCTCGGCCAGCCCATCGTCACCGGGCTCGCCCTGAACGACCCCAATCTCATTCTGCAGGGCGCGATTCCAGCGGCACTGCTCGCCATCGCCACCGAGCTGCTGTTCGAGCTGCTCGAGCGGCGGCTGATTCCCGCACACCTGCGCCAGGCGAATTCCTGACCGTCGCACTCGTTTGGATTCAGTCGAGTTCCGGCAGCACCGCGAGGGACTGAAAGTTCGCGAGAATCCGTGTCAGCGTCAGCGGATCGTCGCTGCCGCACAGCTCACGCACGGAATGCATCGCCAGCTGTGGCACGCCGACGTCCAGCGTACGCACGCCGAGCGCGCTGGCCGTGATGGGGCCGATGGTGCTGCCGCAGGCCATGTCCGTGCGCACCACGAAGCTCTGTACCGGCAGGTCGAGTTCGGTGGCCAGATGCCTGAACAGTGCCTGGGTGGCGCTGTTCGACGCGTAGCGCTGGTTCGCATTCACCTTGATCACGGGTCCGCCGTTCAGTCGCGGGCCGTGATTGCCGTCGTGACGGTCGGCGAAGTTGGGGTGCAGCGCGTGGGCATTGTCCGCAGAGATCAGCATGGACCGTGCGAGCATCCGGCGCAGCGGCTCGCCGGCCCCGCTCAGGCGCTCGAGTACGGACAGGAGGAACGGTCCTGCGGCACCTGAACTCGATGCGCTGCCCACTTCCTCGTGATCGTTGCACACGAGCACTGCCGGAACGTCCTGGGCGGATTCGAGCAGGGCCTCAAGGCCGCAGAAGCAGCTGACGAGATTGTCAAGGCGCGCGCTGGAGATGAACTGTCCGTCGAGCCCGGTGAGGGCGGCGGGCTGGGTGTCGTGAAAGGACAGTTCGAAATCGAGCACGGTGGCCACGTCGGTCCCGGGCTGCTGCTCGGTGATGCATGCCGCGAGCAGCGAGCGGAAGTCGGGGCGATCCGCGTTCGTGGCGATGGTCGCGAGCAGTGGTGGCAGATCCCGCTGGGGATTCACAGAGCGACTCTGATTCGCTTCCCGGTCGAGATGGATGGCCAGGGAAGGGATCACGGCGATGGGACGTTCGAACGCGATCAACGTCGATTGGATGCGACCCTTGCCGTTCCGATAGTGGACGCGTCCGGCAAGTGACAGGTCGCGGTCGAACCAGGGATTGAGCAGCACGCCACCGTAAACCTCGACGCCGAGGCGCAGACAGCCATGTTCCGTGAGTTCGGGGTGCGGCTTGACCCGCAGGCAGGGGCTGTCGGTGTGGGCGCCGACGATGCGGAGTCCCTGGCCCACGCAGTCCGAACCGGTGCGCAAGGCGACGATGGAGCCACCGTTGCGCACCACATAGACGCGTTCGTTGGCGCCGAGGGTCCAGTCGTCCGCTTCGTTCAGGCGGCGAAAGCCTGCCGCGTCGAGTCGCTGTGCGAGATTGCCTACTGCGTGAAACGGCGTCACCGAGCGGTCGAGGAACTCGAGCAGGCCCGGCGTGAACTTCGTCTTGTCCATGATTCCTCGATTTTTTCAGCGCGAACCGGTACCTGGCGATACGCTGAGGCAGCGTGGTCGTTGATCCAAAGTGGCGTCAGAAAGGCGCAAACCGATCGGATGATGGCATTGTGCCACCATTGCTTTTGCGGTGTTGGACGAGTGTAGTAAACATCATGGCCTATAAGATGCAAGCCCTTTCAGCGCTTGTCTTACGCCATTCATCCAGATTTTGGGGGCTTTCATGACGAAAGTTGCACGGATGCCGGTGCCGACGCGCCGGTCTGTCGGGGAACCGGATTTTCTCAGGCAGCAGGTTGATCGTTATTACAGGGAACGCGTAGAGGAAACCTGGGACGGTGGCCACATCATGGTGGGGCGCACGCCGGGCCCGGATGCCATACGGCTGGTCAGCAATGACTATCTCTGCATGGCTCGCCATCCTGAGATCATCGGTGCCCAGCGTGCCGCGCTCGGCGGTCATGACGACGACGATGCGATGCTCATGGCGGCCGTTTTTCTGCACGGAGACAACCCCCAGTCCCGCTTCGAGCAGGCCATGGCCGATTGGATGGAGGCGGAAGCCACGGTGCTCTCCCAGTCGGGATGGGCCGTGAATACGGGCCTGCTGCAGTCCATCGCGGGTCCCGGGATTCCCTGCTACATCGACATGTTCGCTCACGCCTCGCTGTGGGAGGGCATCCGCTCCGCCGGCGCGCGCGCCGTCCCGTTCCGACACAACACTCCGGAGCATCTCGAGAAAATGGTTCGACGCGATGGCCCGGGTGTGATCATCGTCGACTCGGTCTACAGCACCAGCGGCAACGTGGCACCGCTCGCCGACATCGTCGCGATCGGCGAACGTCACGGTTGTGTCCTCGTGGTGGACGAAGCGCACTCCCTCGGCACCCATGGTCCAGAAGGTCGCGGGCTGGTGGTGGAGCGGGGTCTGACCCAGCGCGTACACTTCCGCACGGCCAGCCTGGCCAAGGCATTCGCGGGTCGGGCCGGCATCGTCGCCTGCTCGGCGCGCATCGCGGAGTACCTGAAGTATACGGCGAATCCCGCCATCTTCTCCTCCGGCCTGCTGCCCCCCGAAATTGCCGGTCTGGAAGCCACCCGGCGGGTGATCGCAGCGTCCGACGACCGCCGTCGCCGGCTGCACGCCAACGCAGATCATTTGCGGAACGGCCTGACCGACCTCGGCTACAACCTGGAGTTGTCCAAGTCCCAGATCCTCGGTCTCGAAGCGGGCCATGAGCGCAGCACCATCCGCTTGCGTGATGCCCTTGAGTCCCGCGGGGTCTTCGGGTCCGTGTTCTGTGCCCCGGCCACACCGAAGAACCGGTCGTTGATTCGCTTCACGGTGAACTCTGGACTCAACCCTGAAGCGCTCGATCGCATCCTTTCCGTGTGTGCAGACATCCGTGACGAAGTGGATCTGGCCAGCTGGCCCTCCACGCGTCGGCGCAGCGCCGTGTTCGCCGCCGTGGTCAATGGTTGAGGAGCGACGTCATCATGCTGCCGTTCACCATGCTTGATCTCGGCACGACCTTAGGGCTCGTGTTCGGGTTGTTCTTCGGCCACTACCTCGTCATCGCCGGAGGCTTTTTCCTGGGTTTCTGGGTTCTGGGCCGGCGTCGGCTTGCCGCGCGGCGGATCCAGCAGCAGCCGTTGCGATCGGCGCGGCCGGGGCGGGAGCTCGCTTTCTCCACCCTGTCCATCGCCCTGTTCAGCGTCATGCTGACCGGCCTGTGGGTCATCGATCACTTCGGCTTCACTCGCATCTATTGGGATGTGGCCGATTACGGCTGGCTCTGGTTCGTCGCGTCCATCGGCGTGATGGCGCTGATCCATGACAGCTATTACTACTGGGCGCACCGCTTCATGCACCATCCGCGCGTCTTTCGGCGCGTCCACAAGCTGCATCATGAGTTCCACAATCCGTCGCCGTTCGCGAGCTACGCGTTTCATCCCTGGGAGGCCATCGTCGAGGTGGCGTGGGTGCTGCCGGTGGCATTGCTGCTGCCGATCCACCCGGGCGCATTTGCCGGCTACATCGTGATCCTCACCGTGCTCAACGTGATCAGCCACCTCGGCTATGAGACCTATCCGTCCTGGATCGCCCGCTGGTTCATCACCAGTACCCACCACAACCTGCATCACACCCGGGGTAAGGGGCACTTCATGCTCTACTTCAACATCTGGGACCGGATCATGGGTACGAACCAGCACGACTACGAAGCCATGATTGAGGCGATCAACGAGCGCGCGAAGGCAGCGCGAAAGTCGGCGCAACAGCCGCAGTCCGAGGCGCCGGAGGCGGTTCGGGTGTAGTGATCAGCCGCCGGCGGCTTCGTTGTCGAGGCGTTCCAGATAGGCCTGGTAGTGGGACGTTTCGTCATCGAAATCGATGTCGACTGGCGGCGACGCAATCAGGGACCAGTACCAGGTCTCCGTCCCGCCGAGGCGCTCGGCCGGAAACAGATACTCCTCCCATGCGTACTCCGAAGCATCGAAGTACTCCTCCACGGATTCGTAGAAGTAGCCGACCATGCGCCGTGATGCCAGTGCTGCGATGACGGCTTTCGGCGCGTCATGGCTGCGCGCGAAGCGCTCCTGTCCCGCCATCTCCTCCTCGGACAGGACCACCAGGCGGTACAGTGCGCCGCGATCAGTGAGCAACAGGAAGCCCCCTGGGCGCGCCACGAGGTAGTACTCGACGAAGTGATGCTTGCGGCGCAGGCGGGTGAAGAACTCCTCGAACGCGAGATCGCTCAAAAAGTCGGGCGCGTTCAGAAGCAGGGAACGCCTGAGCATTTCGGAGATGCCGCGGAAGTAGACGTTCTGCAGCACCTCGAGACTTTCCACCACGCGGCTGACCGCGTTCGGATCACTCTTGATGATGAAGCGATCGATGATGCCCGCGTTGAATGCTTCCACCGCCACCTTCTCGTCGCCGACACCGGTGAACAGCACCTTTCTGATGTGCGGGTTCTGGATGCGCTTGCAGAACGTCAGGCCATCCATGCCCGGCATGTCGTAGTCCACGACCACCACGGTGATCTCGCGGAAGCGATCCGCGTTGCTGACCTCGCGCTCGATCAGACTGAGATCGAGATGTATGAGCTGCTCGCTGCCGCTGTCGATGCCGGCCGTCCGGTAGTGGCTGAAGCAGCGCTGATACAGCGGCGGTGGGCCAGGGCGGTTGATGTGGGCGAGCGCGGCATCCGCGGTCTCGAACATCTGATAGGCCAGATCTTCCGGCAGTTGCAGCGCGAGTCCTTTGAGAAAGCTCGCGTTATCGTCGACGAAAATCACCGTAGTCGGAAAGAAGTAGGGGAACAGCTGCTGCGAGTCAATCATCGTCCTCGTCCCCCGGGAACGTCAGGATGAAACGCGTGAATTCGCCGTGGGCGGATTCGCAGCGGATCTCGCCGCCGATCGCCGTCATGACCATCTTGCAGAACGACAGGCCGATTCCGGAGCCGCGTCCCGCATTGGCTGAGGTGAAGAAGCGATCGAAGATGCGCGGCAGGACGCTGTCGGGAATACCAGCCCCGGTGTCCATGAAGAACAAACGATTGCGCCCGCCTGGATTGGCTTCGGTCCAGATGAAGATCTCGCCTTTGCCCGCGGCTGCCACGTAGTACAGCGCGTTCTTCAACAAATTGAACAGGACATGGATCAGCAGGATGTCGGAACCGCGAAAGTGGAAATCCGGCCCAGGGATGACGTGGATCAGGGCCCGCTCCCGTTCGGATGCAAACGGGAAGCGGTTCATTGCTGAGTCGATGCAGTCGCGGGCGCTGTGGCTGCTGAAATCCTTGGGGTCGAGCTGAGTGCCGCTGGAGTTGATCAGCAGCATGTCGATGATGGTGTTGGCGAAATCCGTTTCGTTCTCGATCCGGGTGAGCGAATCGTGGAGCGTGGCAAGGTGGGAGCGCCGGATGGAGCGCACGTCGAGCCCCGCCTCCGCCGCGCGTTCGTAGCCTTCGATGAGATGCGGGAGGTAGCGCTGCAGGCCGCGAGCATCAGACTTGATGCCCAGCAGCGGCGTACGCAGTTCGTGGGCAATGTTACTGCCCACCGAGGACACCGCCCGCAGCATCTCCTGCTGCACGGTGTCCCGGTGATGGTTGTAGATGCTGCCACCCACAAGGATGAACAGGTAGACCGGCATGGGTGCGAGATAGTCGCGGCCGATCAATGCCAGTTTCACACCCTCGCTACCGGCCAGGAACAGCGCCCATGCGGCGGCGCTGCCCACCACAAACGTGATTCCCGCCAGCAGCCCGTCGTTGATCAGCATCACCAGCAGCGCCAGGGCGACCACCATGGACATCTGCCAGACGATGGTCTGCTCGCCGGACGCATAGCTGTACTCGGCGTTCTGCAGCAGCATGTACGTGAAGAAGAAGGGAAGGCAGTAGGTCATGGCCAGCCAGAAGTAGAGCGTCAGGTGACGCTCCGCCCACGTTGGCCAGTAGCGCACGAACATCAGCGGTGCCAGCAGCGCGCTGCCGATCAGGCGCAGGGTCAAATCCTCGTAGTCCTGGGGAAACAGGATCCGCCAGATGACGTAGTAGAGCGGAAACCCGAAGCAGCCCAGCGCCGCGATGGCGGGTAGGTTGTTGCGCGAGTGGCGCAGTGCATCCTGGGCCGATGCGCGCAGGGAACTGGCCACGCGCCAGAACGCGCGCGAAAAGTCCTGGGTCAGATGGGTTGGCCGCGCATACAGCATGGCGTCAATCCAGGAATTCCAGCAGCGCCTGCTGGCGATCATGGGAGAGCTGGCGGAACGCCTTCAGCAGGCGGATCTCCAGCTCACGCTGTTCCACCTGGCTCGGCCGGTCATTGCGTGGCAGTAACGGCAGCGGTTCGTTGACGCCCGGCCGGGGTGACGGGGTGCCGGACAGGGTCTCCTCCAAGCGGGCGACGATCTCCGAGTTCATGCTGCGGCGATAGCCTCGTGCCGCCTCCGCGATTCGCCGCCGCATGCCGCGCGGCAAACGCACGACGAACTTCTCGGCGTTCTTGGCGCTGGTCGGTGAATCCTCACTGCTCATGGCGTGCCCCATTGCGACTGCTGCGCGAGCGCCCCGCGTGTTCCCATTCGCACCTCGTCCGAGCTTAACCCTTTGGCGAAGCGCATGGCATGGTGGCACCGTGCCACCAGTGTCGACAGCCTGCCACCATGCTAAAAGGGGCATCGCATTGTATTGCAGGCGGCGTGTGCTCCGCGCGGCTTGATGTTCATGCATGACCGCCTCCTGGTTTCGCCGCGCGCAGACGCGGGTGTCAGGGGCCGATCGATGTTGCTGGCCGACAGCGTTGCGATTCGGCGCACGAGCTCACGCCTCGGTTCGACGCGCACGGATACGGCCCCGGGGGGACGTGATCTTGCTCGACAAGTTGCACGCGGGCGTCGATGCGCCGTGGCGAGTGCTGGTGTGTGTCTGCCTCGTCATCGGGCTGCTCGGGGCGGGCAGCGCCCGCTTGGCCTTCGATCCCCGCTATCAGACCTTCTTTGATGCCGACGATCCTCAGCGCATGGCGTTCGAGCATCTGCGCGCCGTCTTCACTCCGTCAGACAACGTAGTCTTTATAGTCGAGCCCGGACCGCTTGGCGCCTTCTCTGAGTCCAACCTCGCGCTGCTGGAGTTCCTCACTGAAGCGGGCTGGCAGCTGCCCTGGGCGACCCGGGTCGACTCCCTGGTCAACTTCCCCCACAGCGAAGCCGATGGTGACGACATCACCATCGCTCCCCTGGTCGAGGACGCACACATCCTGGATGCGGCAGGGCGGGTTCGAATCGAGCGCATCGCCCGGGCGGAGCCGACGCTGGTGGGACGGCTGCTGGAGCGCGACGGTGACCTGACCGCGGTTGCCGTCACCGTGATGCCGCGCGGTGACCCGCTCGCGACCAGTCAGGCCATCATGACGGCGGCCCGCGAGCTGGTCGCCCGCGCAAAGCAGGCCCATCCGGAGGCCCGCATCCGCATCGGCGGCATCGTCGCCATGAATCATGCCTTCAGCGAGAGCACGCTCACCGACTCCGTCACGTTGCTGCCGCTGATGCTGCTGCTGATGCTGATCGGTCTGCGCTGGCTGCTGGCGAGCTGGCTGCTGGTCTTCGCCACCACGATGGTGATGATCGCTGCCGTCATCGCTGCGCTCGGTGCCGCCGGCTGGCTCGGCATCGAGTTGACGACACCTTCGGCGCTGGCGCCCTTGATCATCATGACCGTCGCGGTGGCGGACTGCGTGCATATCGGTCTTGGCTGGCAGCGGGCGCAAGGCAGTGTGGCCGATCGCCTGCGCCACAGTCTCGAGACCTACCGCGGTCCGGTGATCCTGACCACCGTCACGACGGCGGCGGGATTTTTGAGTATGAATTTCAGCGCCGTGCCGCCATTCCGGGATCTCGGCAACGTGGTGGCCATCGGCGTGGTGCTCGCCGGCGCCCTGTCGCTGCTGCTGCTGCCGGCACTGGTGGCGCTGCTGCCCTCGGGCAGCAAACGGCCCCGCTGGGTGGACGCCTGGGCGCCGCGCCTGGCGGGTCTGGTGACGCCGCGTCCAGGCCGCCGCCTGCTGCTGGCGGGCGTGGCCCTCGTGGTCGTGCTGCCCGGCCTGGCACGGATCAGCATCAACGACGACTTCGTTGGCTATTTCGCGGCGAGCCTGCCTTTCCGTGCGGCCGCGGAACAGATCGACGAGCGGCTTGGTGGCATGTACGAGATCGAGTATCAGCTCAAGGCCGATGCACCCGGTGGCATCCACGAACCGGACTGGCTGCGCCAGGTGGAGGCCTTCTCCGCCTGGCTGCGCGCCCAGCCGGAGACGGGTCACGTCCTGACCTGGACCGATATCTTAAAGCGCCTCAACCAGACCCTCGCGGAGGATGATCCTGACGCCTACACGCTGCCGGCGGACGCCGCCACCGCTGCCCAGTACACCCTGCTCTACGAGCTGTCGCTGCCGCTGGGGCTGGACGTCACCAACATGGTGGCCCAGGACTACGGAAGCGTGCGCCTGCTGGTCTCTCTGCGCGATCTGGATTCGCGCCGGGTGCTCGAGTTCGAGCGTCGGGCCGGGGACTGGCTCGCTACCCATGCCCCCGCGATCAGCGAGCGGCACGGTGGCATCAACCTCATGTTCGCGCACATCTCCGAGCGTAACGTCGAGGCTATGCTGCGGGGCAACCTGCTTGCCGTGCTGGTCATCGGCGCGCTGCTGGCCGTCGCGCTGCGCTCGCTGCGCCTGGCGGCGGTGAGTCTCATCACCAATCTGCTGCCGGTCGCCCTGGCGTTCGCGCTCTGGGGCTGGTTCGTCGGCGACGTGGGCCTCGCCCTGTCGACCGCTTTCGGCATGACGCTGGGCATCGTGGTCGACGACACGGTCCACATGCTGGCCCGGTACCGACGTCTGCGGGCCACCATGGAAGTGGAGGCTGCCATGCGTGGCACGCTGGCCGCGGTGGGCCCGGCACTCGTGGTCACCACCGTGATCCTGGTGGTGGGCTTCGGCTGCCTGGCACTGTCCTCCTTCGGCCTCAACGCCAAGCTGGCATGGATCACCATGCTGACCATCACCCTGGCGCTGCTGGTGGACCTCGTGCTGCTGCCGGCCTGGCTTGCGCGCTTCGGGCGCCGCAACGCGTCCTCCGCGTGAGTCCGAGGGTGACAAGGACCCGGCAGCCTCGGTAACTTGAACCCCGTCGGAGACGTTCCGGCGTCGTGAGGGCCAGTCATGCGAGAGTCGGCATGAGCGCCGAGGGGTTCTTCCCCGGTCAAACCGGGTTCGTTCAAGCCGCCGATGCCCACATGCGGCTGGCGGCCACCATCATCCTGCTGCGCGACGATGGTGACGGACTCGAGGTCTTCATGATGAAGCGGGCCTCGCGCACGGACTTCGGTGGCCTGCACGTGTTTCCCGGCGGCAAGGTGGACATCGAGGATGCGGTGGGGGCCATGGCCCTGCACTGCAGCGGGCTGACCGACGCCGAGGCCAGCGCCCGACTCGGAATCGAGTCCGGTGGCCTCGCGTTCTGGGTGGCGGCCGTCCGCGAATGCTTCGAAGAGGCGGGCATGCTGCTGGTCTATGGCCCGGACGGCGCCATGCTGCGGGCACGCAAACCGCGCTGGGCCGAGGGCCTGCTGGCACTGCGCAAGGATCTCAATGCCGGCCGCCGAAGCTTCCTCGACGTCTGCCAGCAGATGAGCATGCAACTCGCCGTGGACCGGGTGCATTACTTCAGCCACTGGATCACCCCGGAGGGGCCGCCGCGGCGTTACGACACCCGCTTCTTCGTGGCGGCAGCACCCCTGGAGCAGGAGGGGCTGCATGACGAGCGGGAACTGGTGGACAGCTGCTGGATCCACCCCGCCGAAGCGCTTGCTGCCCATGAGCGCGGCGAGTTCAACATGATCTACCCGACGCTCACGACCTTGAAGGCGCTGGCCGAGTTTTCGCGGGTAGACGAGGCGCTCGATGTGGTGGCCAAGGGCGAGCACCTGGAGCTGGTCACACCGGATGCCACGCTGTCACGGGAGGGAATGCAGGCGCCCCCGGGAGTCGAGTGAGTGCCGGCGCCGCTGCTCGAGGTCGTCGGGGTCGCACGCACCTTCCTCCAGGGTGAACGCCGCATCCGGGTACTCGAGGACATCTCCTGCAGCCTCGCCGCCGGGCAGCGGCTGACCATCACCGGCCGCAGCGGCAGCGGCAAGTCCACGCTCCTGAATCTCCTCGCGGGTCTCGATCGCCCGGATGCGGGCCGCATCCGCTGGCACATCGCCGATCGTTACTGGGACCCGGCGACGCTGGATGAGACCGCGCGGACCGGTTTCCGCCGCCGCCATCTCGGCTTCGTGTTTCAGTTCTTCAATCTCGTCCCCACCCTCACCGCGCTGGAGAACGTGGCCCTGATGGCGGAGCTCAACGGCTTCGGCGACGCCATGGAGCGGGCCCGGTCGCGGCTGCAGCGCCTTGGGCTCGAAGACCGGATGGATGCCTTCCCCGAGACGCTCTCCGGCGGCGAGCAGCAGCGGGTGGCCATCGCCCGGGCGCTGGTGCACGAACCGGCGGTGGTGCTGGCGGATGAACCCACCGGCAATCTCGACCGGGACAGCGGCGACGCCGTTTTCGCCGAGCTGCTCGCGGTGCTGGCCGAAGAGCGGCGGGCGCTGGTGCTCGTGACCCACGATTCGGAACTGGCCGCCGGGGGCGACCACCACCTGGCGCTTGGCACGGCGCGGTGAAGCTGCTGCTGCGTGCCCATATGCGCTACCTCTGGCAGGACCGCTGGCAGACCTTGCTCGCCGTGTTTGGTGTCAGCGTCGGGGTGGCGGTGGTGTTGGCGGTGGATCTTGCCAACGCGGCCTCGCGGGAGGCCATGCAGGTGGCCCAGCGCCAGCTTGACGGCGTCGCCACCCATGCCATCGTCGGCGCCGGTGAACGCATCGACGAACTCGCGTATCCGCGCCTGCGGCTGCGCTGGCGGCAGGGCGCCCCGGTATTCGCGGACGTCCGGGCCATGGCGCCGGTGGTGACCGCCGAAACCCGGATCGGTCTCACCCCCGACAGTATGACGCGACCGGTGCAGCTGCTCGGAATCGACCCCACTGCGGATGCGGGCATGCGCGCGTCCGTGCCGGGGCCGGGCGGCGGCGGCGGGCGCCTGATGAGTGAGCCGGGCACCGCGCTGCTCGACGCCGCCACCGCCCGCCGCCTGGGCGTCGATCTGGATGCGGATGGCGACGTGCAGCTGTGGATTCAGGCCGCCGGTCGTGCCCGACCGCTACGCCTGGTGGGCACGTTTTCGTTGGGTGATGCCGCGCTCGGGCAGGGCCTTCTGGTCACCGACATCGCCACCGCCCAGGAGTGGCTCGAACGCGTGGGCTGGTTGTCGCGCATCGATCTCATCCGCGGCGATCCGGTCAGTCAGCATGCCTTCGGCCGCATGCTCGAGCGAGTCTTCCCGGGATTGGTGCTGCGCTCGCCGCGTCGGGAAACAGAAGAGCTCGAGGACGGGCTGCGGATTCAGTCGCTGGCGGAGCGGGCGGCAGACACGCGTGCGTTGGCGGCGTCGTTTCAATTGAATCTGGCGGCGCTGGGGCTGCTCGCGCTGGTGGTGGGCCTGTTTCTGGTCCATGGCACCCTCGGGCACGCGGTGCTGCGCCGGCAGCGGGCCTTCGCCCGCCTGCGTGCCATCGGTGTGCGTGCCGGAGAGCTGCGTCGCATGGTCCTGGCCGAGGCCGCCGTGATCGGCGTGGCCGGCGTGTTGCTCGGTCTGCTGTTCGGCCGTTGGCTGGCCTCGGGGCTGCTCGCGCTCACCGCCGGAACCCTCGAAAACCTCTACGGTCAGGTGACGGTCGCCGCCTTCGCGCCGGATCCCGTGCCGGTGATCAAGGCCGCCGGTGTCGGCCTGTTTGCCACGGTGCTCGCGGCGCTGCCGGCATCGGCGCGCGCAGCGGCGGTGACGCCAGGGCTGTTCGCCACCGCCGGTGCACCCTCCGCGTCGCATCGGCTGCGTCCCCTGCTTCTCACAGGCCTGTTGCTGTTGGCGGGCGTCGCCCTGTTGCCCGCTGCTGGTTACCTCGGCGGCCTCGTGGCCATCGCCGCGCTGCTGATGGCGACGGCCCTGCTGACGCCGGTGTGGATCACTGCCGTGCTGTCGGGCATGACGCGGCTGCTGGGGGCCGCCCCGCTGCGCTTTCGTCTGCTGCTGCGGGAAGCGGTGCGCGGTCTCACCCGGTCGGGGGTGGCTGGCGCCGCCCTGGTGGTGGCCATGGCCACGGCGCTGGGCATGGGACTGATGGTTGACAGCTTCCGCAGCAGCGTGGACCGCTGGCTCGAAGCGCGCCTGGCGGCACCGCTGCACGTTCAGCTCAGCGGTGAGTGGACGCAGCTGCCCGGCGATCTCGAGGCAGCCCTCACGGACACCGCGGCCGGTCACGTGGTCCGGGTCAGCTGGTCGGATCGCATTGCCGGGGAACCGGTGCGGGTCAGCCACATCCGCAGGCAGGGCAACGTGCCCGCCGATCTGGGGCTGGCCCTGCTGGCCGGTCGCTTCGCCGACGATGGGCTTGCCGTCAGCGAGCCGCTCGCGCGACGCCTCGGCCTGATGCCGGGATCGATGCTGCGCCTGCCGGTTGCGGACGGTGTCCGGGAGCTGACCGTGACCGGCGTGTTCCGTGAGTACGGTGCCGGGCCGGGCCTGATCCTGGTGCCGGAGGCCACGGGTGTGCCGGTCCTTTCGGGGCAGCTTGCGGTCGAGGTCCACGGCCTGCGGGCGGATGCCGACGCCGATCAGATTGCGGCGGAGCTGGTCCTGGCGGCGCCGGACGGAACCCGGGTCCGGCGCAACGACGAACTGCTGGCGATCGCCCGAGGTGTCTTCGAGCGCACCTTCGAAGTGACGGGTGTGCTGAAGTCCATTGCCGGGGCAGTGGCCGCATTCGGCCTGTTCGCCGCGCTTACGGCGCTGGGCCTCGAGCGCCGCGCCCAGTACGGTATCCTGCGAACCCTGGGGGTGGACCGTGCCCTGCCGGCCTGGCTGAACCTTGGGGAGGCGAGCCTGCTGGCCATCAGCGCGGTGCTGCTGGCCCTGCCGCTGGGCGTGCTGGTCGCCATCATCCTCATCGAGGTGGTCAACGTCCGCGCCTTCGGTTGGAGTCTGGATTGGTCCTTTCCACCCTGGTTGTTCCTGCAGGCGCTGGGCATCGGCTTGCTGGCCGGCTGGGCGGCTGCCCTGGCGCCGGCCCTGGCGGTGTGGCGTGCCGACCCCGCCGTGCTGCTGGCGGAGGCCCGTGTTCATGCGTGAGCGCATCGCCCTGCTGCTTTTGATCTGCGCGTCGCTGGAGGGCTACGGCGCCGCCGGCGAGTTGCGTCCGGGCCTGGATCTCGGTGCGCTCATCGGCGGCGAGGCCGACGCCGGCTTCGCGGTGGCGGATGGCCCGCGACCGTTCCACTTTCCCGAAGATCACGGGCCGCATCCGGACTATCGCAGCGAGTGGTGGTATCTGGTCGCCCATGTCGAGGACGCACGTGGACGGCCCTTCGGCGTCCAGTTCACGCTGTTCCGCCAAGCCCTGTCGCCGCCCGCTGCGGACGCCGACGAAAACGCCAGCCGCTGGCGCACGCGTCAGGTATGGATGGCGCATGTGGCGCTCAGCGGTCCTGACGGCGTGCATCAGGCCAGCGAGCGTTTCGCCCGTGGCGAACTCGGTCTTGCCGGCGTCACGCCGGAGCCGTTTGCAGCCTGGCTGGAAGACTGGCGTCTGGCCGCCACCCGCGCGCCCGAGATGTTTCCGCTCAAACTCGAGGCCCGGGTCGACGATACGGCGCGCCCCTATCACGTCGAGCTCAGTTTCGATGACCCGCGTGGACCGATCCTGCAGGGTGACCGCGGCTACTCCCGCAAGAGCGCGAGCGAGGGCAATGCGTCCTACTACTACTCCTTCACCCGCATGCAGGCCCGTGGGCACATTGAGCTCGACGGCGAACGCTACGCGGTGACCGGCCTCGGCTGGCTGGACCGGGAGTGGAGCACCAGCGTCCTCGATGCGGGTCAGACCGGCTGGGACTGGTTTGCACTGCATCTGGACGACGGCAGGGATCTGAAGGTGTTTCAGATCCGGCGCGACGACGGCAGCATCGATGCCGCCAGCGCCGGCATGCTGGTGGCCGCGGACGGCACTACCACACCCCTTGGCCGGGACGACTTCGACCTGCAGCCGTTGCGCACCTGGGAGGACGGGGACGGCGGCAACTGGCCGGTGGCGTGGCGACTCAGCATCCCGAAGGTGGGCATTGCCGGACGCGTGGTGGCGCGCCATGACGATCAGCTCAATCGGCTGGCGGTACGCTACTGGGAAGGACAGGTGTGCCTGGACGGACCCGTGCCGGGCTGCGGGTTCCTGGAGATGACCGGCTACGGCGGCGAGTGACCGCCTGCCGGCCCCATTGCGGCGCCGGGCTAAGGTGGCATTTTGCCACTATAGTCTCTATAAGCACTCTCGCGCAGGAACGCGGTTGGTGGTGCTGTCCGGCACCGATGGGGAGGCGTGGCGGCGGTGGCGCGCTCGGCGGGATGGGCTTGGAGATGGAAACCCGATGATCAGCGCTCGCGATGCGGGGCTCGTGAGTCTTGCAGAAAGTTTGAGCGGACCGGCCGCAGATGAACCGCCGGCAGCCAGCATGTCCGTACTTATCGTTGACGACCAGCACGGTCTGCGCGAGTCCCTGCGCTCGCTTCTCAGCAGCCGCGGCTACGGCGTGGAAGTGGCAGCTGGAGGCTGTGCCGCCCTGGCCCGCCTGGAGCAGGCGCCCACACCCGACATGATGCTGCTCGATCTGGTCATGCCCGACATGTCCGGTCTCGACGTCATCAGTGCCATCTGCGAGCGCAATCTCGAGACCCGGATCGTGGTCCTCAGCGGCGAGACCAGCTTCGATTACGTCAAGCAGGCGCTGACCCGCGGTGCCGTGGACTTCCTGCGCAAGCCCTTCGAGCCGGAGGAGCTCTGCTCCACGCTGGCCCGAGTCCGTCAGGCTCTGGAGCTCGAACGGCGTGCCCGGCTCGCCGAGAAGCGGCTGGCCCAGTCCGAGCGCCTGCATCGCTTCATGATCGATCACGCACCCGACATGGTCTACCTGCTGGATCCCGAGGGCTGCTTCAGCTTCATCAACGATCGGGCGGCCGCGCTTCTCGGCTGGTCCCGGGACGCGCTCCTCGGCCGGCATTATTCGGTGGTGGTCCAGGAACAGGATTTCGAGCTGGCGCGCTTTGTGATGAACGAACGTCGGACCGGTGATCGGGCCTCGCGGGACGTGGAGCTGCGGCTGCGTTCGCGCCTGCCCGCTAAGGGCGGGCCTGCACGGGACGGACACGCCCAGGGGGATCTGGTGGTGGAAGTGACCGCCACCGGTATCTACAGCCCTGGTCTCTGCGATCAGGAGGGCGCGTTCCTGGGCACCTACGGCATCATCCGTGACGTCACCGAGCGCAAGCGCGCCCAGGAGATGGTGCGCTATCAGGCCTACCACGACCTGCTCACCCATCTGCCCAATCGGGCGCTGTTCCGGGACCGGCTCGAACTGGCCGTCACCCAGGCGCGCCGCAATTGCAGTCGGCTCGCGGTGATGTTTCTCGATCTCGACCGCTTCAAGGTGGTGAACGACACGTTGGGTCACACGGTGGGTGACCGCTTGCTCAAGCAAGTGGCGGACCGCCTCCGCAACTGTGTCCGCGCCGGCGACACCCTGGCCCGCTTCGGCGGCGACGAATTCTGCCTGCTGCTGCCGGACCTCCGCGGCCACGAAGATGCGGCCGGCGTCGCCCAGAAGGTGCTCGAGCGTTTGTCGGGACCGTTTCAGGTGGACGACCACGAGTTGTTCGTCGGCGCCTCCATCGGCATCTCCGTGTTTCCGGACGCGGGTGAGTCCGTGGAGGCGCTGATCCAGAGTTCCGACATCGCCATGTACGCCATCAAGGAGCGCGGCAAGAACGGCTACCAGTTCTTCGCTCCGGAGATGAACGCTCAGTTTTCCACCCTGCTCGTGCTGGAGCGGGAGTTGCGCAACGCGCTGATCAATGACGAACTCGAGCCCTATTTCCAGCCCCAGATCGACCTCGAAGCCGGCAGCATCATCGGCGTCGAGGCGCTGGCGCGCTGGCGTCATCCAGAGCGCGGGCTGGTAGAGCCTCTGGACTTCATTCCGATGGCCGAGGAGACCGGGCTCATTGTTCAGGTGGACCGCTGCATCCAGCACAAGGCCTGCTCCGCAGTGGCGGCTTGGCGCCGGGAGGGCCATGCGGGCCTCACTTTGTCCTTGAACATCTCCGCCACCCAGATGGAGCAGCCGGACTTTGTCGACGGCCTGCTCGCCCTGCTGGAGGAGACCGGCCTCGCACCGGAAGGCGTCAGGCTGGAAATCACCGAGAGCGCGATCATGCGCGAGATGGAGCTGATCGTGCCGAAGCTGCGTCGGCTCGCGGCGCGTGGCGTGCGCATTGGCATCGACGACTTCGGCACCGGCTACTCGTCGCTGTCTTATCTGCAGCGCTTTCCGGTGGATACCCTCAAGATCGATCGCACGTTCGTCAACGACATCCGCGTGGACGGTGACGATGCCAGCATCGTCAATGCCATCATCCACATGGCCCGTGGTCTAGGCCTCGACATCATCGCCGAGGGCGTTGAGAACGAACTGCAGCTCCGCTATCTCAGGCAGCAGGGCTGTCATCAGATCCAGGGCTTCATCTTCAGCCGGCCTGTGGACCGGGAGACGCTGCGGCGCTGCCTCACGCTGGGTGTCGACGAGATGCGTCGCGTCGCCCATGAGTTCTCGCTGCGCGACAGCGCCCGGGCCTGAGCCGACCCCACGCGTAGCGCGACCTCGAGCAGTTGCGTACAGTACGCGCCTCTCCGATCGAGTCGACGCAGGACCCCTGCAGCCATGAGCTCCGCCGACCGGGATGCGCCGGGATTCACCACCCGCATCCTGCACTCCGACCGCAGTGACGGTATCGAGCACGGCTCGCTGCACAAGCCCGTGCATGCCTCGGTGGCCTATGGTTACGAGGATGCGCGGGATCTCGCCGCCGTATTTCAAGGCCGCCAGGCCGGCTATTCCTACGGGCGGCAATCCAATCCCACGGTGGAAGCGCTGCAGCGCAAAATCACGCGCATGGAGGGTGCCCTCGGCAGTATCGCCTTCGGGACCGGCATGGGTGCGATCGGTTCCACCCTGTTTGCCCTGCTGGCACGCGGCGACCACATGGTCTCGTCGAGCTTTCTGTTCGGCAACACCAACAGTCTGTTCGCCAGCTTCGGCCGTTTCGGCGTCGAGGTGAGTTTCGTCGATGCCACCTCCGTGGACGCGGTGGCGGACGCCCTGCGGCCGGAGACCCGGCTGGTGTTCGTGGAGACCATCGCCAATCCGCGCACCCAGGTGACCGACCTCGAGGCCATCGGCGAGTTGTGTCGCGACCGGGGCCTGCTCTACGTGGTGGACAACACCATGACCTCGCCCTGGCTGTTTCAGCCCCGCAGCGTCGGCGCCGGGCTGATCATCAACGCGTTGACGAAGTACATCGCTGGACACGGTTCGGTACTCGGCGGTGCCGTCACCGATACCGGCCTCTACGACTGGACCCGGTGTCCCAACATCTTCGAGGGCTACCGCAAACAGCCGCCGGAGCAGTGGGGGCTGCAGCAGATCCGCAAGAAGGGATTGCGGGACTTCGGTGCCAGTCTGGCACCCGACGCGGCCCAACTCGTGGCCCTCGGTGCGGAGACCCTGGCGCTCAGAATGGATCGCGCCTGCGCCAATGCCCAGGCGCTCGCGACCATGCTCGCAGACCATCGTCTCGTTGATCGCGTGTTCTATCCGGGACTCGCAGATCATCCCCAGCACGCGCGTGCGGTCCGCCTGTTCCGCCATCCGGGCGCCATTTTCAGCTTCGAGCTGGACCCGAACGTGGATCTGTTCGCGTTCCTGAATCGGCTCGAGGTGGTGGTGTCATCGAGCAATCTGGGCGACAACCGCACACTGGCGATTCCGGTGGCGCATACGATCTACCATGAGATGGGGCCCGAGCGGCGCGCCAGCATGGACATCCGCGATTCGCTGATCCGCATCAGCGTCGGCATCGAGGACGAGGCGGATCTGCTCGGGGACTTCGAGCAGGCGCTGAACGCGAGCGCCTGATTGGCGCTTCGGAACCACTTTGGCTTAAGGGGGGGGTATGGCACGACTGGACGGCAAGGTAGCGATCATCACCGGAGGATCCGGGGGCATCGGCGTCGCGGCCGCGCGCCGTTTCGTGGCGGAGGGCGCGAAGGTGCTCCTGGTGGACCTGGATGCGGGGGCACTGGAAGCGGCGGCGGGCGAATTCGGGGCCGAGGCCGCCTGGGTCGCTGCCGACGTCACCGACCCGGCTGCCACGGAAGGTTATGTGGCGGCGGCGGAGAAGGCGTTCGGCGGCGTCGATATCCTGCTCGCCAATGCCGGCATCGAGGGGTCCGTGATGGCCATCGTCGATCAGGACGTGGCCACCTTCGATCGCGTCATGGCGGTCAATGTCCGCGGCGTGTGGCTCGGCCTGAAGTACGCCATGCCGGCGCTCAAGCGCCGCGGCGGCGGGTCCATCGTCATCACGTCGTCGGTGGCAGGTGTGGGTGGTGCGGCTGGGGTGTCCCCTTACATCACCAGCAAGCACGCCGTGATCGGTCTGATGCGCACCGCGGCCCTCGAGGGCGCGCCGGATCGGATCCGGGTCAACACCGTCAATCCGGCGCCCATCGAGACACGAATGATGCGTTCACTCGAGGACGGCTTCTTCCCGGGCGATGCCCAGGCTGCCCACGCCCAGATCGCGGGTACCATTCCGCTGGGCGCTTACGGTCAGCCCGAGGATGTCGCCAACGTCATGCTCTTCCTCGCCAGCGACGAGTCGCGTTTCGTCACCGGCTCGGTGTACATGGTCGACGGCGGCACCACAGCCCGATGAGGACGCGGCCATTATGAGCCATGCCCTGCTGGAAACGGACCTCCCGCTGCCGAACAAGCGGCAGGGCAAGGTGCGCGACCTCTACGACATCGACCTTCCGGACGGCAGCCCGGGCGTGCTCATCGTCGCCACCGATCGCATCAGCGCGTTCGACGTTGTCATGGGCAATGGCGTGCCGGGCAAGGGCGTCCTGCTCACCCGCATCTCCACGTTCTGGTTCGAGCACTTCGCGGACCGCATCGACCATCATCTCATCGCGACGGACCCCGACCTGCTGCCCGGCCTGACGATGTCACAGAGGCGCGACCTGCAAGGCCGCAGCATGCTCTGCCGCAAGCTGGACGTCGTGCCCATCGAGTGCGTCGCCCGCGGCTATCTGGCCGGGTCGGGCTGGAAGGACTATCAGCGCAGCGGCGCCGTATGCGGCGTTGCGTTGCCGTTAGGCCTGCGCAACGGCGACCAGCTCCCGGAGACCATCTTCACGCCCGCCACCAAGGCCGTTACGGGGCACGACGAGAACATCGCCTTCGAAGACGCAGCGGCGCGGGTAGGCGAGGACCTCATGTTGCGATTGCGACAGCTGACCCTCGATCTCTACGGCGCGGCAGGCGCATACGCTGCGGAACGCGGCATCATCCTGGCCGACACGAAATTCGAGTTCGGCCTCTCGCCGGGCAGCACCGAGCCCGTGCTGGTGGACGAGATCTTCACGCCGGATTCCAGCCGCTTCTGGCCGGCGGACAGCTGGCAGCCCGGCAGCGAGCAGGCGAGCTTCGACAAGCAATACGTGCGCAATTATCTGGAGGAGCTGGTGGCTGCCGGCCGCTGGGACAAGACCGCACCCGGTCCCGAGCTGCCGCCGGACGTGGTGGAGAACACCTTGGCCCGCTACCGCGAAGCCTGCCAGCGACTCACGGGATCCGTTCCGCTCTGAAGCAGGATCGAGGCGGCTGTCTGCCTCTCATGGAACAACACTCAACCCATTGATACGGAGGGTCGTTTTGTGGCGGCAGTGGGAGCTGACGTCCGCGAAGCGGGCGTCGCGATCTGCGTCATGCCCGAGCCCGGCGGCAGTCTGCGATCGCAAAGCCGACCCTGCGGGTCGACTTTCGCTCCCACCGGCAAGGCGCAAGATTCTTGCGAAACGTCAGTGGGAGCTGACGTCCGCGAAGCGGGCGTCGCGATCTGCGTCACGCCTGA
>REEU01000277.1 GCA_007694905.1 Gammaproteobacteria bacterium | reverse complement strand
CGTTCTCCAGAAAGTCGATGATCTGATCCGCTGCCATGATCGCGCAGTTGGTCTCGGCTTCGCCCGTGCTCGCGCCCAGGTGCGGCGTGAAAATGACGTCGGGCCGACCGATCAGCCCCGGGGCGGGGAAGTCCGAGACATAGCGCCTGAGATGACCGGCATCGAGGGCCCGTGCCACCGCCAGCGGGTCCACGATCTCGTCCCGGGCGTAATTGATCAGGACAGCTCCCGGACGGGTCACTTTCAGCCGTTCGTCGTTGATCAGCCCGACGGTGTCCGGCAGCACCGGTACGTGCAGGGAGATGTAGTCGGAGCGCGACAGCAGAGCGTAGAGGTTTTCCATTTTCTGCACGTCGCTGGGCAGGCGCCAGGCACTGTCTACGGAAATGGCCGGATCGTAGCCCAGCACCTTCATTCCCAGACGCAGGCCCACATCCGCCACCATGGATCCGATGGCTCCGAGACCGACTACGCCGAGGGTCTTGCCTGCGATCTCCGTACCGCGAAAGCGCTTCTTCTCGGCCTCCACCTGACGACCCAGTTCGGCCGCATCGCCGACGCCGGCAAGATCGTGGACGAAGCGCACGCCACCCACCACGTCCCGGGATGCCAGCAGCATGGCGGTGATCACGCTCTCCTTCACCGAGTTCGCGTTCGCACCCGGCGTATTGAATACGACTATGCCGTTGCGGGTCATGGCCTCCACCGGGATGTTGTTGACGCCGGCGCCGGCCCGGGCGACGCAACGCAACCGTGGCGTCGCGTACTCCGCAGACAGCTTTTCGCTGCGCACCAGAATGGCATCCGGGTCGGGAACCGCGGAGCCGAGTTCATAGCGGTCCCGCGGAAAACGCTCAAGGCCTTCGAGCGCAATCTGGTTCAGGGTGAGAATTTTCAGCATGGTGCAGCGACGCCCCCGGTCGGTCGCAGGAAATGGCGCGCCATTGTACACGGGCCGGGCAGAGGCACATCCGCAACGCGGCAGGCACATCGGACCCATTGCATGGGCACAAGCGGGTATACTGATTCTATGAGTAGCACCCCTCTGCAGCGCCGCCGCGAACCCTCCCAGGCCCGAGGGCGGGAGCGTGTCCGTGCCTTGCTGCGGGCCACCGGCGAACTGCTCGAGGAAGTGGGCTACGACGCCATCACCACCAAGGGCATCGCCGAGCGTGCCGACACCTCCATCGGCTCGTTCTATCAGTTCTTTCCGAACCGGGATGCCGCCGTCGCGCACCTGGTGGACAGCTACCGGGCGCAGATCCGCAAGTATCTGCACAGCGCCGTGCGGCAGCAGTTCAAGGACACGCGCAAGGGCATCACCGCGGACTGGGTGGGCTCGGTGGTGGATGGCCTGTCCGCGTTGTACGCGAGCTTTCCGGGTTTCGCCGGCATCTGGTCCGGCGGCGTCCAGGATGGCCCCCTGCGCCCCCACGCCGAAAAGCTCCGGGCCGAACTGCTCGGCTCCCTCGAGGTGCTGCTCGGCGAAGCGTTTCCCGGCGTCGACCCCGAACGCCGTCATCGCTGCCTGCTGATGGTGGTGGAGACGGCCAAAGCTGTACTGTACCGCTGCGGCAGCGCAGCACCGGATCACGCTGACATGATGCGGGAAGAACTCAAGCACATGCTGGCGCTTTACATGGCCGGCTACTTCGAGTCATGCGCGGACGAACGCCGCGCCTCCTGGAAGGCCGCACCCACCGCGGGCTGACCGGCCAGCTCCGCGAGCAGGTCCAGCAGCAGCCGCTCACTGTCCGGAACACTGAAGGCCGCGAGCCGCAGCAGCAGGTCCTGCCGCTGCGCCAGCACCGCATCGAGCTCTTCGAGCAGGCGCGGCGTGTCCAGCTCCGCCTCCAACACCTGACGCGCCAGACCCTGCGTCACGGCCCACTGGGCATTCTCGATCTGATCGCCTCGACTGGCGGCCGTCCCCAGCGGGACCAGTAGCGTGGGCTTGCCGGCTTGCAGCAACTCCAGCAGGCCGTTGGCCCCGGCCCGGGACACCACCACATCGGCTGCCGCCAGCAGATCCGCGTACGGGTCGGCGACGAACTCGAACTGGGCATAGCCCGGCTGCGCAAGCTCCTGATCCAGGTTGCCCCGGCCGCCGATGTGGATCACCTCGAAGCGCTCGAGCAGGTCGGGCAGTGCCGCCCGCACGCAGGCATTGAGCGCAGCGGAACCGAGGCTGCCGCCCACCACCAGCAGCACCGGCCGGGTACCGGCCAGACCCGCGTGATCGATTCCCGCCGCGCGGGAACCCTGCAACAGGCCCGCCCGCAGCGGCGTCCCCGTGTGCACGACTCGCGCTGCGCCAGGGATGCGGGTGTCAGGAAAGTTCGTGCAAACCGCGGCCACGTAACGCGCCACCAGACGGGTGGCCAGACCTGGGGAGCAGTCGGACTCGTGGGCGAGCACCGGAATGCCCGCCAGCCGCGCACCCACCACCACCGGAACGGAGACGAAGCCGCCCTTGGAAAACACCACGTCGGGACGCAGCCGCCGGGCCAGACGCCAGCCGGCGACGATACCCGCGAGCACCCGGAACACGTCCAGCAGATTCTCGAGCGACAGGTAGCGACGCAGCTTGCCGGTGGGCAGGGCGTGATAGGGCACGCCGGTGGCTGCGACGATGTCTCGCTCGATGCCCGCCTTCGAGCCCGCGTAGTGCACGTCCCAGCCGGCCTCGGACAGGCGCGCCATCAACGCCAGATTCGGCGTCACATGCCCCGCAGTGCCACCACCCGTGAACAGGATCCGGGCCGGGGCCGTCACAACGCCGCTCGCTTAAGCAGCAGATCGCGGACGAACGGAATCGTCAGGCGCCGCTGGGCGGACAACGATGCCAGGTCAAGCTCGCCCAGCAGTCCGAACAGCGCCTCGGGCGAGCGGTCAGCGCGACTGAGAATGAACCGCGCCGTTGCCCCAGGCAGTTCCAGGCCACGCAGGCGCGCGCGCCGCTGCAGCGCGGCCACTTTCCCCGCGTCATCGAGTGGCTGCAGCCGGAACACGGCGGCCGCGGCCAGTCGCGAGGCCAGATCCGCCAGGCCCCAGGCGTAGCTCAGCGGTGCGGCATCGGCCGCCAGCAGCAACAGTCCACCCCGCTCCGCCAACCCATTGCAGAGCTCGAACAGGGCCAGCTCCACGCTGCGCTGGCCGGCCAGCCGACCGCAGTCATCCAGGGCCACCACGCGACACTGATCCAGATCCTGCAGCACCGCGGCCGGATCGTCCGCCACCAGTTCCGGGCTGAGACAGATGGCCCGCTGACCGCGTTCCATGGCGGCATGGCAGACCGCTTCCAGCAGGTGGGTACGGCCGCTGCCCTGCGCCCCCCACAGCCAGCCGCGATCGGCGCCGCTCGCCACGCGCGCGTGCAGCCACGCCAGCGCGGCACCGTTAGTGCCTGGTTCGAATGCAGCGAACGTGGCGCCGTCCCGCAACCGCAGGCCCAGCGGCAGCTGCATCGCCCGCTGTCCGGTGCCCTCGGTCATCCGCCGTCAACGAGCCAGACCGCACGCCAGATCGCGACGTCACCGATGTACTCCGGAGTGGCCCGCGGCTCAAGCCTGGCCTCCAGACGGAGCAGATCCAGCAGTCGTTCGCCGGCATCGGTGCTGTCCAGGCGGAGCAGCAGCGAGCGGTCACGGACCTGAATGAGTCGGACCCCCCGCACGCCGGAGACACCCTGGAGATAGCGCATCAACCCGGCATAAGCCTCGATCCGCGGCAGCCCGTCCACCTGCAGCCACAGGGTCTCGCCGCTGCCGGAGTCACCGCCGAGCTGTAGTGCATAGCGTGCGGTGAGGCGGCTGGCGAGTCGATCCACCAGTTCTGCAGGGGCGGCCTGCGGCGACTCGATCTCCACGGCAGCGCCTACGGTTTCGCCCCCCACCTCGCCTTCCCAGTCCGCCAGCCAGCGTCCGAACGCGTCCTGGTACAGGCGCAACACGACGACGGCATCCGGCCGGTAGCGCTTCGCCAGTGGCGCCGTGGCATCCGTAAAACGGGCCCACAGGGCGGAGGTGTCCAGCGCCAACTGATCTTCCAGATCCAGCAGCGGCACCACCAGCGGCAGACCCCGGTCGCGTCCAAGCCTGACCAGCGCACGAGCCTCATCCGAGGTCGGTTCCAGCAGCGTGCGTTCACCGCTGTCATCCTCCTTGAGCATCACCACCAGGATCTCCGGGCGCCGCCCGGTCCAGGCCGGGATGCCAGCGTCTGCCAACAGTTCCAGCATGCCCTGGCGGTCCGCTTCCAACTCCAGCAGCCAACGCGCCTCCGGATGGGCCGCCGCCAGGTCCGGGTCGGTGATGCGCGCATAACCGGAGCGGACGAACAGGTTCTGGGGGGCCCGCAGGACTGCGGCGAGTTCGGGCCGCTCGATGACCTCAGGGTTGCCCGTGAGCCGGATCAGGATGCGGCCGAGGGCCGCACGCTCGCCCGCCCGCCGCGCCGAGCTGCTCTGGTCGGCCACCGGCACCGACACCTGATACGGATCCACACCGGCGTTCACAGTCACCGGGATATTGAGCAGCAGCAGGCACAGCCACCACGCCCAGAAGGGACGATCTGCTAACATGTCGCGCTTCCTCGTTGGCATGCGCCGCAGTGTACTCGATGGAGGCACCGGTCAGGGGCCCTCGAGGTCCCCGGGCAAGGAGCGACATCGACTTGAACACCCCTTCCGACACTGGCCCTCAGACTGGCCACAATGGTCTCAGCTATCGCGACGCAGGCGTCGACATCGACGCTGGTGCCGAGTTGGTCCGCCGTATCGCACCGGCTGCAGAGCGCACGCGGCGGCCGGAGATGCTCGACGGCCTCGGTGGCTTTGCCGCGCTCACGCGGGTCCCAAGCCATCTCGAGGAACCCGTGCTGGTGACCAGTACCGACGGCGTCGGTACCAAACTCAAGCTCGCCATCGACCATGATCGCCACGACGGCGTCGGGCAGGACCTGGTGGCCATGTGCGTCAACGACGTTCTAGTGACCGGCGCCGAGCCGCTTTTGTTCCTGGACTACTACGCCACGTCCGCCCTCGACCTGGACGTGGCGACCCGGGTGATCACCGGCATCGCCCGGGGTTGCGAACTCGCGGGCTGTGCGCTGGCCGGTGGCGAGACCGCAGAAATGCCCGGCTTCTACGCCCGCGGCGACTATGATCTGGCCGGATTCTGTGTCGGCGTGGTGGAGCGCAAGCGGATCATCCGCGGCAGCAACGTGGCGGCCGGTGACGTCCTCATTGCGTTGGCCGCAAGCGGCCCCCACTCCAACGGTTTCTCCCTGATCCGGCGCGTGCTGTCCGATTCCAGCGTCGACCTCAACCGGGAAAAGGAACTGCTCGAGCAGCTGCTCACCCCGACCCGAATCTACGTGGCTGCAGTGCAGCGCCTGCTGGGCCTTGACCTCGGCATTCATGCCATGAGCCACATCACAGGTGGCGGACTGCCGGAAAACCTGCCGCGCATGTTCCCGCGGGATCGGGCGGCGGAGCTCGCCTGTCACGTGGACCTGCGAAGCTGGACCCTGCCCGACGTCTTCGCCTGGCTGCGCTCCGCTGGCGGCATCGATGATCTGGAACTGCTGCGCACGTTCAACTGCGGCGTCGGCTTCGTCCTCTGCGTGGCGGCGGAGGACGCAGACCGGACCCTCACCGAACTTGCTGCGGCGGGCGAGCACGCCTGGTGCCTCGGCAGCGTGGTTCCGGCTGGCACCGCAGCGGACGGCGACGTCATCCTCGAGGTGCCCGGCGACGGCCACGCCCGTATCCACGGTGCCTGGGCCTAGCGTGACCCGGTCCGGCGAGACGCGGTCCGACGTGACCACGCGGGTGGTCGTCCTGCTGTCCGGGCGTGGCAGCAATCTGGAAGCCATCCTGGCCCACGTCCGCTGCGGGCAGATTCCGGCCACAGTGGTGGGCGTGATCAGTAACCGGCCCGGCGCCCGGGGGCTCGACATCGCTCGCAGCGCCGGCATCACCGCTGCATGCCTCGACCATCGTCCGCATGCAGATCGCGCCGCGTTCGAGGCCCTGCTCGCCACCACCATCGACGCCCTGGAACCGGACCTGATCCTGCTGGCCGGCTTCATGCGGGTCCTGACACCCGCGTTCGTCGAGCGCTACAGCCCGCGCCTGCTCAACATCCACCCGTCGCTGCTGCCGGAGCACCGTGGCCTCGATACCCATGCGCGCGCGCTGGCCCGCGGTGATCGCGAGCATGGCGCCAGCGTGCACGTGGTGGTGCCGGAACTCGATGCCGGGCCCGTCATCGCGCAGGTGGTGGTTCCCATCAAAGCAGAGGATGATGTCTTGCAATTGGCTGCCAGGGTTCAGCGCGGGGAACATCTGCTCTATCCGCGGGTCCTAGACTGGTATGCCAACGGTCGCCTGCAGCTCGAGCAAACGCAGGTGATCCTGGACGGAACGCCGCTGCCTGAAAGCGGCGCGCGCTTCCGCCTCGTGATGGCCGATACTGACAATGCCGCTGCGGCCGGCGACACCTTGGAGGTTGCATGATCCGCTTGCTGGTTTCGTTCCTGCTGTTCTGCCCGTTGCTGGCAGCAGCGGAAGTCGACGCCGAAACGAACACCGACGATGGCCAGGCGACGCCTGCGGCCGCGGTCAGGTCGGCGCCGACCTGGGAACCGAGTCCGTTCCGCGCCCGGTATCGCGTCACCTACGAAGGCGTGCCTGTGACGGCTACGGGCACCCGCGAGCTGAGGCATGGCGACAACGGCGACTTCCACTTCGCCTCCCGCGTCAGCGCGTTCATGGCTCACATGGAAGAAAGTGCACGTTTTTCTCAGGATGAAGATGGAACGCTGCGCCCGAGCAGCTACTCAGATCGTCGCAGCGGACTCATCGGCAGCCGCGACCGCCGCCTGGAATTCGATTGGTCCGTGCCTAAGGTGACTCGCAGCGGTGACCGGCAGGAAATCCGCGAGCTCGACGGGCTGGTTTACGATCCGGTGAGCTGGCAGTTGGCACTGCAGCGGGACCTGTCCCGGGGTGACTACGTGGTGGGCGACAGCTTCAGCTACGAGGTCAGCAACGGCGGCGAACCGGACGAGTACCTGCTGCGCGTCGTCGGCACGCCGGAGCTGAACGTCCCGGCGGGCCGTTTCGACACCGTCCTGCTGCGGCGGGAGCACGATTCGGACCGGGAGACGTGGATCTGGGTCGCACCTGACCACGAGTATCTGCTGGTACGCCTCGAGCACGTGGACGGCCGCCGCCTGACCCTGGCGCTCGACTCCATCCTCGACTGACATCACGCCGCTACGAAGCGCCGTGGGAGAGCCCAGGCCGCGCGCAGCGCGGACGGGCCGAGCTTTCAAGGACAACACTTCGTAGCTGGACCAGTCAGCGATCGCTGCGTCGCCTGCAGTCTCCCACAACGTCCAGCCCGAGCGTGGCCCGTGGGAGAGCCCAGGCCGCGCGCAGCGCGGACGGGCCGAGCTTTTCTGCCGCCATCACGTCTGCGGCAGCGTGACGCCGCGCTGGCCCTGATACTTGCCACCGCGATCCCGATAGTTCGTCGAGCACACCTCGTCCGACTCGAAGAACAGCATCTGCGCCACGCCCTCGTTGGCGTAGATCTTCGCCGGCAGATTGGTGGTATTGGAGAACTCCAGCGTCACCTGTCCTTCCCAGGCCGGCTCCAGCGGCGTCACGTTGACGATGATTCCGCAGCGCGCATACGTGGACTTGCCCACGCACAGCACCAGCACGTTCTCGGGAATGCGGAAGTATTCCACCGTTCGCGCCAGCGCGAAACTGTTAGGAGGAATGATGCAGCTCTCACCCACGATGTCGACAAAGCTGCGCTCATCGAAGTTCTTCGGATCCACTACAGCCGAATGGATGTTGGTGAACACCTTGAACTCAGGCGCACAGCGAACGTCATAGCCATAGCTCGACGTGCCGTAGGAAATCACTCTCTGACCGTCCGCCAGATACCGCACCTGACTGGGTTCGAACGGCTCGATCATGTCGTGCGCTTCAGCCATGCGCCGGATCCACAGATCGGACTTGATGGTCATGTCGGCCCTCCTCGGGCGCCAGAGAGGTCAGTCGTCGATGAAGGCGATGCGCGGTCCCGGCTTCGCCGCGCCGCCACCGCGGGCAGCGAGCCGTGCAGCCAGATAGCGGGCCACATCCCGATAGAGTGCGGTGGTGGGGCCATCCGGTTCTGACACCACCGTAGGCCGGCCGGCATCGGTCTGCTCACGGATGGCCAGCGACAGGGGCAAAGCGCCGAGCAGCACGGTGTCATAGCGCTCCGCCACGCGGGCGCCACCGCCTTCGCCGAACAGATGCTCGACGTGCCCGCAGGCACTGCACACGTGCACGCTCATGTTCTCGATGATCCCCAGTACCGGAACCTCCACCTTGCGGAACATCTCGATGCCCTTGATCGCATCGATCAGCGCGATGTCCTGGGGCGTGGTCACGATCACCGCTCCCGACACCGGGATGCGCTGGGATAGGGTCAGCTGGATGTCGCCGGTTCCTGGCGGCATGTCCACGATCAGGTAGTCGAGGTCGTGCCAGGCAGTCTGGGTAAGCAGCTGCTGCAGCGCACTGGACACCATGGGTCCGCGCCACACCATGGGCGTGTCCTCGTTCACCAGCATGCTCATGGAGATGGCCTGGATGCCATGGGCCTTGATCGGCACGAACAGCTTGCCGTCACGAATCTCCGGCCGCCGGCCGGACTCGATGCCCAGCATCACGCCCTGGCTCGGACCGTAGATGTCCGCATCGAGCAGCCCCACCTTCGCGCCCTCTGCCGCCAGCGCCAGCGCCAGGTTAACTGCGGTGGTGGACTTGCCCACACCGCCCTTGCCGCTGGCCACCGCGATGATGTTGCGAACCTCCCCGAGGTGGGCCAAATCCCGCTGCGGCTGCTGAGCGACGATCTCCCAAGCCAGCCGCACGTCCGCATGCGCGATTCCTGGATGCGCCTCCAGCTGAGCCGAAAGCCTCTGCTCCCAGTCCGCGCGCACGCCCTCTGCCGGGTAGCCGATCACCACCTCGCAGCGCACGCGGGCCCCCGCATCTCCGGACGTCACGTCCACCTCGCGGATACGGGCAACCGCGGCGAAATCCTGGTCCAGATAGGGGTCGCGAAACGCGCCCAGGATGTCCTGGACCTCTTCGGCAGTGATGTCGGTCATGCAGGCCTCGCGCGGCGTCCGGCAAAGGGCCGCGAGTTTAACCCGCATGTGCCACCGATTCACGACTGCGGATGCGGATCGAGAAGGCATCCGGGCGGATGCATTCCCCAGGGTGAGCGGGTAAGCTTTCGCGCCCTCGAATACTCGCTCGGAAAGGGCAATCATGGCTGAAGACCGGCGCGTCATTTACGTCACCAGCGCCCTGCCGTACGCCAACGGTGATCTTCACATCGGGCATCTGCTGGAGCAGATCCAGACCGACATCTGGGTGCGCTATCAGCGCCTGCGCGGCGAGCTCTGCCTGTACGGCTGCGCCGACGACGGCCACGGCAGCCCCATGATGCTGAAGGCCGAACAGCTCGGCATCTCCCCGGAAGCGCTGATCGCCGACATGAAACTCGCTCACGAGCGGGATTCCAGGGGCTTTCTCATCAGCCACGACGTCTACCACACCACTCACTCCGAAGAGAACCGGACGCGGGCAGAGGAGATCTTCAAGCGCCTCTCCGATGCCGGCTACATCTACACCAAGCGGGTCGAGCAACTGTTCGATCCTGAAAAGAAGATGTTCCTCGCCGACCGCTTCCTGAAGGGCGAGTGCCCCCGCTGCGGCGCCGAAGATCAGTACGGCGACAACTGCGAGAAGTGCGGCGCCACCTACGAGGCCACCGAGCTCGTGAACCCGCGCTCCACGCTCTCCGGCGCCGTCCCGGAGCTGCGATCCTCCACCCACTACTTCTTCGATCTGCCGAAACTGCAGGACTTTCTCGAACTGTGGACCAGCAGCGGCACCCTGCAGCCAGAGGTGGCGAACAAGATCCGCGAGTGGCTCGAGGTGGGCCTGCACCCCTGGGATATCAGCCGCGACGCGCCCTACTTCGGCTTCAAGATCCCGGGCACCGAGGACAAGTACTTCTACGTCTGGCTGGACGCACCCATCGGCTACATGGCGGCGCTCGAACACCTGGTGGCCGGCGGCAACGCCCCCGTCACCTTCGAGCAGATCTGGAATGCGGACAGCAGCGCCGAGGTGCATCACTTCATCGGCAAGGACATCGTCAACTTCCACACCCTGTTCTGGCCGGCCATGCTGCATGCGGCGGGCTACCGGACGCCGACGAAGGTGCATACCCACGGCTTCCTCACCGTAGACGGGACCAAGATGTCCAAGACCCGGGGCACGTTCATCAATGCCCGCACCTATCTGGATCATCTCGACCCGGAGTACCTGCGCTACTACTTCGCCGCCAAGCTCAGCCCCACCACGGACGACATCGATCTATCGCTGGCCGATTTCGTCGCCCGGGTGAACGCTGATCTGGTCGGCAAGGTGGTGAATATCGCCTCCCGTTGCGCCGGCTTCATTCACAAGGGCCACGACGGTGTGCTGGCCGCGAAGTGTGCCGACCCCGAGCTGTGGCAGACCTTCGTCGCCGGTGCCGAACGCATCGGCCCGCTGTTCGAGGCCGGGGAGTTCAACAAGGCCGTCCGCGAGATCATGGCGCTGGCCGACCGCGCCAATCAGTACATCGACGCGCACAAACCCTGGGCGCTGGCCAAGGAGCCCGGCCGCGAGGCCGACGTGCAGGCGGTGTGCAGCCTGGGCCTGAACCTGTTCGCCGTGCTGATGGTCTACCTGAAGCCCATCCTGCCGAAGATGGCCGAGCAGGCCGAGGCCTTCCTCGGCGTCGAGCCATTGAGCTGGGCGGATTCCGGTCGCTGGCTCGGCGCCCAGCGCATCGAGCCGTTTCAGGCGCTCAAGCAGCGGGTGGACCCGAAGGCCGTGGCTGCCATGATCGAGGCCGGCAAGGCGTCGGAAGCGGCACCGCAGCCTGCAGCTGCCGAAGCCCGCCCCACCAAACTGGAGGACGACGCCATCATCAGCATCGACGATTTCACCCGGGTGGATCTGCGGGTGGCGCGGGTGATCAGTGCGCAGCATGTGGACGGCGCCGACAAGCTGCTCGAGCTGTCGCTGGACGTCGGCGCACTGGGTAAGCGCACGGTATTCTCAGGTATTCGCAGCGCCTACGCGCCGGAAGACCTCGACGGGCGTCTGGTGGTGCTGGTGGCGAATCTGGCGCCACGGAAGATGCGCTTCGGCGTGTCCGAAGGCATGGTGCTGGCTGCCGGCGAGGGCAAGGACATCTTCCTCATCGCGCCTGAGCCCGACGCCGAGCCGGGCATGCCGGTGCGCTGAGGCGGGGCACTTCGACTGCGAGCGTTCCGGTGACCGAGAGCCTCCTCATCCTGCTGAGCGCGATCCTGGTCAACAACTTCGTGCTGGTGCAGTTTCTCGGGCTGTGTCCGTTCATGGGCGTCTCGAGCAAGGTGGAGACCGCCCTCAGCATGGCGCTGGCCACCACCTTCGTCCTGACGCTGGCCGCGGCTTCGAGCCATCTGGTGTTTCACTACCTCCTCGCACCGCTGGGCCTCGAGTACCTGAACATCATCGCCTTCATCATGGTGATCGCCGCCCTGGTGCAGTTCACCGAGATCATGGTGCGACACACCAGCCCGCTGCTGTACCGTGTTCTCGGTGTCTTTCTGCCGCTGATCACCAGCAACTGCGCGGTGCTCGGCGTCGCACTGTTGAACATCGGCGCCGAGCGCAGCTTCGTAGCCGCCCTGCTCTACGGACTCGGCGCGGCGCTTGGCTTCAGCCTGGTCCTGGTAATGTTCGCCGCGCAGCGGGAACGGCTGGCGGCGGCCGCGATTCCGGCGCCATTCCGCGGCCCGGCCATCGCCATGGTCACGGCCGGGCTGATGGCGCTGGCGTTCATGGGCTTCACGGGCCTGGCCTGAAGAGATGGAAATGCTCGCTGGCATCCTGGTCATGACCGCACTCGCACTCGTTTGCGGCGCCGGGCTGGGCTTGGCCTCTGCCCGCTTCAAGGGCGATGACGATCCGGTGGTGGAACGCATTGACGCGCTGCTGCCCCAGACTCAGTGCGCCCAGTGCGGCTATCCCGGCTGCCGCCCCTACGCCGAAGCGATCGCCGCCGGCGACGCCATCAACAAGTGCCCGCCCGGCGGTGAGGCCACCGTGATCCGCCTTGCGGACCTGTTGGGCCGCACGCCAGAACCGCTGGCCACCGATACCGCAGGCGAACCCCGGGTCGCCTCTATCCGCGAAGCCGAATGCATTGGCTGCACGCTGTGCATCGCCGCCTGCCCGGTGGATGCCATCGTCGGCGCCCGGGGCTTCACGCATACGGTGATCGAAAGCGAATGCACCGGCTGCGATCTATGCCTGCCGCCCTGTCCGGTGGACTGCATCGACATGCGCCCCCGGGAGGGCGTCGAGGCATGATGCGCCGTCGTCATCAGCTCCCTGTACCGCCCCACAGCCTCGACCTGCCGAGCCACAAGCAGCGCACCCGGGATCTCCCCATCGAACCCGCTCCCTTGTTCGATCGACTGCGCCTGCCGCTGTCGCTCTACGGCGGCGGCCAGGCCCGCCCATGCGTCAACCCCGGCGAGCACGTTCTCGGCGGCGAGGTGGTCGCCGTAGCCGACGATGGTTCCGGCCTGCAGCTGCATGCGCCAACCTCCGGCCGGATCGTCGGCGCCGATGGCTGGCGCGGCAGCCACGACCTACAGGTGCTCGAAATCGCCGTGGATGGCGAGGATTGCGCGGCGCAGCACACGCCTTTGCCCCAGTGGCAGGACCTCGATCCCGCGCTGCTGCTGCAGCATCTCCAGGCCGCCGGCGTGGTCGGTGCAGGCGGCGCGCGCTTTCCCGCCGCCACCAAACTCGCACAGGCGGCGGCCCACGGTATCGACTGCCTGATCATCAATGCTGCCGAATGCGAACCACACCTGACAGCGGACGAACGCCTGCTGACGGAACGTAGCGCCGCGGTGATCGAGGGCGTTCGCGTGCTCGCGCACTTGGCCGGCGCCGGCCGCGTCATCGTCGCCATCGAGGACGACAAACCCACGGCCATCGCCGCCCTGGAGGCAGCGCTGGCGGGCAGCGACATTGAACTGCGCATCCTGCCGCGCTTCTATCCTTCTGGCAGCGAGCGGCAACTGGTTACCTTGCTCACCGGCAGGGAGATCCCCTCCGGTCGTCTGCCGCTGCACCTGGGCGTGCTCTGCCATAACGTCGCCACCGCCTGGGCCGCCGGCCGTGCCATCGTCCATGGCGAGCCGCTGACGCGCCGCATCGTCACCGTCACCGGCATCGCTGTGAACCGACCAGGCAACCTGGAGGTGCGCCTTGGCACCACCATTGGCGACCTGCTCACCGACCGAGGCCTCGACCGTGAACAGCTGCGGGAGATCCGCCTCGGCGGTCCGCTCACCGGCCGCCGTATCGACGATTTCAACACGCCCGTCGGCGCCGGGAGCCCCTGCGTGCTAGCTGCCGGCGACGGCGAAGGCATGCCCACCGGCGTGGAACAGCCCTGCATCCGCTGCGGCGCCTGCGCGGAGGTCTGTCCGGCCCAGCTCCAACCCCAGTTGCTGCATCGCTTCGCCCGCGCCGGCGACCTCGACAGCGCCCGGGAGCATGGCCTCTCGGACTGCATCGAGTGCGGCGCCTGTGCCTGGGTCTGTCCGAGCCGGATCCCACTGGTGGCCGACTACCGCCAGGCGAAAGCAGACATCGCCCGCGCGGACACTGCCCGCGCGGAGGCCGAACACGCACGCCTGCGCCATGAACGGCGTCAGGCCCGGCTGGCGCGGGAGCGGGAAGCAGCGGAAACCGCCCGTAAGGCCCGCCTGAAACGGGTCGGCGCTGTCGTCGCCCGAGCCCGGTCGCGGACGACGGACCCATGATGCGTTCACGGCCCGGTACCTTCGGCGTGATGTCCCAGGTGGTCCTGGCAACGCTGCCCGGCCTTGCCGTACTGCTGTGGCTGTTCGGTCCTGCAGTACTTCTGACCGTGCTGCTGGCAGTGGCCGGCGCCCTGGCCGCAGATGCGCTGGCGCTGTGGCTGCGTGACCGATCGCTTAAGACAGGGCTCGGCGACGGCAGCGCCGTGGTCACCGGCCTGCTGCTCGGCCTCGCGTTGCCGCCTTTTCTGCCGGCCTGGATGACGCTTCTCGGCGCCGCGCTCGCCATCCTGCTCGGCAAGCAGGTCTACGGCGGACTCGGCCAGAATCCCTTCAACCCGGCCATGGTCGGCTACGCCATCCTGCTGGTGTCATTTCCCCTGGAGATGACCACCTGGGCGCTGCCCAGGGGGCTCGCCGACGTCGAACCCGCCGGGCTCATGGAAGCCGCCCGGCTGATCCTTGCCGGCAGCGCCGACGTTCCCGACGCCCTCACGGGCGCCACGCCGCTGGACCACTTCAAGCACCGGGAATCCCTGACCGTGGCCGAGTGGCAAGCGGCCAGCGGCCTCGCCGGACGCTTCGCCGGCGCCGGCTGGGAGTCAGTCAACCTGGCTTTCCTGGCGGGTGGGTTGTATCTGATGCTGGTCCGGCGCCTGTTCAGCTGGCATGCGCCCGTCGGCATGCTCACCGCACTCGGCGTCTGTGCCGTACTGTTCTGGGACGGCGGCAGTTCCAGCAGCGGCGGCTCGCCCCTGTTTCACCTGCTCGGCGGCGCCACCATGCTCGCTGCATTCTTCATCGTCACCGATCCGGTGAGCGGCGCCACAAGCCCCCGCGGCCGGCTCCTGTTCGGCATCGGCGTCGGCGTCCTGATTTACATGATCCGCGCCTTCGGCGGCTATCCCGATGCGGTGGCGTTCGCGGTGCTGCTGATGAACGCCGCGGCCCCCTTCATCGACCACTTCACCCGCCCGCGGGTCTACGGTCACGGTCGGGAGCGTTCCGCATGAGCACCTTCCGCACCGTCATGCACAACGCCATGGGCCTCGCTCTGTTCGCAGCCGTCACCGTGGGCGTGATCGCACTCACCGCCACGTTCACCGGCGAGCGGATCGCGGCACAGGAGGAGCGCGTCCGCCAGGCGGCCCTTTACGAGATCCTCGAAGCGACTACGGATGCGGACATCGATCTCGAGCAGCGCGTGTCGCTCAACGCCGCCGCGCTCGGTCATCGGGAACCGAGGGAGGCAGTGATCGCCCGCCGCAACGACCGCGCCGTGGCCCTCATCGTTCCGGTGCGCATTCCCGACGGCTATGGCGGCCCCATCGAAGTGCTGCTCGGCATCGAACCGGATGGTCGGGTCGCCGGCGTCAGGGTGGTGGCGCACAGGGAAACGCCCGGGCTCGGCAACGACATCGAGCGTCGCCGCTCAGACTGGATCGACGCCTTCCGCGGCCGCGGACTCGATGATCCACCGCTGCCACAATGGACGGTCCGTGCCGACGGCGGCGAATTCGACGGCTTCACCGGCGCCACCATCACGCCCCGGGCCATCGCACGGGGGATCGGGCGCGCGCTGGTCTGGTTCGAAGACGACGGGCGCGCCCTGCTGGAGGAGGCCCGGTGAGCGAAGCACACGCGGAACACGGCGCCCATCCCGAGACATCCGGCGCGACCATCGCCCGCGAGGGCCTGTGGACCAACAACCCTGCGCTGGTGCAGATGCTGGGTCTGTGTCCGCTGCTCGCCGTCACCACCAGCGTGGTGAACGCCCTCGGCCTGGCCCTGGCGACGCTCATCGTCCTCGTCGGTTCAAACACGTCGGTGTCGCTGATCCGCGGCTACGTTCCGCCTGCCGCCCGCCTGCCAGCCTTCGTGCTGATCATCGCCAGCTACACCACCTGCGTCAGCCTGCTGATGCAGGCCTTCGCCTACGAGCTTTACCTCACCGTGGCGCTGTTCGTGCAGATCATCGTCACCAACTGCACCATCCTCGGCCGCGCGGAAGCCTTCGCCAGCCGCCAGCCACTGCTGCCGTCGGCGTATGACGGTCTTATGATGGGGCTTGGCTTCGGCGCCGTCCTCGTGCTTCTCGGAGGATTCCGGGAGTTGCTCGGGACAGGCGTGCTGTTTGCCGATATGGCACAGCTGTTCGGCCCCTCAGCCGCAACCTGGGAGATCACCGTCGTGCCGGCGTATCGCGGCTTTCTGCTGGCAGTCCTGCCACCGGGCGCGTTCATCGGCATGGGCCTGTTGATTGCCGCCAAACAGTATCTGGACCAACGCCAATGAATCAGCATAAACGCGAACAGATTTTCGCCCGCCTACAGGCGGCGAACCCGACGCCGACTACCGAGCTCGAGTACGCGACGCCGTTTGAGTTGCTGATCGCGGTGATCCTCTCCGCCCAGGCCACCGATATCAGCGTCAACAAGGCCACCCGCAGCCTGTATCCGGTGGCGAACACGCCGGCCGCGATCCTGGCCCTGGGCGAGGACGGCCTGAAGCAGCACATTCGCCATATCGGCCTGTTCAATTCGAAGGCGAAAAACGTGATCAAGACCTGTGCTGCATTGCTCCAACAGCATGACGGCGAGGTGCCGACGGAACGCAAGGCGCTGGAAGCCCTGCCCGGCGTCGGCCGCAAGACCGCGAACGTGGTCCTCAACACCGCCTTCGGCGAGCCGACGCTGGCGGTGGACACCCACATCTTCCGGCTTGCCAACCGAATTCCCCTGGCGCGCGGGAAAACCGTCCGCGAAGTGGAAGACAAGCTCCTGCGCTACATCCCGAAGTCCTACCTGAAAGATGCCCACCACTGGCTCATCCTGCACGGGCGCTACGTCTGCACCGCGCGCAAGCCACGCTGTGGCGCCTGCGTCATCGAAGACCTCTGCGAGCACAAACACAAGACCGAGTACGCCTGACCTCCGTCAGCGGGCGGCGCGTACACGCGCTCGCCTACAGACGTGGCGCTTGTAGGCCCGAGCGCGTGCGCTCGGCCCGGGGGCGGCGCGTACACGCGCTCGCCTACAGACGTGGCGCTTGTAGGCCCGAGCGCGTGCGCTCGGCCCGGGGGCGGCGCGTACACGCGCTCGCCTACAGATCGACGATTTCAACTGCAGCAGGATCGAGCGGCGTGCCGAGGAAACGGCTGCCGACGGTGGCGAAGCGCTCGGCGCCATCGGTGGCGAGAAACGTCACGCTGCCGCCGCCATCCACTCGGGGACCGAGACGCTCCGCGAGAACGGTCGCCGTGGTCGAGGCGGAGTCCACCAGCGCCAGCTCATCGCCGACGATGCCGCGGATCAGACCGGCGAGCACGGGGAAATGGGTACAGCCGAGCACCAGCGTGTCCGGCGGTTCCGGACCGTCGAACCAGTCGGCAAGGTAGGCCCGCGCCACCGCCTCGGCTGCCGGAGAGTCGAACCAGCCCTCCTCCGCCAGCGCCACGAACACCGAGCAGGCCCGCACCCGGACGCGGGCATCCGGGCGCAAACGCCGGATCGCCGCCTGATAAGCACCGCCGCGGATGGTGGCCTCGGTGCCGATCACGGCAATGTCGCCGCGAACTGACCACCGGCAGGCCGCGACCGCGCCCGGATCCACCACGCCCACCACCGGGATCTCCGGCCAGCGCGCGGTGAGGGCGTCCAGTGCAAAGCCGGACGCGGTGTTGCAGGCCACCACCAGCGCCTGTACGTGGCGCGAGCGCAGGGCTTCGGCCGCCTGCAGCGCATAGCGGCGCACCGTATCAGGACTCTTGGTGCCATAAGGCAGGCGGGCGGTGTCGCCGAGATACACGAAATCGGCGTCCGGCAGGCGTTCTCGCAGAGCGCGCAGGACCGTGAGGCCGCCGACGCCGGAATCGAAGACACCGATGGGGCCGGCGGTCACCGGCAGGCGCTCAGAACGGCAGGTTGATCACGCCCGCCGCCACCAGCACCCCGGCCAGCAGCGCAACGACGGCAATACCGGCGACCACAAAGACCACGACGCCGCCGGTATCTTCGGCCTGGGCGATCGCCACATTGGGCATGGGCTGGGTGGGGGACTGGGAACGCAGCTGGGCAGCCATGGAGGGTTTCGGTGCGGGTTTGGACTTCACTGCATCGCCACCTGCATGCAGGGCCTGAATGCGCTCCTGGATCACCCGGTCTTCCTTCTCCTTCATCTTGATGCGCTTGTTGGCCTTCTCGATGTTGGCTCCGCAGCGCGCGCAGTAGTCCGCCTCGAGCTGCTCGTAGGTGCAGGCCGGGCAGACCATGCGGCTGATCGCAATGCTCTCGATGGTGAAGTTCTGGCTCTTGCCATGGGGCGACGGCGGCGGTTTGGCCTCGTACTTCGGCGCCCGGTCGCGCAGCTCGGAGATGATGCCGATCTTGGCCAGCTCCACCTGATACCGCTCTGCGGTTTCCCGGTCGAGACCATCCTTCAATACCCAGGTCTTGCCGCTGAACAGCCGCGCAACCGCCTGCTTCGACTGCCGGAACAGCCGCGCCATGTCCTCCTGTGCCTTCTCCTGATCGACGCTGGCATACACCTCGCCGTGGAACAGGATTTCGAAATGGCCTGACATGGGCCTCTCCCTGGACAACGCTCTCGATCACGAACCGCGACGACCTCGTGCTGCCGCGGTACGAAGACGCAGGGCATTCAAACGAATGAAACCCGTCGCATCTGCCTGATTGTAAGCGCCTGCATCATCTTCAAAAGTGACCACGTTCTCATCGTACAGGCTGTTCGTCCGGGAACGGCGACCGCTCACCTGAATGTTGCCCCGATACAGGCGCAGCCGTACCTCGCCGTTCACCACCTGCTGGGTGGTGTCGATCAGCGCCTGCAGTGCCAAGCGCTCCGGCGCGAACCAGTAGCCGTTGTAGATCATCTCCGCATAGCGCGGCATCAGCGAGTCCTTCAGATGGGCCACCTCGCGGTCCAGCGTGATGGACTCGATCGCACGATGCGCCTTCAGCAACAACGTACCTCCAGGTGTTTCATAGCACCCCCTGGACTTCATGCCCACATATCGATTCTCGACGATGTCGATGCGACCGATGCCATGGGCACCTCCGAGCTCGTTGAGGCGGGTGAGCATCACCCCAGGGCTCAGCTCCTCGCCATCGAGCGTCACTGCATCGCCGCCGCGGAATCCCAGCGTGAACTCGACCCCCGCCTCCGGCGCATCCTCAGGATTCACGGTCATGCGCCACATGGACGCGTCCGGCGCAGTCCATGGATCCTCGAGCTCACCGCCTTCATAGGAGATGTGCAGCAGGTTCGCATCCATGGAGTAAGGCGGCTTGTCAGCCTGATTGAAGCGTTGCACCGGAATCTGGTGCTGCTCGCAGAAGTCCATCAGCGCATCGCGGGAGTGCAGGTCCCAGTCTCGCCACGGGGCGATGACCTTGATGTCGGGATTCAGCGCGTAGGCGTTCAGTTCGAAGCGGACCTGATCGTTACCCTTGCCGGTGGCACCGTGGGAGATGGCTTCGGCGCCGGTGGCCGCCGCGATCTCTACCAGCCGCTTGGCGATCAGCGGCCGCGCGATGGACGTGCCGAGCAGGTACTCGCCCTCGTAGATGGTGTTGGCACGGAACATCGGATAGACGAAGTCGCGCACGAACTCTTCGCGCAGATCCTCGATGAAGATCTCACAGGCACCCATGGCCTGGGCCTTCTCACGCGCCGGTTCCACCTCGCCGCCCTGACCGAGATCAGCGGTGAACGTCACCACCTCGCAGCCGTAGGTCTCCTGCAGCCACTTCAGAATCACGGAGGTATCGAGACCTCCGGAGTACGCCAACACCACTTTCTTCACTCGCCTGGACTCCTGATGCCATATTGCGGGGGGCGGCAATGGTACCCTGGCGTCCATCGGCGGCGGAAGCGAGCCGCCCTCTGGATGTAAAGAGGCCCCATGTCATCGTCCCCCTGCCCGGAGACCGAGCCGAAACAACTCATGGCCCATCGGTTTCGTGGCTTCCTGCCGGTGGCCGTCGATGTGGAGACCGGCGGCTTCAACGCCGCCACCGATGCGCTGCTCGAAGTCGCCGCCGTGACCATGGTCTTCGACGCGGCCGGCCGCCTTCAGCCCGACGAGGCGCTGAACGTGCACGTGGAGCCCTTCGAAGGCGCCAATCTCGAAGCAGCGGCGCTGGAATTCACCGGCATTGACCCTTACCACCCGCTGCGGGGTGCGATACCGGAACGGGACGCCCTGCAGGAGATCTTCCGTCTGGTGCGCCGCGCGGTGCGTGCCGCCGGCTGCAATCGCGCCGTGCTGGTGGGACACAACGCCCATTTCGACAATGGCTTCATCCAGACGGCGGCCATCCGTCAGCAGCTCAAGCGCAACCCCTTCCACCCCTTCTCCAGCTTCGACACGGCCACGCTCGGCGGAGTGGCCTTCGGCCAGACGGTGCTGGCCAAGGCCTGCGAGTCGGCCGGCGTCCCCTTCGACAGCCGCGAGGCCCACTCCGCCCTCTACGACGCCCAGAAGACCGCGGAGCTTTTCTGCGTCATCGTCAACCGCTTCCAGGATGCCGGGTTCAACATTCCGCCCGCCTGATATTGACAATCGTTCTCATTTGCATCATCTTTCGGTCATTGCTGAAGGAGATGCCCCGTGTACGTATGCATCTGCAATCAAGTGAATGAACGCACCATCGCCGAGGCCGTCCGCTCCGGCGCGCGCAGCCTGGACTGCCTGCTGCAGCAATTCGACATCGCCACCTGCTGCGGCAAATGCGCAGACGACGCCCGACGGGTGATCGAGAACACGCTGGTCAGCGACAACATGCAGGCGGGCTACGACCTCGGAAGGGATGCCTGCGCCGTGGCCTGAGGGCCTTGAACGCAATCGCTTCTCGTTTCAACTCCCCCTTTACAATCATATACTTACGCTTGACGCGTCGCGATGGTCTGCGGATCATGGGCGCTTCTGCCCAGCTTTGAGGTCGATCCATGAAAGGTGACGCGAAGATCATTGCCCAGCTCAACAAGGTGCTCGGCAACGAGCTGGTGGCCATCAACCAGTATTTCCTCCACGCCCGCATGCTCGATGACCAGGGTTACACGCGCCTCGGCAAGCACGAGTACGAGGAATCCATCGACGAGATGAAGCACGCGGACGAGCTGGTCAAGCGGATCCTGTTCCTGGAGGGTCTGCCGAACCTGCAGGATTTAGGGCGGCTGCGCATCGGCGAGACCGTGCGGGAGATACTCGAGTGCGACCTCGCCCTGGAGATGATCGCCATCCCGGACCTGAGGGACGGCATCGCCATGTGCGAGGAGACCCGCGACTTCGTCACCCGCGACCTGCTGCGCAAGATCCTCGACTCCGAGGAGGAGCACGTGGACTGGCTCGAAACCCAGCTCGCCCTGATGGACAACATGGGTCTCGAGAACTACCTGCAGTCCGCAGCAAGCTGACGATCAAAGCGGGCGGCGCGTCGCGCCGCCCGCAGCGCTGACTCCCGTTACTCCTTGGCCTCGGCCGTCCCTGCCTTCTCTGCAGCAGCTTTGATCAGCTCCTGCAGTTCGCCGTTTTCGTACATTTCCGCGACGATGTCACAGCCACCCACCAGTTCGCCGCCCACCCAGAGCTGGGGGAACGTGGGCCAGTCGCCGTACTTCGGCAGGTTGGCGCGGATCTCCGGATGCGCCAGTACGTCCACGAAGGCAAAGCGTTCACCGCAGGCCATCACCGCCTGCACCGTGCGCGCGCTGAAGCCGCACTGGGGCGCCTGGGGTGACCCCTTCATGTAGAGAATGATGGAGTTGCTTTCGATCTGCTCACGCAGGGTGTCCATGATATCCATGAGCGTCCTCGTCTTAGGGTTGCGGTGGTCTTGCGTTGCATGATGGAACCTCCCCATTGTCCACCGGACGCCGGGCCATGTCCAAATGCCGCAAGTTATGCTCTCATTCCAGCCATGTTCGAAATTCCGATCGACCGTCGCGGCACAGCGGCCAGCAAGTGGGAGCGCTACGCCGGGCGCGGCGTGCTGCCGTTCTGGGTGGCGGACATGGAGTTCCCTTCGCCCCCGGCGGTGACCGAGGCACTCAAGGCCCGGGTCGAGCACGGCATCTTCGGCTACACCAACGTCCCCGACACGCTGCGGGAGCAGATCATCGAGCATCTGGCCCGGGACTACGGCTGGGCGGTGCAGCCGGACTGGCTGATCTGGCTGCCCGGCGTCGTCCCCGGCCTGAACGTGGCCTGCCGCGCCGTGGGCGCACCCGGCGACGGCGTCATCACAGCGGTGCCCATCTACTTTCCGTTCCTGTCCGCGCCCGGCAATGCCGAGCGCCAGTGCCAGCGGATGCAGCTGCTTCGCCGCGGCGACCGCTGGGAGATGGACCTCGCTGGGCTGCAGGCGAGCCTTGACCCCCGCAGCCGGCTCTTCCTGTTGTGCAATCCGCAGAATCCCACCGGCCGGGTCTATACCCGGGAGGAGTTACTGGCGCTGGCCGCGGTGGCCGAACGCCACGACCTGATCATCTGCAGTGACGAGATTCACGCGGGGCTGGTCCTCGAGGAGACCTGCCGGCACCTGCCCATCGCCAGCCTGGCGCCGGAGATCGCCCGCCGCAGCATCACCCTGATGGCGCCCACCAAGACCTACAACATGCCAGGGCTCGGCTTCGGCTTCGCCATCATTCCCGACCCGGACCTGCGCGCCCGCTTCCGGGCATCCGCCAGCGGGTTCATGGCTCATGTGGGCCCGCTGGCGATCACGGCAGCCGAGGCCGCCTACCGGCATGGCGCCGCCTGGCGCGAGGCGCTGCTGATCCGGCTGCGGGAGAACCGGGACCGGCTGCAGGAGGCGGTCGCCGCCATGCCGGGACTTACCATGACGCCGGTGGAGGCCACCTGTCTCGCGTGGATCGATGCCCGTGGTCTGGAGGTGGAGGATCCGCATCGCTTCTTCGAGGATGCCGGCGTCGGGCTCTCACCCGGCGCCCAGTTCGGCAGCCCGGGCTTCGTCCGCTTCAACTTCGGCTGCGCGCCGCCCATGCTGGAGGAAGGCATCCGGCGCATGCAGGCCGCGATCGCAGCGCGCCGCTGATGCACATCGCGACGCCCGCTGCGTTCAAGCGAAGCGCCTCGATTCCGCAATGCGTCAGTGGGAGCGAACGTCGGCCGCAGGCCGGCGTTGCGATCGCGGACTGCCCGCGAATCCGAGCGTGACACAGATCGCGACGCCCGCGGTCGCAAGCCTTCCATGGCTTGCGCCCCTTCGGGGCAGCTGAAGCTGACCCGATCCGCTCCCGGCGGATCGGGCCGCGGACGCCAGCTCCCACTGCGCCTCGTTCGAGCACATCGCCCCGTTACAGCGCAACGCCTCGTGTCAGTCGGGTTTGCCGTAACCGCCGCCGCCGGGAGTTTCCAGCGTGAGGACGTCGCCGGCCTCGACCCGGAAACTGGCCTTGCCTGGAAGCGGCTCGCCGTTGAGACGATCCGCGCCCGGACGCCCCGACTCACCACCGTCGAGCCCCCAGGGCGCATGCCGGCGCCGCTCAGTCAGCAGACTCACCTCGGCCGGCGCGAGAAAAGCGTATTCCCTGATCACCCCGTCGCCGCCGGCATGGCGCCCCGCGCCGCCCGAACCGCGACGCAGTGCGTAACGCTGCACCTGCAGTGGGTAGTGGGCTTCGAGACTTTCCACCGGCGTATTCAACGTATTCGTCATGTGACTGTGCACCGCATGCAGTCCAGGCCCGCCGGCATGCGCACCGGTCCCGCCGGCCAGGGTCTCGTAGTAATTCCAGTGCCCGTCTGCACCCCGGGCGCCCATGGCAAGGTTGTTCATGGTGCCCTGGGACGCAGCGGGAATCCGTCCCGACAGGGCCGGCGCCAGCGCCTTGAGCAATACATCCACCACCCGCATGGATGTCTCCACGTTACCTGCCGCGACCGCCGCCGGGCGCCGGGCATTGAGCAGCGAGCCTTCCGGTGCGCTGAGTCGGATGGGCCGGAATGCGCCCGCGGACGCCGGCGTGTGCGCAGGCATCAGACAGCGGAACACGTAGAACACCGCCGCGGCTGCCACCGATAACGGACAATTCAGATTGCCCGCCACCTGAGCACCGGTGCCGGTGAAATCCACCTCCACGCTGTCTTCGCGCACCCGAATACAGGCACGGATCGGAATGTCCTCGCTGCTGATGCCATCGCCATCGAGGAGGTCTTCTGCTGACCAGTCCCCCTTCGGCAGCGTCCCAAGCGCTTCCCTCGCCAGCCGTTCGGCGTACTCGTTCAGCGCGGCCATGCCGCTGCAGAACGCATCCACACCCAGCCGTTCCACCAGCGCCAGCATGCGCTCGGCACCCACCCTGGCACTGGAGACCTGAGCGAAGAAATCCGCCAGCTCCGGTCGTTCCTGCCACGCTTCTAGACCGGCCGCCACGGCCGCTTGACCGTCATCGCCGGCCAGGCGGGCGAGCATCTGCGCCGCCTGCTCTGGAACCTTGCGCGCCCGCAGCAGCAGCATGGGCGGAATCACCGCGCCCTCCTCCTCGAGCGTCGTGGACAGCGGCATGGAGCCCGGCTGATCGGCACCGATATCCGCGTGATGGGCCCGGTTCGCCGAGAAGCCGATCAGCGCGTCCTCTGCAAACACCGGCGTCACCACCGTCACGTCCGGCAGGTGCGTGCCACCGAGGAAGGGGTCGTTGAACATGGCGATGTCGCCGGGCTCCCAGGCGATGCTTTCCACCACGTCGGCCATGGCAAAGGCCATGCTGCCGAGGTGGACCGGAATGTGTGCGGCCTGGGCGAATAGTTCCCCGTCGGCGTCGAACAGCGCACAGGAGAAGTCCAGCCGGTGTTTGATGTTCGGTGAAAACGCGGTCCGCTTCAGCACCACGCCCATCTCGTCGCAGATGGCCTGGGTGCGCCGTTCGAGCAGCGCGAGTTCGATGCCGTCCATGTCCGCTCCGAAGCCGTTGCGCGGGCTCATGCCCGTCGCTATAGTGCGCGGTTTTCCGGCGGCGCGATGCCGCCGGTATTGTTTGGGTCCTTCCATTGTACGGGCCGGGGAGCAACAGGGAATCATGACCGACGCCGCCTTGATGCAGACCTACGGACGCCTGCCCGTTGCGTTCGAACGGGGCGAAGGCGCCTGGCTCGTAGACACCGAAGGTCGCCGCTACCTCGATGCCCTCTGCGGCATCGCGGTGTGTGGTCTCGGTCATGCCCATGCAGGCGTCGCCGACGCCGTCGCGCATCAGGCCCGCACCCTGGTCCACACCTCGAACCTGTACCGCATCCCGTTGCAGGAAACCCTGGCCGAACGCCTGTGCCAGGCAGCCAGCATGGACAAGGCCTTCTTCGGCAACTCCGGCGCGGAAGCAAATGAAGCGGCCATCAAGCTCGCTCGGCTCTACGGCCACAAGCGCGGCTTCAAGCAACCCACCATCGTGGTGATGGAAGGCGCATTCCACGGCCGCACCATGGCCACCCTCACGGCCACCGGCAACCGCAAGGTGCAGGCGGGCTTCGAGCCGTTACTAAAAGGTTTTGTGCGTGCGCCGTACGGTGATGTAGAAGCGGTGCGCCGCATTGCCGACAACCAGCAGGAAGTGGTCGCGATCCTCATGGAACCGATCCAGGGCGAGGGCGGAATTCAGATGCCGCCCGACGGCTACCTGGAAGCGATGCGCACGCTGTGCGATGAGCACGAGTGGCTGCTGATGCTCGATGAAGTGCAGACCGGCTCCGGACGCACCGGCCGCCTGTTCGCCTATCAGCACAGCAGCATCCTTCCGGACGTGGTCACCGTCGCCAAGGGCATCGCCAACGGCGTGCCCATCGGCGTCTGCCTCGCGCGGGGCAAGGCTGCAGACGTGCTCGGCCCCGGTAATCACGGCTCCACATTCGGTGGTAATCCACTCGCGGCCGCCGCAGCGTTGGCCACCCTCGATGCGCTCGAGGATGGACTCTACGCGCGGGCAGACAACCTCGGCACCCGCATCCGCAGCGGCCTCGAAGAAGCACTGGCCGGCAGCAATCAGGTGGTCGAGATACGTGGCCGCGGCCTGATGATCGGCATCGAGCTCAGCGCGCCTGCCCCCGATCTCGTGCGTCAGGCACTCGACTCCGGCCTGCTCCTCAACGTCACCCAGGAACGGGTGGTGCGGCTGTTGCCGCCGCTGATCCTGACGGACGCCGAAGCTGACGACCTGGTCGACCGGGTCGCAACGCTGATCTGCGCCCTGCCCTGACTCCATACCGGACGACCATCATGACGCTGCGCCATTTCATCTCGCTGGATGACTTCGACCTGCCGACCCACGAGCGTCTGCTGGCCCGCGCCAGCGAGCTCAAACAGATGAAGCAGCGTGGCCTGCGCTACGAACCCCTGCGCGGCCGCACGCTGGCGATGATCTTCGAGCAGCCCTCCACCCGGACGCGGGTCGCGTTCGAGGCCGGCATGACGCAGCTCGGCGGCCATGCGCTGTTCCTGTCTGAGGCCGATACCCAGCTCGGCCGCGGCGAACTGGTGGACGATGCCGCGCGCGTGCTCTCGGAGATGGTGGACGTGGTGATGATCCGCACGCCGGATCAGAGCAAGATCGACGCCTTCACCTGCGCCGCCGGCGTGCCGGTCATCAACGCCATGTCGTCGGTGCAGCATCCCTGCCAGATCATCGCCGACATGCAGACCTACCATGATCATCGCGGCAGCATCCGCGATGCGCGGGTCGCCTTCGTCGGCGACGGCTTCAACATGTGTAAGAGTTACATCATCGCTTCACACGTCTACCAGTTCGATCTGACGGTGGCATCACCCGAGCGTTTCCGCCCCAACGCGGACTGGATGGCGCGCTACGGCAGTCGCACGACGCTCGTGACCGATCCTGAGGAAGCGGTGCGCGACGCGGATCTGGTGGTCACGGACGTCTGGTCGTCCATGGGCCATGAAGGCGAGCAGCTGCTCCGGCTGCGCGCGTTTCAGGGCTATCAGATCACTCGCAAGTTGCTGGATCTGGCGTCGAGGGACGTGCTCTTCATGCACTGCCTGCCGGCCAAGCGCGGCCAGGAGATCGCCGAGGACCTGCTGGAGGATTCCCGCTCCGTGGTGTTTGAGGAAGCCGGCAACCGCTTGCATTCCCAGAAGGCATTGCTCGAACTGCTTCTGCTCGGCGAGCGCTGAACGCCAGCGCCTCGCGTTGTGTCAGTGGGAGCTAGCGTCGGCCGAAGGCCGGCGTTGCGATCGACGACTGATCCAGATCACTGGCGCTACCCCGAACGCTCGGCCCGTCCGCGCTGTGCGCGGCCTGGGCTCTCCCACTGCATCACGTTGCGTTGCAGCGGATCAGCGGAAGAAATCGATGAGGGGCTTCGGCCGTTCGATACCCCAGCCCTGCGCATAATCGACGCCGATCTCCCGCAGCCGCTCCAGAATCGCCTCGCCTTCAACGCACTCCGCGATCGTCTGCTTGCCCATGAAGTGGGCGATTTCGTTCACGGATTTCACCACTGCGAAGTCCGCCGGGTTGTCCACCAGATCCTTGACGAACACGCCGTCGATCTTGACGAAATCCACCTCGAGGTTGCGCAGGTAGGAGTAGGACGCGAGGCCCGTTCCGAAGTCGTCCAGAGAGAACGTGCAGCCAAGTTCGTTCAGTCGCCGCATGAAGCGACGCGCACCCTCGATACTGGTGATCGCTGTCGTTTCCGTGATCTCGAACGTGACCTTCGACGTGGGCACCTTGGTGCGCTTGAGCTCCGCCACCACGAAATCCAGGAACCCCTCGTCATTCAGCGAACCGCCGGAAAGATTGATGGAGAAGCCGTGCACTTCGTCCAACCACTCAATATGCTCGGCCATCCAATCCAGGGTATGGGAGACGATCCAGCGGTCTACAGCCGGCATCCGGTCGTAGGTTTCCGCTGCGGTGATGAAGTCCATGGGCGGCATGGGCTTGCCCCTGGCGTCCAGCACTGTCATCAGCACCTCATAGTGGGACGGAGCTTCCCCGCGGCCAATGGGCGCGATGCGCTGGGCGGTGAGCCGGATGCGGTCCTCCTTGAGGACCCGGTCCACCTCGCTGACCCACTCCATGACGCCACGTCGGGCAGCCAGCTCCCGGTCCTGGACATCGAAGGTCTGAACGCGGTTACGGCCACCGTCCTTCGCCGCATAGCAGGCCTGATCTGCCTGCTGCAGCAGCGTGGCCGCATCACGCCCGTCGTTGTGGAACGGAACGAAGCCGATGGACGCCGTCAGCACGTACTCGCGGTCACCCCACTCGAAGCGGAACTCACTTATGCTGCGGCGCAGGGCCTGCGCCAGCGCCAGCCCGTCCTCCCTGCTGCAGCGTTCGAGCAGAATCCCGAATTCGTCCCCGCCGAGCCGCGCCAGCACCGAACGCACAGCGCGCAGTTCATGGCGCAGCCGCGGCACCAAAGCGCGCAGCAACTCGTCGCCCGCATCGTGGCCGCTGGTGTTGTTGATGACCTTGAACTGATCGAGATCGAAGAACAGCACCGCATGTTCAGCATCCGAAATCTCGGACTGAATCACCGCCTGTTCGACACGGCGCTCGTATTCCTTGCGGTTCATCAGCCCGGTCAGGGCATCGTGCGTCGCTTGATAAGAGAGCTGGTTGTGCATGTTCTGCAGCATGCGCTGCGAGGCCCGCTCTGTGAGCGGCTGCTCCGCCTCGTCCAGGATGGTCAGACGACCCTCGTGCAGGCCGCTGACCAGATTCCGAAGGTCGTAGTCGTGGACCTTCACACCCTTGCGGTTGATCAGCGTGAACGCAGAGTGATCGTCGCCGATCCAGGCGACGGTCAGAATGCGGGCACGGCCGGTATCCTCCTGCTCACTCAGCCAGGTGCCGACTTCGAGCTCCTTCGCCCGCTCCAGCCATAACTCCCACTGCTTACGCTCGTCCTCGTCGTCGATGCCCTCAGGCGTGGGATTCGAATCGGGGAGCTGGTCCTCGAGGCCCAGCAGGCTGGCCGTGTTGTCCTGCTCCACCTGCACGGCAGGGCCGGCTTGGCTCTCGCCGAGCAGCGCCTTGCGCAGCGACTCGATCAGTGGACCGCGGCGACCCGGATCGAAGGAGATGCTTTCCAGTCCCTCGGCAATGCGGGTCAGCAGCTGCATCGCCTCATCCTGATCCACATTGTCTTCGCTAAGCGCCGTCGTCAGACGCTCCACCAGTTCAACCTGGTCGCGCCACTCCCTGCTGTCCGTTCCGTGGCGAAGCTGACTGTGAACCAGCAGATTCCGCCAGCCCGGATTCAGCAGTTTCAGCACCAGTTCCGGTACGTCGCGGCCTGACAGGCGCGTGCCGACTTCGCGCAGCACATCACGTCGCGCCCGCACCAATCGCTGTGAGCCCTCGCTCTGGCGCGCGACACGCTGCAGGTTGCCTTCGAACAGGCGGCGCTGCCGCTGGAGCAGCGGATCGATTTCCTCCAGCGCGTGCTCGAACACGGCCGGGCCGCCGTCATAATCCCGCTGCACCTGGGACAGGAGCGTGTCCACCTGTTTCTGGATGGCGGGATCCATGCCCTCACCCGCATCCGCCAGGGTGCCGAGCTCGGCCAGCCCGTCGAGAAAGCGCAGCGCCGCGTGCATGGGCGTCTGGCTGGTATCGAGGAAGTCCACATCCTCGGTGGCGAGCTTGCTGTAGGTGACCTCGAGCTGATCCACCCAATTGCCGAAGACGCGAGGCAGATAGCCGTCGTCGCGGATGGACTCCAGCAGTCCGTCCACCACCTCCAGCGCATCACGCTGCTGGGGGGAGAAGGTGCGGCGGTCGCCGCTGATTTCCGCCAGTTCCTTCTCAAGACGGCGACGGATGGGAGTGCGTTCGCCTTGGGCCGACTGCGTCTGTGCCGCCAGACGATCAAAGGCGGCGAGAATTTCGTCTTCGCGGTACACCGTATCCGGCGCAGCATGCACCTCGTCACTCCACGGCGCTTCCGTGGGCAGACCATCTGGACCGGGCAGTGCTCGCTGCAGGTGCATCAGTTCACGGGCGGCACCATAGATGTTGCCGATGGGCGCGTCGGGACGGCGGACGCGTTGGGCCGGTGTTGCTGACTGGTAGGCACCCGCTTCGGCCTGAGCCGCAGCCAGCGCTGCGGCAGGAAACGCGAACTGCCGGGTGAAATCGCCCGGCGCAGGCTCTGGACGCGCATGCTGCTCGTCGCCCCAGACGGCAGCCGTCTCCGACGCCACATCAGCTGCTACCCGCCCCTGCTTCCGGCGCGCAGCCCGCCGCTTTTGTCTGCCGCCGGCGGGCGCTCCGGCGTCATCTTCGTCGTCATCTTCCTCCGGCTCATCCTCCTTCGGTGCGGGCTTGGGCCTCTTCGGCTGCGAGGCGCTGACCAGCTCTTCCACCGTTGGAAACAGTTTGCTCAGTTCCAGGGATTTGCGCAGGGCCGGATAGAATTTGCGCAGGAAACCGATGAGCACGTCGCGGAAGCAGCCGAACACGATCTGCCGCACCTCGCGTTCGAACTCCAGGGGTTTCAGCGCTTCATCGAATGCCACGCTGATCACGGTGGGTCCAACGGGCAGCGCGTCCTTCTCCTGCCATGACGGCGCCACCATGGCCAGCCGCAGGCTGAGTTCGAGCAGATCCTGGGAATAGCGAGTCTCGGCGCGGGAGATGACATCCGCCACCAGCAGCCAATCCTCGAAGTCGTCGGTATCCACCAGCGCAAGGCGCTTCTCGCCCTTCTTGCCCCGGGTTTGGCGGCGCTGCTTGAGGGTCTCGAGATCTACCGGATGGTCGATCTGCCCAAGCACGTCGTTCACCACGCAGCGGGAGACTTCGCCTACGGATTGTTCGAGTACGTTCAGGGCGCCGAACATCACGTTCTGGCGTACGTTGTTGCTGGCATCCCGGGCCTGGATCAGCAGATCCTCCAGCGTGCGCTGGAACGTCGCCTTCATGAGCTGCCCCAGCGCCTGCTCGCTCAAATCGTGCACGAGGGTCTTGACGCGGGCAGCGTCCTCCTGGTCCAGACGCGGCAGCCGACCTGGCTCATCTTCCCCCGGCCGTGACGTATCCGACTGGCGACGTCCCTTGGCGGTGCGCGAGTAGCCCTCCAGAGCCTGGAATGCACGCAACGCCATGCCGTCCGGGAAATACACACCCAGCCCATTCTCCAGGACCCGGGCGACCTGGGCGCTGAGGCGAAAGTTGCGCGCGCCGTTCAATTCCGGAACGGAAAAGTGAATGTGGACGATGTCATCGCGCTGGGGATTGAAGCCTGCCCGGGCCAGCGAGCGCCGTGAGCCTTCGACACCGGTGAGCAGCATACCTCCGACACAGAAGTCGACGATGGTGCTGGGCCAGGTACGGCCTTTCTCCGGATGCACGATCGCATCAAGGAGCACCTCCTGGCGCTGCTCACTGCGACGCTCGCTAACACTCATGATTCAGCGCTCCCTGCACGGTGGTCGTCACCGGCCGCCGTCGCGGCGCCCGGCGAAGGATCGGGTGCCAGCACCACCCTGTTGCGGCCCGTGTGCTTGGCATCGTAGAGCGCCGCATCGGCGCGTGCCAGCGTGTCCTCGATGGACTCCCCGCTCATGTGCTGACTGATCCCGAAGGAGGCACTGATGCGGAAATCCGGCAATTCGTCACTGATGGGCAGCGCAGCCATCTGCCTGCGGATCCGTTCCGCCACCAGCACCGCATTTTCTTTCGGTGTGCCGACCAGCACCAGCACGAACTCCTCACCGCCGAAGCGGGCTACGTAATCCACTTGGCGCACCGCTTTCGCAGCGACCTCTGCGAAGCGCTTGAGCACCAGATCGCCCTTGGAGTGGCCAAACACGTCATTGACGCGTTTGAAATGATCGAGGTCGACGAACGCCACCGAGAACACATGTTCCTCGCGCCGATCATGCTGCGCCTTCTGCTGCTGCAGCACGTCCATCAGAAAGCGGCGGTTGTGAATGCCGGTCAGCTCGTCGCGGATCGACATGTCGCGTAGCCGCTCGAAGGCTTGCGTCAGTTGTTCGTTGCGCTCCATCAGCACGCGCCGGAAACTGTTCAGCTCGAGCCCGGCAGCCGTCACCACCGCCATCGCCACCAGGAACGCAGCGAACGCGAGCGTTGCCGCCATGGTATCGCCGATGTCCGGCCAGAACAGCAGGTTGAAGACGAACCCGGCGCCGACCAGGAGCACGATGGCGAAGTTGAGCGCCAGATACCGGCGCGGATCGAGCCGGAACGCGCCGAACAGGCCTGCGCTGACGAGTGCGAGGTAGCACAGCACCGCAAGTTCAGGTGCCATCGGGTAGAGGAGCAGGGGCCCAAGTGCGGCCCAGACCACCTGCGCTACGGTGCAGCTCGGATCGCTCAGGCGCAGGTTCCGACCGCTTAGAATGAGCCCGACGAATCCCGCGTAGCCGAGCAACCAGGGCGCAAAAATCGACCCGAAGACGCTGCCACTGACATGGACGAGCCCGTTTTCCCGAGCGGCCCAGGCAAGCATGACGAAGGCCAGGCTGCCGATCATGCCGATCAGCGAGCGCCTCAGCCGCAGCGCCTGCCGTTGCTCGTCATTCTGCTCAGCCATGCGCCGTCTCTGCACCCCCCCCTTACGCCCGTACGGCCAGCGCACCTGCATGGGGAAAAGTGTAATGCAATCAAAGAGGGAATGCGCGGCCGCGGAACGCTCAGCCGTTGCGGGCGCGACGCACCGCCTGCTGCCAGCCATCGAGTAGCTCGCGGCGGTGGGAGGCCGTCATGTCCGGCTCGAAACGGCGCTCAAGTCGCCAGCCATCCACCAGTGCCTGGGTATTGCGATAGACCCCGGTCGCAAGGCCCGCCAGGTAGGCCGCACCGAGCGCGGTGGTTTCCGTGACCTCGGGCCGTTCCACCTGCAGGTCCAGCACGTCCGCCAGCAGCTGGCAGAGCCAGTCGTTCACCACCATGCCGCCATCGATGCGCAGCACGGCCGGTCGCGCACCGTCGGCCGCCATCGCGTCCACGAGATCCCGGGTTTGCAGGGCGACGGACTGCAGCGTCGCCGTGACGAGCTCATCGGGACCAGTGTCCAGACTCATGCCGCAGAACAGGCCCCGCGCCTCGCTGTCCCACCAGGGTGCACCGAGCCCGGTGAACGCCGGCACCAGATACACCCCACCGGTATCACCCCCGGTCCTGCGCGCCGCCGCCTCCGACTCCGCCGCAGAGCCGATGAACCCGAGCCGGTCGCGCAGCCATTTGATGGCCGCACCGGCGACGAAGATGCTGCCCTCCACCGCGTAGGTAATGCGCCCGTCGATGCGGGTGGCCACCGTCGTCAACAGTCGATTGTCGGACCACACCGGTGTCTCACCGGTATGGGTCAGGGCGAAACAGCCCGTGCCGTAGGTGCTCTTGGATTGTCCTGCTTCGAGGCAGGCCTGCCCCACCATCGCCGCCTGCTGATCCCCGGCGATGCCGGCGATGGGCACCGCGCAGCCGAGCAGTTCCGGTTCGCTGTCACCGAAATGGCCGGAGGAATCCTTCACCTCCGGCAGCACCTCCGGCGGAATGCGGAAGCGCTCGAGCAACTCCGGCGACCACTCCTGGGTGTTCAGGTCCCAAAGCAGCGTCCGCGAGGCGTTGGAGGCATCGGTGGCATGCACCCGGCCGCCGGTGAGCTTCCACAGCAGCCAGGTGTCCACGGTGCCGAAGGCCAGCTCGCCGCGCCCTGCCCGCTCGCGGGCATCCGGGACATTGTCCAGCAGCCATTCCAGTTTGGTGGCGGAAAAGTAAGGATCCAGCAGCAGCCCGGAGCGGCGACGAATGGACGCTTCCAGCCCTTCCGCCCGCAGCGCCGAACACTGCGATGCCGTCCGCCGGTCCTGCCAGACGATGGCGCGATGCAGCGGCCGGCCGCTGCTGCGGTCCCAGAGCAACGTCGTCTCGCGCTGATTGGTGATGCCGATGCCCGCAAGATCCTTCGCCTTCAGGCCGGCCTCGGCCAGCGCCTGCCGCGCCACCTCGAGGGTCGTGAACCAGATCTCCTCCGGGTCGTGCTCCACCCAGCCGGGACGTGGATAGAACTGCTCGAACTCGCGCTGGGCCAGCGCCAGGATCGAGCCGTCCGGTGCGAACACCAGGGCGCGGGAACTCGACGTGCCCTGGTCCAGGGCGAGGAGGCAACGATCGCTCATGGCTGGATGTTAGCCGTTGCCATGGGCCCGGCGGAAGGGCTTGATTCGCACAGCGAATGGGCACAACATCTGGGGCAGGATATCCATACAGTATCCAGGCGGGCCTCCGCAGGCAGAGTTATCCACAGGTCATGCACAGGCTGTTCACCGTTCGTCCCCAGGTTGCCCATATTTTGGGTCAAGGCCCTTGCAAGGACCGATATCTGGGGTCAACATGGGCCTCGAATGCGACGACGACCGCGTCGCGGCGGCTCTTTTGGAGGGCCTGCCCGAAAGACATGCGGCGTCTCGGGGAGAGAGACCTGTTTGGCTGTCACCACTACATCTAGTAGCGGCGGCGAGTCGTTGACCATCATGGGATGGACCGCACATGCAAACCACCACGCACACTGAAACCGAAGTCGAACGCCGCGAGCCCGCCAGCACCCGCCCGGCCCCCGCCCGCTCCACCATCGACGCCACCGCCCCCGGCCAGCTGCGCACCATCAAGCGCAACGGCACCGTGGTGCCCTACGACGAGTCGAAGATCGCGGTGGCCATCACCAAGGCCTTCCTGGCCGTGGAAGGCGGCACCGCGGCAGCCAGTTCCCGCATCCGCGAACTGGTGAAGGAGCTCACCGCCCAGGTCGGTGACACCTTCCGCCGGCGCATGCCCTCCGGCGGCACCATCCACATCGAGGAGATCCAGGACCAGGTGGAGCTGGCGCTGATGCGCGCCGGTGAGCACAAGGTCGCCCGGGATTACGTGCTCTATCGCGAGGAGCGCGCACGGCAGCGCAAGCAGGAACGCGAGGCGGAAGCCGGTCCCGAGCTCGAATCGGTACGCGGCATCCAGGTCAAGCTGGACGACGGCAGCAGCGCCCCGCTGGACCTCGACCGCCTGCGCATTCTGGTGGAAGAGGCCTGCGCCGGACTCGCCGACGTGGACCCGGAGCGCATCCTCACCGAAGCGCTGAAGAACATGTTCGACGGCATTTCGCTGGCGGACGTGGGGACCTCGCTGGTCATCAGCGCCCGGACCCTGGTGGAGGAAGAACCGAATTACACCTACGCCACCGCCCGCCTGCTGATGGACGAGCTGCGCCGCGAGACGCTGACTTACCTCGGCGTGCAGCGCGTCGACGCCGAAGCCGGTGACCACCGCGCCACCTGTGGCCAGATGCGCGAGGTCTACCCGCGCGCATTCGCCCAGTACGTGGCCCGCGGCATCGAGCTCGAGCTGCTGTCGCCGGACCTGCGCCGCTTCGACCTCGACCGTCTCGGCGCCGCGCTGGATGCGAACCGCGACCAGCAGTTCACCTACCTCGGCCTGCAGACGCTCTACGACCGCTACTTCCTGCATGCCGGCGGGGTGCGCATCGAGCTGCCTCAGTGCTTCTTCATGCGCGTAGCCATGGGCCTCGCCGTCCATGAAGACGACCCGGAAGCCCGTGCCATCGAGTTCTACAACCTGCTCTCGAGCTTCGACTACATGAGCTCGACGCCGACCCTGTTCAACTCCGGCACCCTGCGCCCGCAGCTGTCGAGCTGCTACCTGACCACGGTTCCCGATGATCTCCACGCCATCTTCGGCGCCATTCACGACAACGCCATGCTGTCCAAGTTCGCCGGCGGTCTCGGCAACGACTGGACGCCGGTGCGCGCGCTCGGCTCCTACATCAAGGGCACCAACGGCAAGAGCCAGGGCGTGGTGCCGTTTTTGAAAGTGGTGAACGACACCGCCGTGGCCGTGAACCAGGGCGGCAAGCGCAAGGGTGCGGTCTGCGCGTACCTGGAAACCTGGCACCTGGACATCGAGGAGTTCCTCGAGCTGCGCAAGAACACCGGCGACGATCGCCGCCGCACCCACGACATGAACACCGCGAACTGGGTGCCGGATCTGTTCATGAAGCGCGTCATCAACGAAGATGACTGGACGCTGTTCTCGCCCAACGATGCAGCGGACCTGCACGACCTAACCGGCTCCGCGTTCGAGCAGCGCTACCTGGCCTACGAGGAGCGGACCCGAACCGGCGACATCAGCCTCTACAAGCGCGTGAAGGCCGCCGACCTGTGGCGCAAGATGCTCTCCATGCTGTTCGAGACCGGGCACCCCTGGATCACGTTCAAGGACGCCTGCAACCTGCGCTCGCCGCAGCAGCATTCAGGCGTGGTGCACTCCTCGAACCTGTGCACCGAGATCACCCTGAACACGTCGGAAGACGAGATCGCGGTGTGCAACTTAGGCTCGGTGAACCTGGTCAATCACGTCACCGAAGACGGTCTCGATCTCGCCAAGCTCGAGAAGACCGTCCGTACCGCCGTGCGCATGCTCGATAACGTCATCGACATCAACTACTACTCCGTCCCCCAGGCGCGGCGGTCCAACATGCGCCACCGTCCGGTGGGCCTCGGCCTGATGGGCTTCCAGGATGCGCTGTACACCCAGCGTTTCGCCTACAGCTCGCCGGAAGCGGTGACCTTCGCCGACCGGTCCATGGAAGCCATCAGCTACTATGCCATCCAGGCATCGAGCGAACTGGCCCAGGAGCGCGGTCGCTACCAGACCTTCGAAGGCTCGCTGTGGAGCAAGGGCATTCTGCCGCTGGACTCCCTGGACATCCTCGAGCGCGAGCGTGGTTCGGACTACGTGAACGTGGACCGCTCCAGCACGCTGGACTGGGAGAGCCTCAGGGACCGGGTGCGCACGAACGGCATGCGCAACTCCAACGTCATGGCCATCGCCCCCACCGCCACCATCGCCAACATCACCGGTGTGGCGCAGTCCATCGAGCCCACGTATCAGAACCTGTACGTGAAATCGAACCTCTCCGGTGAGTTCACGGTGGTGAACCCCTTCCTGGTCCACGACCTGAAGAAGCGTGGCCTGTGGGACAAGGTCATGGTCAATGACCTGAAGTACTACGACGGCAGCGTGCAGCAGATCGACCGGGTGCCGGACGAGCTCAAGACCCTGTACGCCACCGCGTTCGAGGTGGAGCCGCGCTGGATCGTGGAAGCGGCCTCCCGCCGACAGAAGTGGATCGACCAGGCCCAGTCCCTGAACCTCTACATCGCAGGCGCCTCCGGCAAGAAGCTGGATGTCACCTACAAGATGGCGTGGCTGTCGGGCCTGAAGACGACGTATTACCTGCGGGCCCTGTCCGCCACCAGCACCGAGAAATCCACGGTGTCCGGCAGCCGCCTGAACGCGGTGAGCTCGGCCGCACCGGAAGCCGAAGCGGGCCCCGCAGCGGTACCGGCAGCGTGTTCGCTGGACGATCCGGACTGCGAAGCGTGTCAGTAGCTGTAGAACCGACCACAAGGACAGAAGACCGATGAGCGTATTGAGCTGGGAAGACTTCTACGAGGACGAGCCGCGCAAGCAGGCGCAGGTTGCCGTTGCGCGCGAAGCCGCCCACGAGACTCCCGCAGAAGCCGAGGACGTGGTGGCACCGGAGACCGTGGACGCGGTGGAGGAAGTGCTGGCGGAAGCCGCCGGCGAGCCGCCGCCCGCCCCCACTGCCCCGCCGCCTGAGCCGGAACCCGTGCGCGCCGACGAGATGGTCACCGGCGATCCGTCCAGCGCACTCGCCACGCCCAAGGAAAACATGGAAGCCGCCCGGGCAGCGCTTGCCGCCCTCGACGACGGTACCGCAGCCGAAGGCGAGCAGTACCAGCGCGTCACCGTCGACAAGAAGCGCATGATCAACGCCCGCGCTGATCTCAACCAGCTCGTGCCCTTCAAGTACGACTGGGCCTGGCAGAAGTATCTGGACGGCTGCGCGAACCACTGGATGCCGCAGGAAATCAACATGAATGCGGACATCGCCCTGTGGAAGTCCGAGAACGGCCTGACCCCGGATGAGCGCATCATCGTCAAGCGCAACCTGGGCTTCTTCTCCACCGCGGATTCCCTGGTGGCGAACAACCTGGTGCTGGCCATCTACCGGCTGATCACCAACCCCGAGTGCCGCCAGTACATCCTGCGCCAGGCCTTCGAGGAGGCGATCCACACCCACGCCTACCAGTACTGCGTGGAGTCCCTCGGCATGGACGAGGGCGAGATCTTCAACATGTACCACGAGGTGCCAAGCGTGGCCCGCAAGGCGGCCTGGGGCCTGAAGTACACCCGCGGCATCTGTGATCCGACGTTCCAGACCGGCACGGAGGAGTCCGACCGCGAGCTGCTCAGGAACCTGATCGCGTACTACTGCGTACTCGAAGGCATGTTCTTCTACTGCGGCTTCACCCAGATCCTGTCCATGGGCCGCCGCAACAAGATGACCGGCACCGCCGAGCAGTTCCAGTACATCCTGCGCGACGAGTCCATGCACGTGAACTTCGGCATCGACGTGATCAACCAGATCAAGATCGAGAATCCGCATCTGTGGGATGCCGAGACCCAGCAGGAAGCCATCCAGATGATTCTGGAAGGCACCCAGCTCGAGATCGAATACGCCCGCGACACCATGCCGCGCGGCGTACTGGGCATGAACGCCACCATGATGGAGGAGTATCTGAAGTTCATCGCCAATCGGCGGCTGGCGCAGATTGGGTTGCCGGAGCAGTTCCGGGGGGTTTCGAACCCGTTCCCATGGATGAGCGAGATCATGGATCTGAAGAAAGAGAAAAACTTCTT
>REEU01000229.1 GCA_007694905.1 Gammaproteobacteria bacterium | reverse complement strand
CTCTTGTCAGAACCAGTATTCGTCGACCATGGAGACGATCGCGTCCTCGATGTCGTTGAGCCTAGAGGAAGCGTAAACACCCGTTTTCGGGCGGGTCAACTCGAAATCACCGGGTACGAGGCGGCACGGAGAGCCAATGCCGCGGCACCGGCCCTGATTCCCGCCACCTCTGGGTCCGAAACACCACGAAATCTACCCGACCAATGCCCTTTCACGGTCTGTTCCTGCCGTTCGACCCGCCGATGGCCTGCCATACCCTGCGGGCAACAGCATCCCAGGTTGCGCGTTGGGGAACGGGCGCACAGCCCAAGCGTTGCCCGCGCTGGTCGCGTTAGGGTTAGCCGCTCCAGCCTCGGGTTCCACCCCAACTATAGCCGTTTATCCTTTGCCGCTGACTGGCCGTTGAGGTCGTTAGCGCCGCCACTGGCTGCCGGGCTCCCAGGTGGAACGAGAATGGGCTGTTATACGCAAGGAACCTGAGCTCGGACTACTGTCCAGAGAAATTCGGAACCCCAGCCTTGGAACAAGCGCTGCCAGCCGGGCTAAGGCGTCGTTAGGCTGAACAGCAGATGGGTGGTTCCGTCCCGGAACGGGTGCTTGAGCTGATAGACAAACTGGTCGTCGGCGTTGATGGGCAGGCGTTCGAGGCAGACGGCCGGGCATTGACCTAAAGGCACAGCCGCTCGCGACGGTCACGCTGATACGCTGACAGGCCGCAGCAGCATTAAGGGAGGATTCGCTCTGATCCCCAGTGGCCGGCAGATCGATGAGGTCGGTACGGATACGTTCTGTCGGTGGTCCCCTCCTCCGGTTCCACAGTGGGCGTGGTTCATGACCTGCATCCAGCACGCCCGCCCCCAAAATTGACTAGTGGGCCATGCGGAAAGCTCGGTGCCCATGGAGCATAGCCAGACGCAGCGCCGGCGTGTCTAGCGAAGCGACCTGGTACCTAACTTTCCGCACGACCCACTCGGCGGAGCGGCTTGCCTGCGCCGACGGGGGACTGTGAGATGACCCCATAGAACGCTCAGGGTTACGAGCGCCGGGCGGGTGCGGAGGGGTTCCACGAGCGCCCGGCGCACCGGGTCCGCCCAGGCGGCGGAACTCGACCGGATCCCCTCCGTGACCGGGAGGTGCGCTCCCCATCCGAGGGTGCCCGCCACCAAGGCAATGCCCAGGAGGGCGAGGCCACCGGAGCCCCGCAGTCGCACCACGAGGAGGAGAATGACCAAGCCCACCGCCGCAAGCGGGATCCACGACGGACCACTTCCCGAATGGACGATTGCTGATCCAGTACCCGCAGGACCGGAACGTGACGGGTCCTGAGGACCTCGCCGGCTTGGAGATCGGGGCGTCATACGATCGATAAGGAAGTGACGTGCGACCATTCCGGTCGGGGAGCGTATCCGTCGCAAGGGTACATAAGCTTGACATAGGAACCGCACGCTGCAACTGGAACAGGCCAGAAGGCTGGGATGCGGACAGGTGAGCATGTTTTGACTTTTCCCGAATCGGGCGTGTTGATCAAGATTGCGGCCAGCCGTGGCCGCTCCATGGGCAACGCTGCTTTGAGATCATCGATGGAAAATCCGGCCAGTCCAATAGCCCGAAATAAGGCGCCGCTCGGCACAGGGGTCGCGTTGGCGATTTCAGCTTCAGGGATTTCGTATCGAGGTGGATGATCCGATCGACAACGCCGGGGTCTTCGATACATACGATGAGTCCGGGCGCCCGGCCGGAGGCTGCGACGCCGAGGCTTCTTTTCCGGTGTCGCCTGCGGATCTCATTGCGGACCGCATCCGTCCCAACTGACTGGCCGTTCGGGGTCGGCTACAGACCTCGATGGCCGGTAGAGATAGTGGTCGGCCCTGCTGGCCGATGTTCGAGGTCCGGGTCACCGGAATCGCGGTTTTGCCCGGCATCCCGCGTCAAGGGGCGGCTGCTTCGAAGCGCCAGCTCGTTTCCTCAAACAGCGCGTAAGCCAGCCGGATTCTGGAATCCGACCAAGCGTAACTTCCGATCGCAGCCTGGTCCGACAGCGAGCCGCGGGCCTCGTGGCGGACCAGCAAACGACCATCGGCAAGTCGAAGTTCGGCCGCGCAGCAGCCGTCACGGACGACTTCCAGGCCGCCACGGACTTCGGCGGGGATGACGACATCGCGGTGCGACTGCCATTCGACCTCGGGCAGCCGGCGGCAGGACTCTGGGGGGCGCGGATACCGGAACCAGCTCCGAACTGAGGTCTCGGGCCGCTCTGAATCTGAAAGCGACCACCCAAAAACGATCTGTCGCTATCTGCTCAGGGTCCAAGCTGTGTGAAAACTCGCCCGAGGCGAAGACGGTGGTCGGCCGGGCCACCGCGCAGGGAGAAGTCCAGCCGGAGTGTCGGGAAGACCTTGCGAGCGGGGCCATTCCGCAAGTCGTGTGGCGCTGTCCCTGAGGGGCTGAAAATCCTTGGGTTTTGGCACAGCCTCGGCCGCGACCCGTCAGTAGCAGTGGCCGGCCAAATTCGACGCCCGACAAGGGGCAGCGAGCGGCCGCAAGGTGCGGTGACAACGGTCATGCTGGGGAACGACCTCTTGCAGATGTGGTCGGCGTATAGGCCTCGGTGCTATCCAAACTCCACGGACAGGAGGGGCTGCCTGGTGGTTCTCCGAGGGAATCCGAACAAGCATGCCTTAAGCCATTACTCTTCGATCATACCCATGCTCCGGTCCCTCTCCTATAGGTGGTGCGGTGTTTGATCGACCGCTCGCCCAACCTGCTCATCTGAACGGCTTGAAGATCGATATAAGCTCCAGGTCACTGACTCCGGAGAGCCTCAGCAGCGACTTGCCTTCTCGTGACTGCCGGTAAGGCCTTCCTCTTATCCAGCAGGGTCGGCGCTCTCGACGTTGAATTCGGAGCGCAATACTGGACCTGCATCTTGCTCTGTCAACGGTTAACCACTGTCCTTATGGACAACTGCCCATGACTCGGGGTCTCGGAGGGTGGCTGGCCCTCGCCGAGCAGAGGGATTTCACTTCCAATCTTCCACCGGTGTTTCTCGGCGCAATGGCTATGAATGTGTTCCGCTGATTTGAAATTGGGTGTGAGGGCGACATCAGAATTCTTCCATGCAATTCAGGATCCCGCGGAGTGGCGTCGGGCGAAACGATCCTCTAAAGGGGACGCTCAGAGTCACGACGTTCTCGTTGCCGCCCTGGAAGACATTGGTCGCGACGTCGCCGCTGATCCGTCCCGCAAGAAGGATTCCCGAACCGCCTGACAGCGGTTGGCGTTCGGTGATGGAAACCGACAACGGAGGCAACGGTCCATCTTCGAAGCCGACGAATGGTAGCAGGCTGAACTGCCGGCCCGCCAGGCGCTGTTGGCCACCTGACAGCGTCGCGGTCGTCGAGGTCGCGCCGGACTGACCAAACGGCAGTGGATTTGCGAAGCGGAACATCATGGCGGTGTCATCGGCGAGGCTGTCACCGGCATTGTCGCTGAAGATGTTGAGGCCGGTGTAGACCGAGTTTTCGACATCGGCGGTCAGCGTCATCAGGGCCGACTCGCCGCTATCACCGTCACTGAAGCTGACTTCACCGGAAAGCCGACCATTCCAGACGCAGCTACAACTGCCGACCGTCACAGTTGCCGACGCGCTGTTGCCTCCGGCGGCGGTCGCGGTCACCCGTGCCTCGCCGCGGCCCGAGGCCTGGTAGACGCCGCCCTGGGTGATGGTGCCGGGACCGCTGCTGACTGACCAGGTGACGTCGACCGCATTCCCCGTGAATGGGTCGCGAGCCTCGAAGGCCTGGATCGAGCCGGTCTCGACACAGGCCACCACCGGGTAGATGTCGACCGGTACCGCTTCGGCGCTGATGAAGACCGCACCGGAACGCTCCGGCGGATCGTTGGACGGATGCCGGATGCCGCCCCCGGACGTCGAAGTCGCGCGAATCTCGACAATCTCGCCCGGTTGGATACCGTCGGCCGGGGCGTTGTAGGTGAAGGTGTAGGTCTCCCCAGCGATCACCAGGTTCGAGATCGCGCCACGGCCGGGCGGGTCGATCTGCAACGGCCCCACGCCGGTGTCGGCCGCGTTCTGGACCGTGAAGCTGATCTGGACCTCTTCATCCGGTTCGCTGACCTGGATGCTTCCCGGCTGGAAACGGATGTCAATGTACGACAGTTCGATCGGCGTGGTCGTGCTGATCGACGGCGCCTCGAGTTCATCGAAGTTGGTGGTGAAACGCAGCAGCGAATCGTTGCGCTGGAACGCATTCGGCGTCCGCAGCCGGAATTGGTAGCGGTCGGGGCCGGTGTTCGCCTGTGCAAGGATCGGCGTACCGGTCCCGTCGAAAGTCCTGACCTCGGCCTGGAGCCAGCGTTGCGGTTCGGTGCTCATCATGTCGATGCCGTCCCACACGAAGACCATCTCGGCACCACGGGGGAACTGTCCCTGGTAAAGTTCAAAGACGGGGGTGATCGCATAGTCGTTCACAACGTCCGCGATTTTGTCGTTGTAGATCTCCGACACTGCCGGATTGATCGCCTTGTCCTGCAACTGGCCGAGCAGGCGATCGAAGATCTCGCGGGTCAGGTCGACACCGATACTCTCGGCGCTGCCGGTCGCGGCGATGAGGCGGACCTGGTTCTCGGCAGCATCCTCATGAACGATCTGGCCGCCGGGCGGATCGAGATCGATGTCGAGTTCGACCAGGCAGCACGGAGTAAACCATTGGGTATAGGCCGATAGGCCGCTCAGCCGTGAGGCGGCATTGGCGATCGCGGTGATCGCCTGGCGGCGGGACGCGGCGATGACGGTCGACCCAGCAGGCCCGGTTTTGATCGAGCCGATCATCGCCACAGCCGAGAGATAAGTCAGCACGGTCTCGTCGAACAGTTCGAGGTCCTGCTCCAGCCGGCGGGCATTGTTGTACTGTTGAAGCAGGATCGCCAGTTGATCGGCCGTCTGAATTGCCGGCACCCCATCGAGGATCCAGCGGTCCTGTGCCTCGCCGAGGTTCTGGATCGACACCTCCCCGGCCGATGTCCTCAGCGCCGCGACTTGGTCGGCCGGGACATCAAGCAAGGTCTGGCCGGCGGTGACCAGGGCCACACGTTCGCGGGTGACCTCGATGATCGACGAGGCGGCAAGTGCGCGTTCGAGCAGTTCGATGGTCTCGGCATCGAAGTCCTGATTAACCCAGGACTGATTGTTCTCAGGGTCGGCGATCGCCAGCCAGGCATCGACCAGCGGGGCAAGGTGGACCGGCATCTGGTTGAAACCCTGATCGCGCCAGTATTCCCAGACCGCAGGATAGTCCTCGCCGATCGCCTCGGTAACTGCGCGCAGCAGGCCTTCGAGTTCCGCCCGCAGTTCCTCCACCGCGCCGCGACGCGGCGGCGGCAGGGGGCGCAGTTCAAGATCGAGCAGGGGACTGCGAACTTCGCCGTCGGTCACCTGCAGGGAGATCGTCGACCCGTCGGGGTCAACCAGCGGCGTCAGCAGCCAAGTCCGGCCGAGGTCCGTGAACACGACCAGCTCAGCATCCTCCGGGGCCATGACGGCGTAGACCATCGTCGAATCGACCCCCGAGGGCAGACCGAGGACCTCGACGCGATCAAGCTGGTTACCGCTGTCCGAGGCCAGGGACACGCCCGACAGGTAGTTCGTTGTGTCGTCCTGTCTATCCGCACCGGAATCGCCGGAAGAGGAGAGACAGCCGCTGAGCAGCAGAGCCAATGTCAGGCCAATGGACGGCCAGCGCAGGAGATGCATCAGGGACATGGAGCAAGCCTCGTTCTTGATTTTCATTCCGGAACTTACCTACGGATAGGAATATCACATCGGCAGGTATATGTCATATTGGCACGGAAAGGCGCTTGCAACACCGGTCTCCTGTCGTCATGGTCCGTTCACTCCATGAAGGAATTCGCCATGAATGAAGCGTCGGCCGGATACCCGATCAGAAAATGGACACCCATCATTTGCAGTAATCCAAACTTGATCTGGCTTTTCGGGGACAGCCATCATTTGGTCGGCCGTCGATCTGGCCTGAGACGCCCTACGGCCCATCACTCCAGGCGCGAATTCCGCGAACCAGCGTGGTCGCCGCTCTGTTGTTCAGTGAATGCCGGCAACGTGGCCGTGCGTCGCCGTGGCCGCTCCGCTGGCGTCGCAGCCTTGAAGTCATCGTTGGAAACCCGGTCAGTGCAACATCCCCCGCTCGGGCGGCGCCCGGCAGGGCAGGCGCATCGATTATTCCGGCTTCAGGGCTTTAGCATCGAGGTCTTCGAGGATCTTCTTGATCACCACCGGGTCTTCAATACACGCGATGATCCGCCCCGCCGCAGGCCGGGCAGGTTGTCAAGGACGCCGCAGGCTGGCGCCCCAGCGTCGCCAGCCATGCCTTCTGGCAGTAGCGCCGATGCCTCTCTTGCAGAATCCCGCGAATCTTCTCCGCGGCCTGGGCAAGAGGAATCCTGGTGCCCGGTGTGATCCGTTCGCAATACAGGATATGGAACCCGATCTCCGACTCTATGACCTCGCTCACCTCGCCCTCCAGCATCCCGAACAAGACGGCATCGAGCTGAGGATAAAGCGCGCCCCTTCGCAGTTCACCGAGCATGCCGTCATTCAGCGCGGTCGGACATTCGGAATAGCGTTTCGCCAGATCCTCAAAGCGTCGCCGCCTTCCCCGAAGCTTCTTGGCAACGCCCTCGATCCGCGCACGTGCCGCCAAGGGCGTGTTGTCGGCGAAGTCCGGATTGATGGTGACCAGTATGTGTCTGGCCGTGCGCAGTTCCGGGGTGCGAAACCGATCATGATGGATCTCGTAGAACAGTTGGATGTCGATGTCGGTGACATCCGCTGCATCGGCGGCCACACGCTGCATCACCGCGTCGAACATCAACTCACGCCGTAACGCGTCCGACAGCGACTGCCGATCCAGACCGTTGGCGACGAGATCCGCTTCAAAATCGCTGGCATCGGCATAACGGGCAGCGACCGCAGCCACAGCGGACCGCAGTTGAGCGTCCGGCACCACCAGTCCCCGCGCCTCGACGGAACCGAGCACGCGGGACTCCAGCCTGTAACTGCGTTGCGCCCTGCCCCGTACGTTCTGGTACTGCTGCCCGTCGAGCTCACCAGGGCGCCTGCCATACAGATCGAGCGCACTGCGCAATAGGTGGTAGTTCAGAACCGGGTCTGCGCCAGCGTCTTGAAGCAGCAGGGACATGGCTACTCCTGCACCTCGGGGTCCAGGAAGTCCAGGGACGACTCCGGCACCACCACCGTGCGGCCACCGAACCGCACGTGATACGCCGGTCCGCCCTCGCACCCGCGCAACACCTTCTCGATCTCGCCGGCGTCGCCGGGACAGGCGATGACTGCACTGCTGACCGCCAGCCGGATGCGTGGTGTCACCCGCTCGTGGAACTCGAATCGTGTCGGGATCCAGGGATCGTCGGCAGGCTGCAATTCCTGTTCACGACAGCCGACCACTCTCCGCTGATCGAGAAACTCCACGGAGTAGATCAGCTGGTCCTGCAAAAAAGTGCCGACATCCCGGACATGGCCGACGCTGCCTCTGCGAATCAGCAACTTCCCGGTCGCCAACCCGGGGTAGGTGCCGTCGTTGCGCAGGTTACGCATCACCCGCACTGGCTCCCCGTACTCAAACCTTGGGCGCACTGGCGGATACCTTCGTCGTCAGACTGCTCAGCGGGACCATGACCGGATCGTTCCGACGAAACACCTTGAAGACCTTTTCGGTACGCGCATCGGATGCGACGAAATCGTTGTAGGCCTGGGTCAACAAAGCCTTGTAGACCTGGCGCATTTCCACCTCATCGGCCGGCATGCCGTCCGAGCCGGCCAGATAGTCATGAAAGCGCTGCAGGATATGCAGACGGTTCACCTGTACCACCGACGGGTCGAACGAGACCTTGAAGTACTCAAGAAACTCTTCTGCACTGCTCAGTTCTTCCAGATCCAGTTCCAATTCAGTCTCGCTCATGGGTTCCACCTCTACTCTGGTTGAATTCACTCTGATTGGCGACGACGCTCTCTCTTGGCGGCACTGCGGAAACGATCAAAGAGTTAGCACCCGCAGGCGAAACATCATGCTGTCACTCCGGGTTCCGCGACGCCGATATTGGTCGCGAGGTAGAAGCGCTGCAGATCGGCCTGGACTGGCGGGCGCTTGGTCAATGTGCTGTGCCGCCGGACCAACGCCAGGACACTGGCAGCCTGCAGGTCGTCGAGCTGGATGCCCATCTCGGCGTAGACCTGGACGACGGCAGAGGCGCCGGAGTGCTTTCCCAGCACGAAGCTGTGTGCCCTGCCCAACTGTGCCGGGTCTACCCCCTGGTAGTTGTTGCGGTCCTTGAGCAAACCATCCACATGGATTCCGGCCTCATGCGTGAAGACGCCGGCGCCCACCAGGCTCTTCTGCCATCCGACCGGTCGCCCCGAGCCCTGCTCGACCAGCCGCGACAGCCTGCCGTAGTCAGACATGTCGATCCCGTGCCCGGTGTCGAAAAACTGCCGCATCCCCATCACGACTTCTTCCAGAGGGGCGTTGCCGGCGCGCTCGCCGAGTCCATGTACCGTGGTGTTCACATGGCTTGCGCCGGCCCTGATCGCGGCCAGGGTATTCGCCGTCGCGAGCCCGAGATCATCGTGGGCATGCATCTCCAGTTCCAGGTCCGATACAGCACCCAGGGCAGCGATCACCTCATGGACCCGAAAGGGTTCCATGATCCCGACCGTGTCGGCAAAGCGAAACCGGCGGGCTCCGGCCCGCTGCGCCTGCTCGACGACCCGAAAGAGAAAATCCAGATCTGCCCGGGAGGCGTCTTCACCGCCGACACAGACCTCGAGACCGAGATCCAGTGCCTCCCCGACGTGCCGCAGTATCTGCTCGAGCACCCAGTCCCGATCGCGGCCAAGCTTGCGCACGATCTGTTGATCGGACACCGGAATCGAGAGGTCGACCCGCTGCACACCAAGTCCGCGACATTGGGCAATGTCGTGGCTTTGCATACGGCACCAGACCATCAGATCTGCACCCTGCACCTGGTCCGCCACGGCCTGGATCGATCGGCGCTCATCCTCACCCATGGCCGGAATACCGATCTCCAACTCCGGTACCCCGAGCGCGTCCAGCGCCACTGCGATCGCCACCTTTTCCTCGATCGAGAATGCCACACCGGCCGACTGCTCACCATCGCGCAGTGTCGTGTCGTTGATCCTCACTTCCTGTTGTCTGGGCTTCATCACGCCGGCTCCAGAAGCATCAGGCACAGGTCGGGACGAAGGCCTTCTCGGGCTCCTGCACCGGTCGACCAATTGACCAGTTCGGCCATGACTCATGCCCCCATCGACTTGCGTCTTGTCAGCTCTTCCTGCGGGAGTACCTGAACGAACTCGCCGAGCCCCTCGATCAGATGCTGCTGTATGCCGCCCAGGGTGGTTCCGGCCATCTGGCAGCCCGAGCAGGCCCCGACCATCTTCACGTAGATGGACTTCCCATCGACCTCGACCAGTTCCACATCGCCATGATCGCGCTGCAGGTTCGGGCGGATATCCTCGAGCAAGGTCTCGATGCGCCTGATCCTCTGCAGGTTGGTCAGATGGGCATTTGCTGTGAGTATCAACATCTTCGAATCCTCCATGACAAGTGTCTTGCACTGCATCTGGCGAAAGACGCAGCAAGGCGTGTGCCATGCCAATGGGATTCTCCAGTCTATTGATTTATTGAATGAAAAACGAAGCGCAGCCCCGCTGCATTGTTCCTGGAACGACAAGCGGAAACTGTAGTTCAGTCACAAAACCGACAAAGGAGCAGCCGTGAACATCGATGCACTGCAACCCGGAGACGTCATCTACGCGACAAGCCACATCTTCAACGACCGGGGCATCCCGGAAATACCCAAAGACGCACTGCTCGGGTCTTGGCGTTACGGAACCCTCAGGCCACGGCGCTCTGCGGCGCGTGGGTGAAGCATCCCTTGGGACAGATGCGCGCGCAGGCGCCGCAGCCTATGCAATCCATGGCGTTTGCGAGTCTCATCACCATCGCCGTATCATCCGAAAAGCCGTCGTCGTCGTCCTCTTCATCGTAGTCGACCACCGCATCCAGGCCATCGACATCATCCCGCTCGATTAGATCAAAGACATCACGAGGGCAAACCTTGAAACAGCGGCCGCAACCGATGCAATCGGCTTGGTTGAGGTCCACCACGAAGGCGGGAATATAGGACTCGCCGCCACGCGTCAAGCCAGTAATCATGCTCATGTCATCTTTCTCCAGCCGCGCCAGACTCCGCTGCCTGATAGGCCGCTTCCGCGTCCGCCCAGGCCTTACAGGAATCGTATGTCTGTTTGGCAATATCGGGGATCTCTTCATAGGCCGCGGGAAGACGATCCTCCACCAGATCATGCAGTTCTCCAGCCTTCTCGGTCGCGATCCGTCTGGCCTTGCGTGCAGCCTTCTGCAGGTTTTTCAGTTCCTCCTCGGTCATGGCCAGCCTCCCCTCACATACCAGCGACTTTTGGATGCTGGCCAACGATCTCCAGCGCCACGGAAAGCAACATGTCCGCCTCATCCTTCATCCTGGAGAGCGAGGGGAATCCAAACCGGTGAACATCCCGTAGCGTCCTGTCCATGACGACCAGCTTGCCGACCGTGATCAGCGCCCTGCCGAATCCTTCATGCGTGAGGTTGATCATCGGCACTGCCATCAGGCCGCACTCTTTCTCGATCAACGCCGAGATCGCGTTGTAAAAAGCCTTGACCCGTGCCACGACGATCTCATCCGGATCGCCAATGACCGGAATCTCACGCTTTTTCTCTTTGGTCAGGACGAATGGCTCCAGGATCCTCTCGACCGGCCAGTTGTCGCATGTGCCATAGGTGTCCAGGGCCCGCATCTGCCGGAGCATCTCCCTCGCAAAATCCGTTCCCAATACGGGATCGTCCTCACGGATCGATAGTGCTGCCTCGCTCATCTCCATCTCCTACAGGTTCCAGACAATTCAATAACCCAGTGCCCAGATCCCATGCGAAGGGGGATCCCGGCGGGCGACTCGCCCCAGCCCAAAAGGCCGATTAACTCAAGTGCCATCGACCTTCACACACACCGGGCCGACGACACGGCGCAATCGCGGGGCCCAGCGGGGACTGCGCTGGGCCCGTTCCACGAATCGGCTGGCACTCCCAATGCCCAGCCAGAGACCGCCTAAGGCGGCCCCGACCTGGGCCAGATCGCCCAAGCCCATCACGGTGGCCAGCGCAACGGCGCCAATCATGGCCAGCAGCGGAAACACGTAGGCATAGAGCGCGGCAAGCAAGGCCGCCCGCTCCGGGATACCCACGATCACCTCCTGACCGATGCGCACACCCAGGCGGTTGTGCAGGCGCAACTGATTGCGCTGAAGGCCAAAGAACCTGGCCACCACAGAGGTGGTGCAGCCCGAAGACCCGCAACTCGCGCAGGCGCTCACAGCCTGTGTTTCTACCCAGACGAAGGCCCCCTCGGCGCGAATCACGGTGCCACTTGCCTCCAACATGCCGCTACTCCGACCACCCAGCGGCTTCCATGGCGTCGAAGCGCCTCACATCGGTCGGCTGGGCAGCCGCTATCGCCTTTGCGAGCCAGCGGCTTGGGCCTTGACGCAGTTCCTCCTGCAGCGAGACGATCAGTTCACCGATCACGGCACCGGGCGACACCTTTACCGGCTGAATCCCTTGTGCCTTCAGCTGGCCGATCGCCGAGGCACCGACCGCTTGGCTGTATACCGCTGCGCAGCCCGCCAGTGCAGCGATCTTGGCCGCCAGTTTGTCTTCGTTGCCGTCCATATCCGGGCGGCCGAAGGCGCTGGCCTCGACGAACCGCACCTGGTCACGATCGAGGACATAGACCGCGAAGCACCTGGCTGCACCGAAGTGCTGGTCCACGTGCTTCATGTCGGACGTGGCAAAGGCCACCTTGATCGCCGTCTGCATCCATAGATCCTCATTGTCGCGGCACACCAGCTGCAAACGCCTCTGCAGACTCATGATTAACGGCCTCCTGATACTCCGGCTTCTGTGCATAAATCGACCTGTATGGGTGAATCTCACCCTTGCCGAGCTCCAACAACAGGTTCGCCAGATCAAACAATGTCTGTCGCGAGCCGCGATAGCCGACCCAGGTCTTCTGATAGCCGCCGAGCAGGTCGTACTGGGGGAACCCGGCCCTGACCAACGGCCGGCCCAGTCGACGGGCCGGCTCTACCCCATGGGAATTCGTTACCAGCAAATCGACGCCCCGCTCCCGGGCCGACCGCTCGAGATCCTCAAGATCACCGATCTTGATCTCGGCTAACCCCGACCTCGCGAAGACCGGGGCGTTGACGGGCGACACGGCGACCACGACCTCGGCACCGACCCCATGCAAAAACTCACTGAAGGCGTGGATCAGATCGGGATCACCCGCCAACGCGAAACGGCTCATACCGAGCATGAAGTGACAGTCCAACATGGCGTCGTGCAACTGAGCGCGTTGCCGCTCGATGCGTTCCGGGACCGCTTCGCCGGAGATCTCATGCAGGGCAAGCATCAGGCCATCCACCGCCTCAAGCCCCATCAGATGATCAAGGCGATAGTCCGGCACCCCGGTGAGTTCATGCAGCAGGTCCGCCGCCGCGTGCAGCGAGGCCCCGATCACCAGCGTCGCCCTGGCGTCGCCAAGGGTCTGCAGTTCGGAGACCTCGGCCCCGCCGATGGTCAGCGGTGAAAACTGATCTACGCCAAGATGGCCATCCAATGAGTCGGAAAGATCAGGTAGCAAGACAGGCCTCAACCCGAACTGTTCGATGAGTTCCTTGAGTTCCTCGAGATCGCCCGGCGTCAGACTCGATCCCACCAGTACATTGACCTGGCGCCGCCGACGCCCAGGGACTGTCCCCGCGGAGGCCGCCGACGGCACCAGCGTCGAAATGATCGCCTCCAGCGCCTTGGCAAAACCCGTCTCCAGACAGCCACTGAAATCCGGTGCGGATACCGGCACCACGGGTACCGCTGCGAACGTCGGATGCTGTTTTCGGAATTCCTTGACGGCCATGTCGACATCACTGCCTTGGGTCTCCGACAGGGCTGTCGTGGGCAGACCGATCAGTAGAGGCGCGTGTTTTTCGCAGAGGGTCCGGAGCCCCTCGATCACGCTGTCCTCCGAACCCATAATGGTCGTCACCTGGTCCATGGCCGTTGTCTGTAAAGGGATCGGCTCGCGAAAATGCCGCACGAAGAAAACCTTGCCGAATGCGGTGCAACCCTGAGACCCATGCAGCATCGGTATGGCACCGCGGAAACCCAGGAAGGCGAGCGCGGCTCCCAGGGTCTGGCTCGCCTTGAGTGGACTCACGGAGAGTGCCTTGTGGCGCTTGATGATCTCAGCCACGTCCGACATCTCCCTGGGCAACCTCGGCTGGCGTATCGACGCCGGTCGGCATCATCGTATGGCCGCCAGGCACCGAGGGCCTCATCTGCGCCCAGGGTGCCGGGCGACGCACGGCATCCCACACGGGGCTGTCTATGGTAAGGACCAGTTGCCGCGCGAGTTCGAGCATCCCGACATAGCCCGCATAGCCGAACTCGCGCTCCTGGTTGATATCGAGAAAAGGAATACGGGCCTTGAGCGCCGTGTACATGTTTCTCCCTCCGGCGATCAGCACATCGACGTTGTTGTCGCGCACGATCTTCAGCAGGGCTCGTGGATTACCGTCCTCGATCATCACGGCGTCCTGCCCCATGAGTTCGCGAATCCTCGCCTTGTCCTCTTCGGTGGACTTTTTGGTACCCGTTGCGACCACTTCCATGCCCAGATCCTGCAAAGCGGCGATGACCGACCAGGACTTCACGCCACCCGTGTAGAGCAGCGCCTTTTTGCCACTGAGCCTCTCGCGCCATGGCCGCAGGCCAAGGTCGATCCGCGCCTCCTCCCGCTCGATCAGCGCCTCGGTGCGCGCTGCAAGGTCGCTGTCGCCGATCACCCGGGCAAAATCGCGCAGCGCCTGTGACACATCACCCACGCCATAGAAACTTCCCTCAAACCATGGCGTACCGAACGCTTCCTTGAGCTTGCGCGCCACGTTGATCATCGCCTTCGAGCAGACCATCATGTTTGCCTGCGACCGGTGCATCGTCTGCACCTCCCGGTACCTGGCGTCACCTGACAGCGCGCACAGCACACGCAGGCCCAGCTCGTCCAGCAGCGGCAGCACATGCCACAGCTCACCGGCGATGTTGTATTCGCCGATCAGGCAGACATCATGGACCTCGATACCGCCCGCGCTGGCCGCTTCGGGCAGTGGATCCGGCTCGCGCGTACCACAGACGCAGCGCACCATGGTCTCGCCGGCGATCCGGTTGCCCAGGTTTTTCGTGCCGTAGAACCCGGCAGCGTCTACCGGGACCACGGGAGTTCCCCACCGGGCCTCGGCCTCCTTGCAGACCGCCGCGATGTCGTCACCGATCAGCGCGGGTACGCAGGTGTTGTAAACGAAGACCGCGGCGGGTTGATGGTCCTTGACAGCCTGTTTTATCGAGTGGAACAGCCTTTTCTCCCCGCGCCCCATGATGACGTCCTGCTCCGTGAGGTCGGTCGTCATGCCGATGCGGAAGAGCCGCGCACCGCTGGAACGAGTGCCGCGGTTATCCCAGGAACTGCCTGCGCAGGCGATGGGGCCGTGTACGATATGCGCGACATCCGCGATCGGCAGCAGGGCGATCTGCGCGCCATCGAAGGCACAACCGCCTGCCGTTGCACCGGGCTTCGGCTTGGCGCACCCGGACTTGGACCTCTTGTTATAGGCACATGCCGGTTCGTCCAGCAGCACCGCGATGTCTTTTCGTTTCATGAGTGCGCCCGTCGAGGCTTCGTCGTCTCATCCGCTCAAAGCAGCCCGCATGCCAAGATCTATCTCCATGAGTCTGTGGAGTTTTTTGGATCCTCTCATTGTCGGCTTCGCGACAATGCAACAATGTTGACGGGCCTGCGACCAAATACCGGCAGGGATTCCGCTCAGACAGCGTAAGGATGCCGCTCCCAGTCATGCAGGATCTGCAGGTCCTTGCGGGGCAGATAGTCGTAGGCGCCCATCAGATCCGCCAGCACCGCATCGGCCAGAGCATAGCTGTCGCCCTTGCGGCTGAGCATCGTGAAATACCAGGCAAAGGGATAACCCACTGCACGATCATAGGCATGGAGCTCGGTCGCAAGCTTTGCGCCCCGAAGATCCGGGTTCACCGGAAGATCGGGAAACCGCTCCCTACCCACCGCCAGTGGCCGCGCCATCACCCGACACGTGCCGTCCTGATCCTTGTACTCCCGCAGCGCCAGGACCCAGTGCTCGCAGAGATTCGCGTGGCCGGCGGCGCTGCTGTTTCGCCAGTCGTTCATGAAGCGCCGCAGGACGCGCAAGTGAGGCCCGTCAACGGGCCCTTCTTCCAGCAGCTCAGGGACCAGGGTCGTCCGGCGAAACTGATAGAAGGATCGCCCGATCGGCCACATCTGGGCGTTGCGCATCTCGAGAGGCTCGAGCAGATCTTCGATACTGTCCGGCAGCCACTCAGGGTCGATCAGAGGTCTTTCGATCAACTCCTGTAACTCCTCGATCTCAATCTGGATGAAGTCCTCGGGCCGCTCTCCGCAGGCAGCGGTAAAGAAGTGCGTCTTGCCTGCCATGCGCGTCGCGAGGTAGCCCGCATCGCCATAGTCCGCCAGCAGCGACTCCATGTCTCCAGCGCAGGCCGCATCCAGCCAATGTGTGATGTTGTCGGATACTCGCCGATGATCGGGGTCCACCACCCCACCCAGCCGATGCCAGCCACCACGAGTCAGGACCCAACGGAACGGCTGTGCCGGGGCCAAACCGTTGACAGCCTCGGTCAACGCGGCCATGCCGGAGATGGGTTCCAGATCGGCGCAGACGCGGCTCAGGGCCTCGGGTGACGGGATATCGCATGGCATCGCAGTCGGCTCTTGGACGGGTTTTCTCAGGAATCGTCTTCCGGATCGCGGCGCGTCTGCGCGCATGAACGAACGAACGGGCACGACCGGGCGATCCCTTGTTTTTGATCAGCCCTCTTCGAGGGTGGCCACGACCAGACCGCTGGCCACCGCCAGATCGACGGTCAATTGCAGGCAGTGACTACTGCCATCGACCAGGTAGAGATTGAACCCCGCACTGGCCAGGAACGCATCGTCCGACAGTACGTCCGCATCGTCACAGAAGGTGAAATGCAGATCCGGAAAGGCAGCGCGCAAGCAGGCCTCTTTGTCCGGCATCGCGGCATTCTCCAGCAACCAGGCATCGACCCGCTTTACCTGATCAGCGTTCATCACGCATCGGCATCCTGCACGAAGCGTATCCGCTCCTCCGGTGCCTGACCCATGACCTTGGCCAACCAGGGTGGGGCGTCCGCGCCGAGCACCTTCTGCAATGACTGGATCTCGTCGGCCGCGGATCCCATTTCGGGCTTCTTGACCGGATGGACCCCGGCGCGCACGACCCTGGCGGCGGCTGGTCCACCGATCGAGGCAACGAACAGAATCTGACAGTCGCTGACCAGGTCGGTGCGATAGCCGTTCTTATCCTGCTGTTCCCGATCCGGATCCACTGCACGGATCTCGACGAGCCGACTCTCGAGGGCGGAAACCTGATAGACCAGGAATCGGTGGCAGGATCCGAAATGGCCATCGAGCATCTCCCCCCGGTTGGAGGCGCAGGCCACCCGGATACTGTTCGGCATATCGCCTTCGCTAAAGGCCTGTACCCCGGGGAGTGGATCGACCGTCGCGCCCGTGTCACCCCTGAGCAATGCTACCGCCCGTTTCATCGCCTCCGGATCGATATCGGCCAACTCCCCGTCCAATGCCGACCGAAGACGCTTGCCGGTCAGCATCGACAGAGACCTCACGGTCGGCGGCATGACCATCACGTCGGCCAGCACTCTGAACAGACGCGCCACATCGGTGTTCGGAAGTTCCCGCGCCGCCAGGCCGATGCGCAGCGCCACCTCATGACCAACATCCACATCGCTCATCTCTTTCTCCAGAGCCAGCCCGGCGTGCGCCCGGACCCAGGCCAAATTGATCCCGGATCAGGCCGGCACTATGCAGTCATCCTCCATGCAGACATCGAGGCACTGGGGCACGTCAAACTCCCCTTCGCACTCTGTGCAGGTAGCGGCCTCTATCTTGTACACCCCCTTGAATGGCGTAATCGACTGGGTTGGGCATACCGGCTCGCAATCACCGCATGCGGTGCAAATATCTCTAACGATGGCTAAGGCCATGGCAGCTCTCCTAAAAATGTTCGAAACGGCGTAACCGCTCACCCGCTGAATCCCCCGGCCTCTAGAAGAAGGACTGGAACGCGGGGTACATCAGAAAGAACCCCAACCCAGCCTTCCGGGAAGGGACCTCGGTCACGAAACCCCAATCACACCCGTTTGAAGCGCAGTGTCGTAGGAAAACTCGGACGCGGACTTATCGGGTCGATGTAATACCTGGAGCCGCCAGTGAGCTCCACTTCACCACCCCATTCCGCATCCGTATCTCGCTCGACGTGGGCGATCTGTTCCTCCAGGTCTTTCTTGGCGATGTAGAACAGGAGGATACCGTCAGGCTTAGCGCGGATCATTACATTGGGCATAGACACCTCTCGTCCGAAGAACCAGTGCCGGTGGCGTACCAAGCGCCGCGCAGGAATCACCGGACCAGATCGTAGTTGTAATCGGTAATGCCCATGTCACGAGTCTCCTCGTCAAGGCGTTCGAGTACGGCGTTAACCAGCGTCTTGAGCATATACATCGCACCCTCGTAGCCGAGCGTGGTATCCCGATGCATGTGATGCCTATCGAAGATCGGGAAGCCGATCCGGATCAACGGCACCTCATGCTCCTTGCCCTTGTGCAACGTATCGCGCTGGATGAACTTGCCGTAGGAATTACCGATCATAAAATCGGGTTTGTTGGTGAACATCAGTGAACGGAAATGCCACAGGTCTTTGCCGATATGGACCTCGCTATTCTGACCATAGGGCGACTCCGCCAAGATCTGCTCAACCGCCTTCTTCCAACGCTTGTTGGCGTGATGACAAAGTATCTGGGTCGGCTCGGCACCGAGTTCCAGCAGGAAGCGTGTCATCCCCAGAACAAAGTCCGCGTCGCCGTACAGGCCGAATTTTTTGCCGTGCAGCCAGGAATGACTGTCGGTCATCATGTCCACCAGGACCCCCCGCTCGCGGGTCAGCGAGTCCGGAATCGGCACACCGGTCAACTCCGAGACCTTCATCAGCAGCTCGTCGGTGGCCGTCAGACCCATCGGTATGGCAATGTCGGAGACCTGATGCTTCCAGACAGTCTTGGTGAATTTCTGGCTCTTTACCGATTGCCAAGGCTGCAGGAACAAGGTATCGAAGGCATTCGGCGCATCTTTCATCTCCTCGATCGTCGTACCACCATCGTACATTCTGAAGGTACCGTCGGCTGGTGTATCCAGGACGTTCGACGGATCACACAGCATCGTGCAATTTACGCCCATCTCGGCCATCATCCGCCTGATGACCCGATAGTTGCCCAAGTAGGTCTCGAATCCTGGCACGATGTTGATTCTTCCGTTGCTGCCGACCTCCTTGTCTTCCATATGGTTCAGCGTGAAATAACGCTGAATGCCTTCGAACATGTTGTCCCACCCCGTGGTGTGCGAACCCACGAAGCTCGGCGTATGCGCGAAGGGCACAGGAAAGTCGTCCGGAACCGCTCCGTCACGTCGCGCATTGCCGATGAACGCATTTAAATCATCTCCAATCACCTCGGCCATGCAGGTTGTGGAAACCGCGATCATCTCCGGCTTGTAAAGCGCCCTGGCATTTTCCAGGCCCGCGGACATGTTCTTCTGCCCGCCGAACACCGCGGCGTCCTCCGTCATCGAGTCCGAGACGCAGGCGATGGGCTCCTTGAAATGGCGATTGAAATACGTTCTGAAGTACGCGACGCAACCCTGGGATCCATGGACATAGGGCAGCGTCTTTTCGAAGCCCAACGCACAAAGCACGGCGCCAAGCGGCTGACAGGCCTTGGCCGGATTCACCGTCAGGGCCTGGCGGGCAAAATTGATCTCTTTATAGGCCTCGGTGGTCGTCCACTCGAAGATCTCCTCGATCTTCTCCGAGGGCACACGTTCCTCGAACATTTTCTGTTTGTTGCTGAGGGTTTCCTTGTACTCATCTTGCAGGAACAAGGGGTACCCGGGCTTGATGTTTCCAACTTCCTGACTCATGACTAGTCTCCTACCGCGCCACAAATCCGTGGACATACGGCTGGTTGATGACAAATCCTGGCAGATGCCCGCCCGCAGCGCGCGGGCGAAGCATCTCGGTTCAGGCTGCCGCTCCCGCCGTGGCCGACGGGCCATCCAGCCACGGCGCACGGATCTTTTTCCAGCATGGATTGTTCAGCGTCATATCCATGTCGCGGGCGAAGATGGCAAACCCGTCATAGCCGTGATACGGGCCCGAGTAATCCCAGGAGTGCATCTGCCGGAAAGGAATCCCCATCTTCTGAAAAATGTATTTTTCCTTGATGCCGGAGCCGATGAGATCGGGCTTGACCTTTTTGACAAACTCCTCGAACTCATAGCCAGTGATATCGTCGTAGATCAGGGTCGTGTTGCCCATCTCCGCGATCGTTCGGTCGTAGTCGTCGTTATGGGCAAACTCGTATCCGGTACCGACGACCTCCATACCGAGGTCCTCATAGGCACCAATGATATGACGTGGACGCAGTCCCCCCACGTAGAGCATCACCCGCTTGCCCTCGAGGCGCGGACGGTACTTCGCGATCACCGCCTCGTACTCTGCCGTATACTTCTCGATGACCCGTTCGGCGTTCGCCTTGATGTTGTCGTCAAAGAACGCAGCGATCTTGCGCAGACTCTCGGCAATCTTGGTCGGACCGAAGAAGTTGTATTCCATCCATGGTATGTTGTACTTCTCCTCCATATGTCGGGATATGTAGTTCATCGACCGATAGCAGTGAATTAAATTGAGCTTGGCCTTCGGTGTGTTCTCGATCTCCGCCAGGGTACCGTCCCCCGACCACTGGGCAATGACCCTCAGGCCCATCTCTTCCAGCAGGGTGCGCGAGGCCCAGGCATCTCCGCCTACGTTATAGTCGCCGATGACGGTGACATCATAGGGCGTACCATTGAAGGAGGTCTTGTCGCGTGCATCCAGCACCCAGTCTCTTATCGAGTCGTTGGCGATATGATGTCCCAGGGACTGGGATACACCGCGGAACCCCTCACAGCGCACCGGCACGACCGGCTTCTTGATCTCCGCAATGGTCTTCTTGGCCACGGCTTCGATGTCATCACCAATCAGTCCGATCGGGCACTCCGACTGGACCGTAATCCCCTTGTTCAATGGGAACAACTGCTCGATCTCAGTCATGATCTTCGCCAGCTTCTTGTCGCCCCCAAAAACGATATCCTTCTCCTGGAAGTCCGAGGTGAAGTTCATGGTCCCGAAGGTGTTGATGCCCGTAGCACCGACATAGTAGTTTCGGCGCCCGGCACGCGAGTACTGGCCGCAGCCCACCGGGCCATGGGAGATATGGACCATGTCCTTGATTGGCCCCCAGACGACACCTTTGGAGCCTGCGTAGGCGCAGCCGCGGACGGTCATGACCCCGGGGAGCGACTTCCGATTGGAGGTAATGCACTTTTTCGATTCCGCGACGTCCTGGTCGATGACGGTGAGGTGCTTCTCACGGTCCTTCCTGACTTTCTCAGGGTAGACCTCCAGCACCTCCTGGATCAGGGCCTCGGTCTCTTCACGAGTCATGGTTGACATACTTTTCTCCTTTTCCCGCCACCACTAATCCGTGGATAGGCCGGGGATGAACAGAACATCGGATCAAGCCGACACAACAAGTCGCTACTCAAGAGCGTTGATCAGGCAGTCGCTTCCACGACGGCGGCCTTGCCGATGATGCTTTCGTCTTCCTCATCCAGCAGGCCGAAGTTCATAAGCAGATCCTCAAGCGCATCCATGGTGATCGGGGTGGGTATGACCATCTTCTTGTTATCGATGATCTTTTGCGCAAGGTCACGGTATTCCTGTGCCTGTTTCGAAGCCGGGTCATACTCAATGACGGTCATGCGACGGATCTCGGCCCGCTGCACGACGTTGTCGCGCGGCACGAAGTGGATCATGTGGGTGCCAAGCTGCCGGGCGAGTTCCATGATCAGTTCGTCTTCGCGGGCGGTGTTACGGCTGTTGCAGATCAGACCGGCAAGACGCACGCTGCCGGAGCTGGCATATTTGACGATTCCCTTGGAGATATTGTTGGCCGCATACATGGCCATCATCTCGCCGGATACGACGATGTAGATCTCCTGTGCCTTGTTTTCGCGGATGGGCATCGCGAAGCCACCGCAGACCACGTCGCCAAGCACGTCGTAAAAGACGAAATCAAGGTCTTCCTCGTACGCGCCTTCCTCCTCGAGGAAGTTGATTGCGGTGATGACACCACGGCCCGCACAGCCCACACCGGGCTCTGGCCCACCGGACTCAACGCACTTGATGTTGCCGTAGCCGAGCTTGAGCACGTCCTCAAGCTCGAGGTCCTCCACAGTGCCGGCCTCGGCCGCCATTTCCATGATCGTGTTCTGCGCCTTGGAGTGCAGAATGAGGCGGGTAGAATCGGCCTTGGGATCACAACCGACGATCATGACCTTCTTGCCCAGCTCGGCGAGGCCGGCAACCAGGTTCTGGGTGGTGGTCGATTTCCCGATTCCACCCTTGCCGTAGATCGCACATTGACGCAGTGGCATTTGAATCTCCTTTCAACCAATGTTGATGAAGTTGCAGGGTGGACCCCGCTGGCTCACCCGGGCAAACCGAACGAAGCAAGGCATGTGCCAATGACCCGAAGCGCATATAGATGCTTGTTTTAGAATCGTTTTTTTACAGATCCGAGCGACCCGAGACCGCGTGCTTGGCGGCAACCGCACAAGGGAGGTAGACATGTCGACATCGATGTCCGGTCTGAAACTGCCGGTACATACCCATCTGTCGCTCAACCGCTGCAACGTCCCGCCGCATATCCTGGGCAGCCTGGTGTTTCAACGTCATCCGACGGCGCTATTCCTCGACGGGGTGCTGGAATTCCATCGGGACTTGTTCTCGACACTGGACGGCATCGCCACCGCCACGGACCGCGCGGCGGTATTCATGGAGTTCATGCGTGCCTCTTTCTTCCTGGATCACCCCGAGGAGGCCGGTTCGAATCCAGCAACGCAGCGTATCCACAGGGAAAAGGCAGACTACCTGCGACTGATACGTGGGTGGCTGTTCAACGCCGATAGTCGGGAGGGTGCCGTACTGAAGGGCTGGGTGGAGTCCCGCTTCGGACTCTTGCCACGCAACCATTGTGGGCCGCTCGGAGATTTTACCGGAGCCAACTACCAAGCCTACCTCGCTGCCCGCACGCAAGGCCTGTACAACTGCAATGCGCTGGAGGCACAGGTGGATCTGCTTTACACCTTTTGCCAGTATGAGCTAGCCAGACGCTATCCTGCGTCGACAACGCATCTGACCCTATATCGCGGCATCAACCACATCACCGAACACGAAATACTGGCAAGACCAGGCCGCAACCAGTGGTGTCTGGCCATGAACAATCTGAACTCCTTCACCGCCAACGCCGACCGTGCCGATGAATTCGGTGATGTCGTGCTTTTTGGTCAGGTACCCCTCGTCAAGATCCTGCTCATGCCCGACCTGCTGCCAGGCGCCCTTGGCAACGAGCAGGAGTACCTCGTCATTGGGGGTGTGTACCAACTGGAGGAGCGGTCTCGGTGTGTGAGATCCAGTCGCCCTTAGGGAACGCTGAACAGAGACTACGGGGGCATACCCGCCCCATGTTGTCGCACATGCGACAAAAAAGAGTTCCTTTGTCAACGATACCCGACCACATCTTTCTGTTTCCCTTCAGGATTGTCCTGGCCTGACTCTTGCTGCCATCCGATGAGCCACGCGCACCGATAATCCTGGAGATCCTGATGACCGAAGTAGACCCGCAGATGCTGATCGAAGGCATTCAGACTGGCGGCATCGTGCCCTATCTCGGGCCGGGGGCACTTGCTGACGTGATCGACTGCGACAGCGGCCAACCCATCCCCGCCGACAGCGACAGTCTGATCCTCGCCATGAACAACGGCAGACCCATGTCGCCCCGGCTGATGTACGAGTTTCCTCGTGCCGCCATGGATGTCGAGCTCAAACGCGGCAGGGGCGCTGTGCACCGCTTTCTTGATAAGACCTACTCGCAGACGCAATGGACCAGGTCCGCGGTGCACGACTGGTTGCAGCGACTGGCGCCGCATTACGTCATCGACATCAATCGCGATACGCAACTCCAGCAAAGCTATGCCGATCGTCCTCATACGCTGATTCGGGGCATATCGAGGGTGGCAGGCACCGACTTCCGATTCCGAATCCACAGCTACGATGGAAGCCGCTATTCCGATGAGGAGATCCCGCAGCCCGAGGTCGATCCATCGCTGCCCATCCTGTTCAAGCCGATGGGCAGCCCCTGGCCGGATCCGACCTATGTCGCGTCCGACGCGGATTTCGTCGATTACATCAGCGAACTGATGGGAGGCTTCGCGATACCCGACTTCGTGAAGACCTATCGCAAGGGCAAGCGGTACCTGTTCATCGGCGTACGCATGACCCGCGACACCGAGAGAATGGTCCTGTCCGACATCATCTACGATGCCGGAACTCCCGCCGGGTGGACCCTGCTGCCAGAGGCTACCGAGAAGGAACGCAGATTCTGCGAAAGAATCGGCCTGCAACTCCTGGACTTCGATACCCCTGAGCTGTTGGCTGCCGCGCCGAAGGGTAAGACGACACCAAGCATGATCGGTGTGACTCACGACGCGGGCTGTTGAGCGCTGCCCTCATGGTCGACCATCACTCGGCTCCGGCATGCCGAACCTTGTGGCCGCGACGTCAGACCGGTCTGACCCGGACCACGAATAGCGCCCAATCCGTAACCAAAAGCCCTCCTCTACTTGCGGGCTCAACGAAAGGCTGGGCTAGGCATCTCCCTCAGACCGGGCATTTCCTCCAACGAGAGGGATTGGATCCTGGCAGCCGTTTACCAGTGCCAGGGCCTGTCTCTCACAATGCCCACGCACCCTGGCATCCAGCGCCTCAATCCAGCCCACCGGGATGGCGTCCCTTCCGTACAGGGCCCCAGCGAGCATACCCGCGATAGCCCCGGTCGTGTCGGCATCCCCCCCTCGATTCACGACATCGACAAGCACGGTCTCGAGATCCTCATGCGCGAACAGAGCCTGAAACACCGCTCGCAGGGTCTCCACTATCCAACCGCTCGGAGCGAGCACCTTTTTCTCGTCGAAAGCAAACTGAGGAAACCGGTCGACGAGTTGGTCCGCGATGGTCCGGAGCGTCGGGAGCGAGCCGCCTCTCAACGCCTCGACCAGCATCAGCAGCACGGCCTCGGTCCCGGCATCGGCCGTCTCACAATGGTGTGTCACATGCGCCTGGGTCCTGGAGTCCGCCAGCAGTTTTGACACGGGGCTGTTCCAGTTCAGCAAGGCAATCGGCAGGCAGCGCATACAGGCACCGTTTCCGGCGGTGTGCGGATCCTCTGCGACCTCGGCGATACCGGTCGCGCGATAGCGCGAGATACCGCGCCGCACCGTGTGCCCTATATCCACCGGTTTCGCCCGCATCCACTCGCTGAAAGACTCCGCTACTACCACGGAATCCACGACTCCCGCGTTGGCGAGGATGGCCTCGCCGAGCGCCAGACTCATTTCGGTATCATCCGTAACCGAGCCGGGTTTGAGGTGCAGCCAACCGCCCCCGACCAAGTGCCGATGCAGTTTGTACTGCTGAGAGATCTCCCGTGGGGTCATGAACTCCGTCGTTGCACCAAGCGCATCCCCGATCGCAAGTCCGAGGTAGGCCGCAACGGCGCGCTGACGGAGATCCTGCACGACCAATCCCCGGGTCAGTCTTCAGGTCCGAAACAACCGGCGAAGTCGATGCAACCCTCGCAAGTCGGCACGCGACAGGTGTAGATGCCTTCTTTCTCGCACAGCTGCTTGTACAGGAATTTCTTCCACTTCATGTCGCGATCATTGCGCTCGGCCAATGGCCGGAAATATTCATGCATGATCCGCGTGAGCTCAGGCCGCTGCCAGAGACCCAGATCCTGCCAGAGGTGGTCCGACCCCATACAACCGGCCACCAGGATGTCCGCCATCACCGCGTCCCGTTCAGAATTCCGGGTCATGTTCTGCAGCAAGAGGTTACGCAGATCCGCCATTTCGCCCCAGCGCTCCGGGTCCAGTGGCCTGCCGTATCTCTGGAATACAGCAGGATCGACATCGGGAAACTGGGATTCGATCAGATTCCGAAAGCGCCGCCTGGACAGCCCCAGCCACTGCGGCATGGATCCGAATCCCAGCGACCAGGAGGCGAGCATCTGCGCCAGGGACCTCTGCATGGAGGTCCCCCGACACCCTGGCACCAATGCCAGATACACCGCTTGCAATGAAGACGGCGCAGTTGCCCGGGATTCCATCACGGCGCGTCGTACTCGACGACGATGTCCTCGTCACGCGGGATGAACTGGCAAGCCAGACGCCAGGTACTGGGCAGATCATCTACGATCATCTGCTCCAGTTCCGCCTTGCTGATCTTACCCAATTCGCGCAGCACCTTTATTTCCTTCTCTTCGAGGTGATAGCCCATCGGCGCCTTGTCGCCAAGATACTTGACCCTAATAACACAACTGCCGCAGTCGCCCTCGCCACAGTCGAAACTGATGGGTATCTTGTTCGTCTTGGCTATTTTAAGAACGGTTTCGGTGAAGCTGCCGGCTACCGCATACACAGTCTTGTCTTTGTATCCCGGGTTGGAGAACGTAATCAGTGGCATTTGTGCATCCTCTTGTAAAACGTTATCAGGCGGGCTTGACCCTGCAATCCCCAAGTATCTGTGCCTGGCAGGCAAGCCGATCATGCCGGCCCGCCATGTTCTCCTTGAGCACCTTTTCCTCGAGCACCGATGGTTGAGTCAGGTTGTTCCACCCGGCGACCACATGCATCATACAAGTCCCACAGTCGCCCTCCCGGCAACCATAAATGATGCCAGCCCCGACCTTTTCCGAAACCTCGATCACTCGTGTGCCGGCCGGAACATTGACCGTCTGTCCGATATCGTCGAAGGTGATCTTTGCTTTTGCCATAACTTTCCCCTTGAGTTAAAAGCCCTGTGACAGAAGTCGATTGAGCTCAAATCAGATCTGCAAACTCGACGATGTCGCTATCGGAAGCCTTGCCGACCAGCGCCTCCGCGATCTCCTGACCAAATTGACGGCAATCTTTCAACTCTTCCTCAGTCGGGATCAGTTTGACCCGCAAACCCTGCCTCGGGATATGCATCTTGAGTCCGCGCATGCGGTCTTCGATCATCCGGACCGCCTCGCCAGACCAGCCAAAGGAGCCGAACGCCCCACCCAGTTTTCCCTTGAGGTTGACAACTGCGAGCGAAGACAGCAGGTCCCATACCGGCTTCACCGCATCACCGTTGATCGTGGGTGATCCGAATAGCAAGGCATCCGCTTCCTCGATGAGATCGACGAACGGACTCGTCTCGCCCCCTTGCAGATCAAAGAGAGAGACCCGGACACCGGGCACCGAGCCGGCACCCTCGCTGATCTCCTCGGCCATGCGTGCGGTGTTGCCGTAGGAACTCATGTAGAAAATGATCATCGACTGATCCTCGCTGCCGATACCCCGGGCCAGCGCCGATGTCGAGAGTTCGCGGTAATGGGTCACATAGCGCCGCGGTCGCTCGCGCAGGATAGGTCCATGGGTCGGTGCAATGAGCCGCAGCTGCAAGGGCTCTATCAGCTTCAGCGCCTCCAACACATGCTTCTTGAATGGCCGCATGATGTGCGCATAGTAGTAGTCGAACGAGAATCGAAAATCCCCGACGAGATCATTGAAAAGCCGTTTGTCACAGTAATGACACCCAAAGACGTCACCCGAAAACAGAATGGCCTCGTCTTCCAGATAGGTGCACTGCGTATCCGGCCAGTGCAGGAAGGGCGTGTGCAGAAATCTCAGGCTACGATCCCCCAGGCTGACGGAATCACCGGTTGTCACTGTCGTGTATTCCAGATCGTCGCTAGCATGGAGCAAGGCCTTGAGCATCGAAGTCGCCCGCTTGGAGATGTATAGGCGCGCGTGTGGGGCCCTACGCATCAACTCTGGCAAAGCACCGCTGTGATCGGGCTCCAGATGGTTGAGCACGATGACCTTGATCTCGCTGTAATCAATCGCGGACTCGAGGCGCGAGAAGAACTCATCCGCGAAGTTCTCTTTTACCGTGTCGATCACGGCCACGCCTTCGCTTCCCTTCACCAGGTAAGAGTTGTACGTAGTGCCGTTGGCAGTGGTGAGGATGATGTCGAAGACTCGCAGCGTCGGATCCAGCGCACCAATCCAGTAGACCTGATCCGCGACCTCGACGGCCCGACGGTGGGAGGAGACGTCTATCTCGCCACTCATCTTGGCACCTTGCACGCGGCAGCGAACAGGCACTGCAAGGCTTTCAGCTTCCGCGCGGTATCCATCGCGGTGACTCCTAACGCGACCGGATCTCTGCCATCGCCGCCCGCATCCGTGCCGGCGGTATGCCGGTGAGGGAGCCGGGAGGATTCGCCGGTACACCCCAGCGGTCCAGAATCGCACCCTCGATGGGACAGATGCTCGCGCACTGCGCCTCCACATGCTCCCCGTCGCACTCGTTGCAGCGATTGCGGTCGATGAAGAAATGGGGCTGCGCCGAATGTATCGCGCCGCTGGGACACAGCGGCTCGCAGGCCCAGCAGTTCACGCAGCTGTCTATGATCTGATACGCCATGGCTCTGCTCCTCAGGTACCGGCCTGCAAGAAGATTTCTTCTCCAGCGGCATCTCTGCGGCGTCCCTTCGCGACCAACTCGGCATAGACGGCCGAAACGGCCTGCTCGATCGGCTCCATGGCGTGCTCGCCGTTCGGCGCAACCCCGGCTTGCTCCAGCATCTCCCATGGTTCATAGCCGATCTTCGAGCATAGAACCGCCTCGCAGCCGGCGAGCGCGGCAATGGTCTTCTGCAGAACGCTCTCGCCATCACCGCTGCTGCTGCCGCCCCCGCAGTAGCGTTCAACCTTACGGTGACCGATGAAACGCACGTCCATCGGCGAGGCTTCGTAGACGAGAAACTCCCGGGCGTCGCCGAAGTGCTGGTTGATCACGCCGCCCCCAGTGGTTGCGACAGCCACCAACATGGGGCGCGGCGTCCGCTTCCTGCCACCCAGAGCCGTCAGAGGGATGCGTTGCTCACCCGCCGGCTTGCGCTGGGCCTCGAGTGTGGCCAGCGCCACCTGCTGATACGCGGCGCGCTCGCGCATGGCCGCCTCGTAGTCGATGATCATCTCTTCGACCTTATCCATGGTGAACTCACCGCCCCTGTCCTCTCCCAGCATGCCCACGGCATCGGCCCTGCACTGTCGGCAGTGACGCATCAGGTTCATGTTTCCCGCGCACTTGTCCTGCAACGACTGCAATTCGCCATGGGTGGGTCCGCGCTGACCCATGACGCCATAGAAGGTGCCATGCTCGGCCTCCGCGATCAGCGGCATCACGTTATGCAAGAAGGCGCCCTTGGCCTTCACGACCTGGCTCACCTCCTCGAGATGCCGGTCATTGACGCCCGGGATCATCACCGAGTTCACCTTCACCAGCACGCCTCGCTCCGTGAGCATCTGCAGACCCTGCTGCTGACGTTGAATCAGGATTTCTGCCGCTCTCCTGCCTTTGATCCTGCGGTTGTTCCAGAAGATCCAGGGATAGATCTTGGCGCCGATCTCGGGGTCGACACAGTTGATGGTGATGGTCACGTGATCAATGTTGTGCTGGCACAAAGCCTCGACATGATCCGGAAGAGACAGACCATTCGTCGAGACGCACAGTTTGATATCGGGTGCCTTCTCGCTCAGTTGTCTGAATGTCTCAAATGTCCGCTCGGGATTGGCCAGGGGATCACCCGGTCCGGCAATGCCCAGCACCGTCATCTGCGGGATATGGGCCGCAACGGCGATGACCTTCTTCACCGCCTGATCCGGTGTCAGCAACTCGGAGACCACACCGGGTCTTGACTCGTTGGCACAGTCATACTTGCGGTTGCAGTAGTGGCATTGAATGTTACAGGCAGGTGCCACCGCAACATGCATACGTGCGAAATGATGGTGGGCCTCCTCGGAGTAACAGGGATGGTCCCTGACCTTGTCCCGGATACTCTGCGGAAGATGCGACAGATGGTCGCTGCTACCCCCACATCCCGATGCACTGCAGCCGCCTTCGCTGGGCTGCGCCACCTGACGACCGATTACCGGTAACTGCATCTCGCACCTTTTTGTCCTGTGGCGTTCGCGTGAACGATATGCAATCGGCGTGCCTGGTTGGCTGGAGGCCGCTATACCTCTGTTTCATCGATGGTTTATGGAATCCGAATCGATCGATGTCTGGATAGCGACACGACAACGGAGGTGGGATGTTGCAAGCTGCACAGTGCGGCCGTGGCGGGTCTTCCATGTCCACCGCCATGTCGCCTTCAGGGGGCGATCAGAATTGACGGACCTTGATGTGGAGCATCTGGATGCGATACCCGATCTGGCGTGGTGTCATGCCCAGCAGGCGCGCCGCCTTGGCCTGCACCCAACCCGCCTGTTTCAGTGCGGCGATGACCCGCTCACGTTCATCGAGATCGGGATCATCGATGGCAGCCCCGGCATCGGGGGGGATCGCCGATGCTGGGCTGCTACTGCACTCGACGCCCGTGAGGCTGATCTCCCGAACCCCTATGGAACCGAGTTCGGTCATGACAGCAGCCCGTTCCAGGCAATTTTCCAGCTCCCGGATATTGCCCGGCCAGTCATGGGTCATCAGGATGCGCAGCGCACTATCGTCGATGCAGAGGTCACGACCCTGACCTCGGGCGATCTTGTTGACCAGGTATCTCGCCAAATCCGGAACATCCTCGACACGCTCGCGCAGCGGGGGCATCACGATCGGCATCACGTTGAGCCGATAGTAGAGATCCTCCCTGAAAGCCCCGGACTTCACCGCGGCCTCGAGGTTCCTGTTGGTTGCGGCCACGACCCGCAGGTCGACCTTCAGGGTCTGGGTTCCTCCTACGCGTTCGAATTCACCCTCCTGCAGCACGCGCAGCAGCTTGGCTTGAAAGGCGGGACTGATATCACCGATCTCATCGAGAAATATGGTCCCCGAATGCGCTTGTTCGAAGCGTCCTTTGCGCTGATTCACGGCGCCGGTAAAGGCGCCTTTCTCATGACCGAACAACTCCGATTCCAACAGGCTGTCAGGCAAAGCGGCACAGTTGAGCTTGATGAGAGGGCCGTTCGCGCGAGGCGAATTGTAGTGAATGGCGTTTGCGACCAGTTCTTTGCCGGTGCCGGATTCACCACGCACCAGGACCGTGGTATTCCATTTGGCAACCTGACGCACCTGGTCGAATATCAATCGCATGACGCTGGTATGGCCGACCATGTTCGAGAACCCGTGCTCACCCCTCACCTTGCGCCGCAGAGAGTCCCGTTCCATACGAATCGCTGACTGTTCGTCCTGAACCTTGCGCGCCAGACGCACGATCTGACCGATCAGGTTGGCCACCATCTGAAGGAACCGCTCATGCTGCGGCAATGCGTCCAGATCATCGTCCGGCTGCCCGCCCAGAACCCCGACCGTATTTTCGCCGATCATGATCGGCACACCGACGAAAGGCAGTTCCCGATCGTAGACGCCCAGCCGGTCGAGAAACCTGCTGTCATCGGATATGCGGCAAAGCCTCAATGGACGGGAGGTCTCCAATATCGCACCTGTCACGCCCTCGCCGGCACTGTATCTGACCGGGTCCAAGGGTACCGGACTCTGATGTAACGCCGTGACCAGAAGATCCCCACTGTCCGCATCGATCAAACTGATCATGCCGTGGCGGATCCTGGTGCAATCGTCGAGAACTCTCAGCACCTCACTCAAGGTCTCCCGAAAGTCCAGAGACCGACTCAGAATCTGGCTAACCAGATAGAGGCTTTCCAACTCTCTTTCCAGCAGGACCCCGTGTGGCGCACCCACATCCTGGGCCGCGGTGATGTCATCGCGGGTCATGGTCAGGTCCTTCGCGACTCTTGGTCGGCAGCCTGACAAAGAACCTGCACCCCCCCAGGAAACCCGTATCGATCTCTACGGCGCCGCCGTGGCGTATCGCCACCTCCTGGGCCATCGTCAGACCCATCCCAGCGTGATGACGCGTATGTCTCCAACCGCAGTAGAAAGGCTCGAACACCCGAATCCAGTCGGCTTTTTTAATGCCGAGACCGTTGTCCATCACCGCCACCACCACATCACCCGCATCCTCCCGTGTCTCTATTCGGATCTCTCTGCAGTCCTGTCTTGACTCGATCAACGCCTGCACCGCATTGTCCAACAGATATTTGAACAGACCCCGCAGTGCGTTCGGCCGTCCGACCAGGGAAGGAAGCACCGGAGCAGCACGCCAATCCACGACGATACCGGCCGCCAACAGGTTATCGGTTGTCAGGCGCAGTACCTCCTGCAACAACTCATTGACGTTGATGCTGCTGCTCTCCTCGACACGGGGGCTGGGCATGGAGCGGCTCAGGCTCTGCATGGCCTCCTCACCGCTCTCGAGGGCCTGCTGCAGCACCGGCCGCATGCCCGCGTAGGGGCTATCTGCCGTCACCATCGACAATGCCGCCCTGACGATGTTGATGGGTACCTGAAGTTTGAACATCGTGGCGCACATGGATTCCTGCATGACCTGCATGATCTGCTGCTCCGCCATGTTGCTCCGGATCATGTTCATTCGGGCGTCATTGATACGCTCGCGGCTGCCGGTCACCTCATTGGCTATCAACAGCAGACAGCAACGCGCCGGGTTGGTCAGGTCAAAGAAACTGCGCGCCTCGCCGTTGAAATCGGCGACGCGTACTCCGGAGCAGGAGAACCATCGCGGCGAATGGGTGACCGGGCAGTCCAGGCGTACATCGATGTTGGTGAAGCCGTCCTGAGACTCGCAGACATCCCCCATCTCGAAGCCGATCTGGTGCTGCAGTGCCTGCATGAACAGATCCACAAGGTGTTTCCCGGAAAAATCTGCGGACAGCGCCTTGTAGGCCGCGTTGTCCAATATAAGGTTGCCTTTCCCGTCGATCATGGCCACGACCATCGGCGCGGCATCGAGCGCCGCCTCCGTCAGTCGCATCTGAAATTCCAACTGTCGCTGCAGCGAATGCACTTCGGTGATATCGCTGTGCATGGCGAGGAAGCAGCTGGTACCGCCCTCATCGTTCAACACCGGAGAGATCGTCAGATCGGCGAGGTACTCCTCACCGTTCTTGCGATGATTGACCAGGGTTCCCCGCCAGACTCTGTTGTCCTGGATGGTCGTCCACAACGCTTCATAAACCGACAGTGGCGTGGACTTGCTCGACAACACCGACGCCTTGGCACCGATCACCTCATCGAGCGCATACCCGGTCAAACGTTCGAAAGCTGCATTGACGTAAAGAATGCGTGCGCTCTGATCCGTAATCGAAATTGCCACCGGCGCCTGCTCGACCGTCTCGAGGAAGATTCTGGGTGGGAGCCCACTGGTACCCTTGATCAGACCGAAGGCCCTGATCAGGTCACTGGGAGCGCCCTGCGACGGTGCAGCGAATAGCCGGTTTATCGCGTCGATGACCTCACCATAAACCGTATTCGCACATTTATCGGGCATGGATGTAATCCCACGGTTGGTAACGGCTGCCAGAGCCCCTCCAAAGTGACGAATGCAACGTTCATGCCACGATCGCAGGCACCCGAAACCGAGGGTTTGCCCGCCAGCACCACCTCGCGATCAGCCCTTTCTGGGGCGTTTGCAGGTGCCGATGCCCCGGCTGTCGACCGGGCAGGTCGGGCCGGACCTGAATGGGTTTGCCGCGGAAAACTGCGCGGGTGCCCGTGCCGTTCGTCCTCTACGCCCACAGCTCTAGTCAGGTTTCAAAGCCCTTTGTTCGGGCAAAGCGCCCTCCACGCCGGTGTGCCAGCGACTGCAAGCTTGCCGCTGCGGGTAGCTCAGCGCCTGGTGTCCGGATTGTCACTTGGGCGACAACGAGTTTCCTCGCCCCTGTCGCATTGATAACAAGGGTCACGGCAGACCCCGTCCCCGGTAGAAATTCGTTGTTACGAGCGGGCCATACAGAGACCCATGAGACCATGAATTTCCCTATCTAAATCAGTGTACTGGCCATGTCAGCGGGTTCGGCGCCCTCTCTCGGTGACGGCGCGACCGCCGGCTTGGCATGTTTCCTGAAGGATCCGGCGTGTTCGCATCGGCAGGAACGGCGATATGGAGTACCTGGTCATCATCCTTTCGACTGCACTGGTCAATAACGTGGTGCTGGTCAAGTTTCTGGGCCTGTGCCCGCTGATGGGGGTATCGAACAAACTCGACTCGGCCCTGGGAATGGGGCTGGCCACCACCTTCGTTCTGACCCTCGCCGCTTTTGCCAGCTGGCTGCTCGAGAGCTTCGTGCTGACACCCCTGGATCTCGGCTTCCTCAGGATCCTGACCTTCATCGTCGTGATCGCGGCTGTAGTGCAGTTCACCGAGATGGCCGTGCGCAAACGCTCGCCCGCGCTTTATCAGGTACTGGGGATCTTTCTGCCGCTCATCACCACCAATTGCGCCGTCCTTGGGGTGGCGCTGCTGAACGTCCAGCAAGACAACAGCCTTATCGAAAGCCTGCTGTACGGCTTCGGTTCGGCACTGGGTTTTACTTTGGTGCTGGTGATGTTCGCCGGACTGCGCGAGCGCCTCGCACTGGCCAACGTACCAGCGGCCTTCGCCGGCGCACCCATCGGATTTCTGGTGGTTGGACTGCTGTCGCTGGCATTCATGGGTTTCGCCGGACTCACTGGCACCCAGTGAGGGAGCAGGATAATGCTACTTTCGATCTTCATCATTCCAATCCTCGGCATCCTGATGGGTGCCGCGCTCGGCTATGCGGCCCGACTCTTTGCCATTGAAGGCAATCCCTTGCAGGCAGAGATCGAGGAGCTGTTGCCGGGATCACAGTGCGGCCAATGCGGGTATCCCGGCTGCGGCCCCGCTGCAGCCGCTGTCGCGGAGAGCAAGGCACCGGTCACCCTATGTCCGCCCGGCGGTCGGGCGCTCGCCGAGATGCTGGCTTTAAAAATGGGGGTCGACGCAGATCTCTCCGGCATGGAAGAGAAGACACCCGCCGTCGCCTTCATTCATGAACAGCTCTGCGTGGGCTGCACCAAGTGCTTCAAGCGCTGCCCCACCGACGCCATCATCGGCGGCCCCAAGCAGATGCACGCCGTATTCGCCGACGCCTGCACCGGTTGCGAGAAGTGCTTCGAGGTCTGTCCTACGGAGTGCATCGAGATGCGTGCAGTGCAGCCGACCCTGCAGACATGGTACTGGCCCATGCCGACCGGCCTTGCCCAGTCAGGTGCACAATGAGAAGCGGCCGATGAAACTCTTCAGAATTCGCGGCGGCGTCCACCCCGATGACCGCAAGCAGCTAAGCGCAGAGCACCCGATCGAGAACCTGCCGCTGCCACCGCTGCTGCATATCCCCTTGCAACAGCATATCGGCGCCCAGGCAACACCGGTGGTCACCCGCGGCCAACTGGTGCGCAAGGGCGAGTTACTGGCCCGCAGCCAGGGCATCATCTCGGCGCCGGTGCATGCTCCGACCTCGGGTCGCATCATGGGAATCGGTGGGTATCCCGCGCACCATGCGTCGGGGCTGTCGGTTCGAACCTTGACACTGAAGCCGGATGGGCACGACGAGTGGCACGACAGCTGCGTCGGCGCCGCCGCGCCCTTTTCACTGTCGCCCGAAGAGATATCCACGCGGGTCGCCGATGCGGGCATCGTGGGCATGGGTGGTGCAGGATTTCCTTCATCGGTGAAGCTGAATCTACGCCATCGCTACGCGCTGCATACCCTGGTCATCAATGGCGCCGAGTGCGAGCCCTACCTGACCTGCGATGACCGGCTGATGCAGGAGCGACCCGACGATGTTCGCGACGGCGTCATGCTCATGGCCAGGGCGCTCGGGGTCCGGCGTGTACTCTTTGCCATCGAGAACAACAAGCCCGCGGCCCTGGCGGCGATGCGCGAATCGGCAAAAGCCCAGGCCGACCTGCAGATAGTGGGCCTGCCGACACGTTATCCGATGGGCTCGGCAAACCACCTGGTGCAGACGCTGGTCGGGAAGGAGACCCCCGCACGGGGGCTCACCGCAGACATCGGCGTGGTCGTCCATAACGCTGCTACGGCGGCGGCGGTCAATGACGCCATTCGCCATGGCAGGCCACTGATTTCCCGCATCGTCACCGTGACCGGCCGGGCCATTCGTCGACCGCGAAACCTGCATGTCCTTATTGGCACGCCCATGGATTATCTAGTCGAGTACTGCGGCGGCTTTCTGGAAGAGCCGGTCCGGCTGATCAGCGGTGGCCCCATGATGGGCCAACCCCTGCCGAGCACGCGGGTCCCGGTGGTCAAAGGCAGCAACGGCCTGTTGGCGCTGAGTGCCAGCGAGGTCAATGATGGCGCGGAGATGCCCTGTATTCGCTGTGGGATCTGCGTCAGGGTATGCCCCTGCGGCCTGGTCCCCCTGAGCATGGTAGCCACCATCCGTGCCGGCAGACTCGAGTCCTCAGTCCGTCTTGGCCTGCTCGACTGCATCGGATGCGGCTCCTGCGCCTATGCCTGCCCCTCCCATATCCCACTGGTACAGCATTTCAACTATGCCAAGGGTGAACTTGCCGCGCAGCAGCGCGCGCAACACAAGCAGGGCGAGATCAAGCGCCTGATCGAGGCCCGCACCGCACGCATGGAGGCGATCAAACGCGCCAAGCAGGAGGCGATGCGCCGACGCAAGGCGGAAATGGATGGCAAGAAGGCGGAGAACGCAGATCGACGCGCGGAGACTGCGGAAGCCTCAAGATGATCGAAAGGCCCCTGTACAGCGGCCCCTATGCCCACGAGCGGGTCAGCGTCCGCAGGACCATGCTCCTGGTTGTCTTTGCGTTGCTGCCCGCCACGCTGTTCGGACTATACCAGTACGGCTGGCCTGCGATATTCCTGTTCGTCGTAACCCTGTTGGCTGCCATCGTGGCCGAGTCTGTCAGCCTGTGGGTGATGGGAAAGCCACAGAGACCCTTCCTCCTGGATGGCTCGGCCCTGCTGACCGGCTGGCTGCTGGCGATTACCCTGCCGCCCTGGGCGCCCTGGTGGATCGGCGTCGTCGGCGCCTTTGTCGCCATCGTCATCGGCAAGCAGGTCTTCGGTGGCATCGGGCAAAACCTGTTCAACCCTGCGATGGTGGCACGCTCCGCCCTTCTGGTCTCGTTTCCGTTGGAGATGACCACCTTCCCCGCTCCGCAGCCACTGTTGTCCGCCCAGGCCCCGGACATGGCGCAGGGTCTGGCCATTACGCTCGGCGACACCACCCAGGTCGATGCTGTCACCAGCGCGACCACGTTCGGACATGTCAAGACAGAGCTGACCCGCGGGGCCGGTATGGACGAGGCTCTCGCAGGCACGTACTCCCTATGGGAGCATCTGCTCGGCACCTCCAGCGGCAGCCTTGGTGAGGCCTCGGTGCTGCTGCTACTGCTTGGCGGCGTGCTGCTTCTCTACACCCGCGTCATCAGCTGGCATATTCCTGTTTCCATGCTGGGATCTCTCGCCCTGCTGGCGACCATCTTCCATCTGATCAACCCCTCCCTCTACCTCGACCCGCTATTCCACCTGATGGCCGGGTCGGTAATTCTTGGGGCTTTTTTCATCGCAACCGACCTGGTCACCTCACCTGTGTCGGTGCGGGGCCAACTGATCTTCGGTGCCGGCTGCGGCGTCCTGGTCTTCGTGATCCGAACCTTTGCCGGGTATCCGGAGGGCGTCGCCTTCGCAATACTGCTGATGAACGCCTCCACCCCGTTGATTGATCACTACTTCAGGCCGCGGGTCTACGGCAGAGACCGAAGAGGCAGGCCACTCAACCATGGCGATGGCGAGGACCGGAGGCCATGAGTCCGTCGCGAACCACCGCATTCCGCGATCGCATCAGCTACCAGGCCTTGTTGCTCGGCGGATTCTCATTCATTGCAACGGCGCTGCTGGTGATCGGCAATATCGCAACGCATGACGCCATTCAGGAACGCAGGATGGAAAACCTGCGCGCTTCCCTCAGCCAGGTGATCCCTGACAGCCTGCATGACAACGACCTGCTCGACTCGCCGCTGCAATATCACGACGCAACCGGTCGGCCGATGACCATCTACCGCGCGGTCCAGGAATTACAGATCCGGGCATTGGCCTGGGAGACGATCGGAAAAGGTTATGCCGGAGACATCCGGATACTGATCGGCTTGGCCGCCGACGGCAGCGTCCTTGGTGTCCGCGTCCTCAACCATACCGAGACACCGGGACTTGGCGACAAAATCGAGGCGACACGCAGCGACTGGATACTCGGATTCACTGGACGATCCTTACGGGATCCGCCCTTGAACAAGTGGGGAGTTAGGAAAGATGGCGGTGACTTCGATGGATTCAGCGGCGCAACCATTACCGCGCGCGCCGTGGTCGAGAGCGTACGGGATGGGTTGGTATTCTTCCGCGAAAACTGCACCGCGCTGCTCGAGGTACCTGTGATCCACACCCCGGTGATGGAGTAACACTATGGACCAGAACTATGGGCAGATCACCAAAGACGGCCTATGGAACAACAACATCGTGTTCGCTCAGGCACTGGGGCTCTGTCCACTGCTAGCGGTGACCGGTACCGCGACCAACGGTTTGGGAATGGGCCTCGCATCCACGGCGGTCTTCGTCGCGTCGGCCCTGGCGATCTCCGCGCTACGGGGCATCATCACGCCACAGGTGCGACTCCCGGTGTTCGTGCTGATCATCGCCGTGCTGGTTACCCTGGTTGACATGACCATGAATGCCTGGATGCATGATCTACACAAGGTTCTTGGCCTGTTCATACCGCTGATCGTGACAAACTGCGCGATCCTGGGTCGCGCCGAGGCCTTCGCTTCGCGCAACAAGGTATTACCCAGCCTGGTCGATGGGATCATGATGGGCCTGGGTTTCACCTTCGCGCTGGTCGCACTGGGCGCCACAAGAGAGATACTCGGCAGCGGCACCCTGTTCGCCGATGCCAAGCTATTGCTTGGCAACTGGGCCGGTTTCCTGGAGCTGCATCTCATCCCCGACTACAAGGGATTTCTGCTGATCATACTGCCACCGGGTGGTTTCATCGTGCTGGCCTTTCTGCTCGCGGGCAAGCGCCTCATAGACCAGGCCCTGACAAGACGCGGTAAACCGCTGACTGTCGTGCCGGCCGCCAACCAAAGGAAGGTGATATGAACGTGGGTGTCGCCTATGCGGACAAGTTCAGGCAGGTATGGCTAAAGCTCGAGATTCCGAATGGGAGCACAGTTCGCGAGGCAATCGAGCGCTCGGGCATTCTTGAGCAGTTTCCGGAGATCGACCTCGAGACTCAGGAAATCGGCGTGTTCGGAAAACTCGTTAAACTGACCGCAGTGATAGAGGAAG
>REEU01000249.1 GCA_007694905.1 Gammaproteobacteria bacterium | reverse complement strand
CCGTCCTGAAGCCGCCGCAACACCCAGTCACTGCCGTCGAAGCGCAGCTGATAGTCGCTGCTGGACAGCTCAGAGATGTCATCGATCACGAGACCCGGTACGCCGTCAGCCGCATTGCCCAGATTGCTCAACACTTCGGGGGCGGGTCGCGAGAAGAATGCCCCGCCGGCCTCGCCGCGCAGATCCATGCCGGCCCGGTGCAGTTCATTGAACTGATCGGTGAGCGCGACCGCGATGCGGCCGAGGCTGTTGCTGGCCGGGTCGAGCAGCGTGTCCCGGGTCTCCAGCAGCGCACCGAGGCTGCCGCCGGACATATTGTCGGTCACCACAATGAAGGCACTGCCGTTGCGTACGCCGATTTCCAGACGATTGGGATCCGCACCCTGAGGTCGGACTTGCAGCTCGGTGGCTTCCTGGCCCACCACCAGGGACTGGCCGCGACCGCCGTAGACGTTGAGGCTGCCGTCGGACTGCTCCACGGTGCTGATGGCGAGGCGCTCGGAAAGATCACGGACGAGTTGATCACGCTCGTCGAGCAGGTCGTTCGGTTCACGCCCACCCTGCCGCCCGCGGGCCTCGATGATGCTGCGATTCAACTCGGCGATGCCGCGGCTGAGCTGGTTGACCTCATCCACCGCATTGCCGATGCGACCATTGACGATGACGCGCTGATCCTCGATGCGCCCCTCGAGCTGCGCGAAGCGGTCGACCAGTCCCTGGCCCTGGGCCAGCAGCTGCTGCCGCGCGGCCGTGGAGGTGGGATCGGTGGCCACATCTTCGATGGCGGCATAGAAGTTGGACAGCGCAGGCGTCAGGCCGGCCTGGGGATCCGCCAGCAGATTGTCCAGCTGCGAGGCGAACTCGGCGAGGGTGCGCTGCTGGGATTCGGCCGAGATGTTCATGCCCAGGCGTAGATCGACGAACTGATCCACCACGCGTCGAACCCCGAGCCCCTCCACACCAGATCCCAGGCCGCCGCTTCCGGACGTGCGCGCACCAAGCTCCAACCGCTGGCGGGAGAAGCCTTCGGTGCCGACGTTGGCGATGTTGTGCCCGGTGGTCTGCAGGGCGCGCTGATAGGTCAGCAGCGCCGACGTCCCGGTGCCGAGAATGCCGCCTCCACTCATGTCTGCTCTCCGCCCGCCCGGCTGCCGCGCCGGCCGGAATCCGTGTTGGTGCTATCGGCCGCAGCGGCCGCGACTTGAGCGCCGCGCCCCGGCAGGCCACGACGGACGATGTCGACGAGCTTGTCGGCGTAGTGCGGATCCGTGGCATAACCGCCCGCCTGCAGGCCGGCGGCAAAACCCTCGACGCTGCCGGCTTCCAGTGCCTGTCGGTAACGGGGGCTGCGCTGCAGCAGCGCGACGTAATCGGCGAAACTCTCGGCCGGGCTGCTGTAAACCCGGAAAGGTTCACGCCGCCGCTCTGGCACGCCGTCGACGTATTCCAGAGTCGACACGTTGACCCGCGGGCCCTCCCAGCTCGAACCAGCCTTGATCCCGAACAGATTGAAGCTCGGCCGGCCCTGCTCGTCTTTGGGCATGCTGCGTCCCCAGCCGGTTTCCAAGGCCGCCTGGGCCACGAGCACTTCAGGGTCCACCCCCAGTCTGCGCGCCGCATGCTGCGCGTGGGGCCAAATGCTGTCCACGAAGGTTGCCGGGTCATCTGCCGCCAGGGGTACGGTCTGGAGCGCCGTTGTCATCGGTGCGACCCGGGCGGGCGGGCCATCGAGCTGGCTGAGGATGGAATCGGCGAGACCGATGCCGCGTCCCTGGGACAGGGTCAACGCCATCTGATTGTCGAGCATGTCCTGGTGGAGGCGCATTTTGTCCTGGTCGATGAGACCGCCGTCGACGCTGCTTGCGTTGCGCATCTGGCTCAGCATGAGCTGCAGAAACAGCGCTTCGAACTGCTGCGCCACGGCCCGGCGGGCCTCCGGAGAGTCCGCTGCCGCCTCCCGCCGCAAAGCCGAGAGGCCCTGCAGATCGGAGAAATTGAAGCTCGCGTCGATTCCGGCAGTCATGGTGGCGCTCAGATCACGATCAGCTCGGCGCGCAGGGCGCCGGCGCTGTGCAGGGCTTCGAGAATGGCGACGAGATCGCCCGGCGCCGCGCCCACCTCGTTCACGGCGCGCACGATCTCGTCAAGGCTGGTGCCGGGCCCAAACGGGAACATGCGTGACCCACCTTCGTCGACGTCGATGTCGGTGCGCGGCGTGACCACGGTCTGGCCGCGGCCGAAAGGCTGCGGCTGGGACACATCGAAACTCTCGGTGATGGTGACCGTGAGGCTGCCGTGGGCCACCGCAGCCGGAAAAACCTTCACGTCGCCACCCATCACCACCGTACCGGTGCGGGCATTGACGATAACTCGTGCACGCGGCGCGCCGGGCATCACGGTGAGGTTCTCGAGTACCGAGACGAAACCCACCCGCTGGCCTTGATCCATCGGTGCCGCCACCCGGACCGAGGTGGCATCCAACGGCTGCGCGAGACCGTCGCCCAGGGTCTCGTTGATGACGTCGGCGAGCCGTTGGGCGGTGGTGAAGTCGGCCCGATGGAGGTTCAAGACCAGACTGTCACCCTGATGAAAAGCGCTCGGGACCTCGCGCTCAACCGTGGCACCGGATGGAATGCGACCGGCGCTGGGTACGTTCACGGAGATGCGCGAGCCGTCCCGGCCGCCGGCACCGAAGCCGCCCACCACCAGATTGCCCTGGGCCACCGCGTAGACTTCGCCATCGGCACCGCGCAGCGGTGTCATCAGCAGACTGCCGCCGCGCAGACTGGCGGCGTTGCCGATAGAGGACACCGTAATGTCGATGTTCTGACCCGGCTTCGCGAATGCAGGCAGCTCGGCGTGCACCATCACCGCCGCCACGTTCTTCAACTGCAGGTTGGTTCCGGCCGGAACCGTGACACCGAGCTGCCCTAGCATGTTGCGCAGACTCTGGGCGGTGAACGGCGCCTGCGTGGTCTGATCGCCGGTGCCGTCGAGACCCACCACCAGACCGTAGCCCACCAGCTGGTTGGAACGGACGCCGGCCACGCTGGCAAGATCCTTGACCCGCTCGTTGGCCAGCGTTGCCGCCGACAACAGCATCAGCAAGGTCAGCAGCGGCAGGCCCAGCGCCCAGGCCAGCGGCGCACTGCGATCCGTGTGCATCATCATGCTCTCATCCTCGCCGCGGGCATCAGAAGGGCCACAGTGGGCTGTTGAAGAAGCGCGAGGCCCAGCCCGGAGAATTGCTCTGGGCGAGGTGCCCGGTGCCGCCGTAGGCGAGCTGCGCATCGGCGATCTGGGTGGACAGCACGGTGTTGTCGGTACGGATGTCCACCGGCCGGACGATGCCGCGGATGCGGATGTACTCCTCGCCCTGGTTGATGCGCATCCACTTCTCACCCTGCACCACCAGATTGCCGTTGGCCTGCACCTCGGCCACCGTCACGGTGATGGAACCCTCGAGCAGGTTGCTCTGAGCCGCATCACCCTGTCCTTCGAAATCCCGGGAGGCGCTGACATCGGTGTCGAGGATGGGGGTCCCGTTGCGGGTCACGGGCCGACCGAAGACCGTCGGGCCCATCATGCGCACACTGGAATCCTTCGACGAGGCTGCGTTGGCTGATTTGCGGGCATTCGTTCGCTCAGCGAGCACGACGGTGAGGACGTCGCCGACACGTCGGGCCTTGAAATCCTCGAACAAGCCCTGGGCCGAGACCGTCTGGTAGATGGCTCCATGATTGTGTTCCGGCGCCTTCGGCTGCGGCGGCGGCGTTGTCGCGTAGCGCGCATCGCTGCCCTTGTGGACGACGGGCGCGCTGGCACAGCCACCCAGAAGCGCAGCGATGACGAGCAAGGCCAGGGCGGGCATCGGGCGGCCAGAGGTCCGAAGGTTCATGTTCCGTCTCCGCAGGTAGAGGATCAACAGAGCGCGTCAGCGACCCAGATTATTGTTGGCGAACTGCAGCATCTGATCCGCGGTGGAGATGGCCTTCGAGTTGATTTCGTAAGCCCGCTGCGTCTCGATCATGTTCACCAGTTCCTCCACCGTATTGACGTTGGAACCCTCCAGCGCGCCCTGAATAACGGTCCCGAGACCGTTCTGCCCCGGAACGCCGACCTGCGGCGCCCCGCTGGCTGCGGTCTCCACCAGCAGGTTGCGACCGATAGCCTGCAGGCCCGCGGGATTGACGAAGTCCGCAAGCTGCAGTTGACCCACTTCCAGCGGTGCGGCGTTGCCCGGGACCGTGGCCCCGACGATGCCGTCCTGACTGATGGACACCGACAGCGCGTTGTCGGGAATGACGATGCCCGGCTGGACCTCGAAACCGCTGGCGGTCACCAGTTGTCCGTCACTGTTGACCTGCAAGGATCCGTCTCGCGTGTAACCGAGGGTGCCGTCCGGATTGAGCACCTGAAGGAAGCCCCGCCCCTCGATGGCGACATCCAGCGCATTGTCGGTCTGCACCAGATTGCCCTGGGTGAAGATCTTTTCGGTGGCCACGGTACGAACGCCGGTGCCGAGCATCAGCCCCGAGGGCAGCTGCGTATCCTGGGAACTCTGAGCACCCGGCTGGCGGATGTTCTGGTAGATCAGATCCTCGAACACCGCCCGCCCCTTCTTGAAGCCGGTGGTGTTGACGTTTGCCAGATTGTTGGAGATCTGGGACATGCGTGTCTGCTGCGCATCCAGACCGGTCTTCGCTATCCAAAGTGCCTGATTCATCTGGAACTCCTCACCCGGCCTCAGCCGAGTCGCATCAAATCGCTGGAGGCACGGTCGTTCTCCTCCGCGGTACCCATCATCTTGATCTGGATCTCGAAACTGCGGGCGTGCTGAATCATCTCGACCATCGAACCGATCACGTTGACGTTGCTGCCCTCGAGCATTCCGGACATCAGCCGGACATCGGCGGCCGCTTCGGCCACTGCGCCGTTCGCGAGGCGCATAAGCCCGTCCTCACCGCGCTCGAGCATCCCCGCCGGCGGATTCACCAGCCGGATGCGCTCGACAACGGCGAGACCGACCGCTTCCTGGCCAAGTGGGCGAATGCTGATGGTCCCGTCACCGGCAACCTCCAGCGTCTCGAAGGGCGGCAGCGCGATGGGGCCGCCATCACCCATCACCGGACGACCAGAGCCGTTGGTGAGCAACCCGAAAGCATCCACCCGCAGATCGCCGGCGCGGGTATAGGCTTCGCCGCCGTCGGGTGCCTGCACGGCGATCCAGCCCTCCCCTTCGATGGCGACGTCGAGGTCGCGCCCGGTGGCCATCAACGGCCCCGGTGTGAAGTCCGTGCCTTGACCTTCGGTGACGGCATAGGCCCGCGCGGCGGCATGACCGGGGCCAGTCAGCGGCACGTGGCTGGCGCCTGCCAGCGTGGCCCTGAAGCCGTGGCTCGAAGCATTGGCCAGGTTGTGACTGGTCACCGCCTGGGCGACCTGGGTCTCCCGGGCACCGGACATCGCAACATAGAGCAGGCGATCCATGGCTCAGCCTCGCATCAGCGGATGTTGATGATGGTCTGGGTGACGGCGTCGGCTGTGCTGATGACCTGAGCGTTGGCCTGGAAGTTGCGCTGGGCCGTGATCAGATTCACCAGCTGCTCGGCAATCTCCACGTTGGACGCTTCCAGGCCACCGGACTGCAGGGTGCCGAGATCGCCATTGCCCGCCGCACCGAAGACCGGTTCGCCGGCAGCGAAGCTCTCCAACCAGGCGTTGTCGCCGGCCTGCTGCAGAGCCTGGGGATTGGCAAAGCTCGCCACCGCCACCTGACCTAGCGGCAGCGACTGACCGTTGGTGAAGCGGGCGAAGACAATGCCGCTGTCGTCGATGTCGACACCGGTCAAGCGGCCGCTGGCAAAACCGTCCTGGCGCAGCGAAGCCACGTTGTCATTGATGCCAAACTGGGTGGCCTCGGAGAAATCGAACGCGATGTCCAACGGGTCCGCGCCGTTCGCTGGCATGAACGTACCGAAGCTGATCTCACCGGTCGGGGTGACGAGGGCGCCTTCAGGACCGAACTCCAGCGTTTGGGCAGCGCCCACCTGCTGGCCATCGATGGCCAGATGAGCTTCCCACTGCAGCTGGCCGACATTGCGGAAGAACAACGTCGCGTTATGCGGCTGGCCGAGGGAATCGTAGGTGGTGAGCGATGTGGACAGGCCGTAGCTGCTTGGATCGGCAGTATCGAACGGGATCGCGGAGAGATCCTCCGCCTGCGCGCTCAGATTGAAACCCGCCTCGACGCGGCGGGTGGCCTGAGGTGGCGATTCCGTGGTTGCAAGGCGCAGGTCACCGAGGCTGCCGGTGTTGAAGGTGCCCGCGAGACTGTCCTGGGTCGGATAGGCCTGCACCCGCTTACCACCGTTGTTGACCACGAAACCGTCGCGATCGACCTGGAACGAGCCATCCCGCGTGTAGCTGAGGCTGCCCGCGTCGCTGAGCACGAAGAAGCCCTTGCCCGACAGCGCCATGTCCAGATTGTTGCCGGTGAAGTCGATGTTGCCCTGGCTGAACTGCTGGCTGACCGATGACAGACGGACGCCTTTGCCCACCGCGGTGGCGCTGACGCCGGCATTGGTGGTTGCAAACACTTCGGCGAACTCCGCGCGGGACTGCTTGAAGCCCGTGGTTCCCGAATTGGCAATGTTGTTGCCCGTGACCCGAAGGTCCGCAGAGGCCGCATTGAGGCCACTTAGAGCGGTACGAAAGGGCATGTTCTGTCTCCTGACTCAAACTCTGAAATCGGGTTCGGCTCAGCCGATCCCGCGCACTTGACCGAAATCCACTACCCCGAGGCCTGCAACCGTCAGCTTCAGGGCACCGTTGCGTTCGCCGACGCTGACGCTCTCCACCCGCCCGGACACCAGCAGATCGAGTTCCATGTTCTGACCGCTGACGGAACCAGCGGCGCGCAGTTCGTAGAAGCCCGGCGGCGCGCTACCATCAGCCAGCGCACCGTCCCATTCGAAAGCCACCCGTCCACCTGCGCTTTCCGGCAGCGGCACGGTGGTCACCAGGCGCCCGGCCATGTCGTAGACGCCGACGGAAACATTGCTCGCACCCTCTGGAACCTCGACGGCGCCGGAGAGCGTGCCCTCCGGCGGCAACCAGCCTTCCCGCGAGGGCACCAGCACCTCGCGATCGACCAGCCCCGCAGCCTGCAGGGTCTGATTGCCGGCGATCGCACCGGACAGGCCCTCGAAGGACTTGCGCATGTCCTCGATGCCCGAGACCGTTCCGAACTGGGCCAGCTGACCTAAGAACTCGCCGCTTTCCATGGGCGCGAAGGGATCCTGGTTGCGCAGCTGGGTGATCATCAGGCGCATGAAGTCTTCCTGACCCAGCTTGTCGCGAGGCTTTTCGGGCCCCCGCTGCGCCAGTCCGAGCTGGCTCAGGGTATTGTTGTCGATGTTGTTGGACATGCTGGGCTCCCCGCGTCCGTCAGCGCTGGCCGAGCTGCAATGTTCGCAGCATCAGGCTCTTCACCGTGTTCATCATTTCCACATTGTTCTGATAGCTGCGCGAGGCCGACATCATGTTCGCCATCTCCTCGACCATGTTGACGGCAGGGAAGAAGACGTAACCGTCTTCATTCGCCAGCGGATGACCCGGCATGTATTCCATCCGCGGCGGTGCCTGGCTCTCCATCACACCTGCTACCTGTACCCCTCGGGTCACGGTGCTGCCGGCAGCCTGCTCGAGCATGGCGGTGAATACCGGTTGGCGAGCGCGATAGGCCCCTTCAGCGGTGGAACTGGCGACCTCCGCATTGGCCATGTTGCTGGCGACCGTATTGAGGCGCACCGACTGCGCACTCAAGGCGGTTCCGGACAGATCGAAGACGTTGAACAGACTCATGCTGACTCTCCTGTGTCCTATTCGCCGCGCAGGGCCTTGCGCAGCCCGTCGATGCGACCTCCTAGAAAGTCGAGACTGGCCTGATAACGCACCGCGGCTTCACCGAAAGCCGCCTGCTCCATCTGACCATCGACGGTGTTGCCATCGAGCGCGGGGTGATTTGGAACCCGGTACTTCAGGCCCGCCTCAACCGTCGCATTGCTATGCGTCCCGATGTGACGGTCGTGAGTCGTACGCAGTGATGCCGCCGCGCCCGGTTGCATTTCGTCACGCAGGACCGCACGGAAATCGATGTCCCTGGCCTTGAATCCAGGCGTATCCGAGTTCGCCATGTTTCCCGCGAGCACTTCCATGCGCTGTGCACCCACGGTCAGGGCGCGGGAATGAATACCGAGGGCTGCATCGATCATCTTGTCCATCCCGAACGCTCCTTCAGCGACAGGTTGCGATGGGCACTCTGCAAGGCGCGGGCCAATCCGCTGCGCCACAGTGGGAACGTGACTGAATCGACGCTCTACAGCCTTGGAGACGGTAGCAACGGCAAGACCTTGCCGCTCGAGCGGCCAAAGCTATCCGCATGGGCGCCAGCGTGGGCGACGACCTCATGGCGGTCGTCAAAGCTTTGACGCCGGCGTGTCATGCATGCAGAGAACAACGACAGAAAAAAGCGGCGGCTGCGCGCCGCCTCACATCCCAAGACGGTTTGTGCGGCCAACTTCAAGGATGGCTTGGATCTTGCTGCAGCACTTGAAGATCCAGCGAAGAGATTTCCTGCATGAAAATCACCATCCTGCTCGTCACGCTGCTGGCATCGGCAATCCTCTCTGCCGCCGATCGCCACGAAAGTCATGACCGCATTCGCATGCTGGCGGAGCGCCACGCCGTAGCGATGGGGCGCAGCCATGCACCTGCAGATGCAGAAGTACGCGCGGAGTCCAGCCGGCTCGATCCACGCCTGCGCCTCGCTCCCTGCAAAGTGGAGCCGGAAACATTCTCTCCGCCCGGCCAGCGCCCCGGCGCCAACGTCAATGTCGGTCTGCGCTGCCCTACCGCACCGGCGTGGTCCCTTTATGTACCGGTGAGATTGGAGGTGACGGCTGAAGTGGTGGTCCTCGGTGCGCCCGCAAGCCGTGGTGACACGCTGACCACAAGCCAGCTGCGTCTCGAGCGGCGTGACGTGGCTCGGCTCGGGGGGGACTGGATCACGGAGCTCGAGCAGGCGGAAGGCATGATGCTGCGACGACTCGTGCAGCCCGGCGCCGTCATCACCCAGGCCATGCTCGAACGTCCCAGCATCGTCCGGCGCGGCGACCGTGTACGCATTCAGTCCTCGGGCGGCGCGTTCGCGGTAAGCAGTGAAGGGGAGGCCTTGAGCGACGCGGCAGCAGGGGACCGTTTGCGCGTACGCAACCTGCATTCACGCACTGTCATCGAGGGCGTCGTGGATCGTCATGGCAAGCTCATCACCGGGTCGTAGATTTTTCGAATCAGGCCTAAAGGTTTGCTGCCAAAGGTCGATAAACTGATTTAACAGCCATTCACATCCCGTTTACGGATGGTCAAGCTCATGGATGTCAAGAACGTGAAATCCTCGGATCTGTTGCCGAGCCGCGTCGACCGCAACGCTAGCGCAGGAGCGCAGCCCGCCGACAGCGCCCGTACTGCGGGCACCGGAGTGCGCCCAGACACCGGCGACCAGCTCACGCTGACCGACTCCGCCCAGCGTCTGCTCGACGCCGCGCGCAGCGCGGGGGACGCCTCCCCCGTCG
>REEU01000090.1 GCA_007694905.1 Gammaproteobacteria bacterium | reverse complement strand
ATCCGAGGGTTGTGGGAGGCTGCAGGCGCCGAAGGCGACGCAGCGATCGCGGGCTGATCCAGAGCGTGGCGTCGCGGCTTATCGGTCCGACCGCCTGCGGCGGCCTGGACGCTCCCACAGGGTTAGGCCGAATCCGAGGGTTGCGGGGCGGGCGTTGGGGCATTGGGATTGGGGAGTCGGTGGTAACCGTGCAGGGCACTGCGTGCGAGCGGGGTGCGGATATCCGAGTTACGGACTTGGGTTTGCTGAGGTGCAACGCTTCACAAGGGCCCAGGTACTTGGGTAGATTGTCGGGGCAGGGGGGCGAATCGGGTCCGCAATGGGTGAGACTTCAGCGCAGGCTGGAGGGCTCGCCCGTTTCGGTTGGGGGACGTAGGGGGTCATGAGTGAGAAGGTCAAGATAGCCGTCGTCGGCTCCGGGCCCGGTGGTATCAGCGCCGCCGCGCATGCCGCGGAACTCGGCATATCGCACGTCCTGCTCGAAGCGACGCCCAAGCATTCCGACACCATCCAGAAATACCAGAAAGGCAAACACGTGATGGCGGAGCCGAACGTGCTGCCGCTGCGCAGTCCCGTCCCGTTCGAGCAGGGCACCCGGGAAGCCGTGTTGGGGTCCTGGGAGGCAGCGCTTTCTCAGCACCAGGTGGACACGCGCTACCGCTCGCGGGTGACGGCCATCGAGGGTACGAAGGGCAACTTCAAGCTCACGGTCGACGGCGGCGACGTCATCGAAGCCGAGCACGTGATCCTCGGCATCGGCGTGCAGGGCAATCCGCGCAAACTCGGTGTCGACGGTGATGACGCCGAGTTCATCCAGTACCAGCTCGATGATCCGGACGAGTTTCGCGGCGAGACCATCGTGATCGTCGGCGCCGGCGACGCCGCCATCGAGAACGCGTTGGCGCTGGCGCGACACAACCGCGTCTACATCGTCAACCGACGCGACGAATTCGCGCGGGCCAAAGAGGGCAACCTGAACGCAGTGACCTCTGCCATCGCCGCAGGCGAGCTGCAGTGTTTCTACAGCACCAGCGTCGGGCGCGTGGACACCGGAGACTTCGAGGGCAAGCCCGGACGCATCGTACTCGGCACGCCTTCGGGCGAGGCCTTCGTCGAAGTGGATCGCATCATCGCGCGCCTCGGCGCCATCCCCCAGCGCGCCCTGGTGGAGTCGTTCGGAGTGGAGTTTCCGAACGCGGATCCCGATGCGCTGCCGGTGCTGACGACCAAGTACGAATCCAACGTCGAAGGGATGTACATCATCGGCGCGCTTGGCGGCTATCCGCTGATCAAGCAGGCGATGAACCAGGGCTACGAGGTGGTCGAGTACATCCTCGGCAACACCATCCAGCCTGCGGACCACCCGCTTTTGGAAACGAAATTCGCGGTGATGCCCTACGCGCTTGAGGTGGATGAGGTCCTGGAGCTGATGCAGGAGCGCATCCCGATCTTCGCCCAGGTCAACCCGCTGGTGTTCCGGGAACTGGTGCTCGACTCTAACATCATCGTGCCGGAGCCGGGCGCGGTGATCTTCGCCAAGAACGACTATACGAATACGTTCTTCACCATTCTCGACGGCAGCGTCGAGATCGAGGTGGGTCCGGACCTGACCATCCACTCCGGTCAGGGCAACTTCTTCGGCGAGATGAGCCTGCTGTCCGGTCGCCGGCGTTCGGCGACGGTCCGCGCCGGCTCCTTCTGCGTCCTCATCGAGACGCCGCGGCGCACCATGAACAAGCTGGTGAACTCGGTGGACGCCGTGAAGCGGGTGCTCGACGAGACGTTCATCCTGCGCACCATTCAGCAGCGCTTCGCACCGGGCGTGCCGCTGGAGGATCTGCGGCCCATCGCCAAGGCGTCGAAGATCAATCATTTCAAGCCCGGCGAGGTGATCTTCCAGGAAGGCGATCCGGCGGATTCGCTGCACCTGATCCGGTCCGGATCGGTGACGGTGGCGAAGGCCTTCGACAACCGCGAAATTCCCATGGCCTACGTGGCCGCGGGCAACTACGTCGGTGAGATGGGCCTGCTCGGCAACAGCGACCGGTCTGCGACGGTACGGGCGACGGTGAAGTCCGAGACCATCTCGCTGGATAGCACCATCTTCCTCGACCTGCTGCAGACGTCGCCGGAACTGCTCGAGAGCATGCGTGACGAGGTCAAGCAGCGCACCCAGCAGAACGTACGTCTGCAGGCGGATGCGGCCACCGGCGACATGCTCTCCTTCCTCATGCAGCAGGGCCTCGGCGAGGCGACGGACGTGCTGCTGATCGACAAGGCGCTGTGCGTTGGCTGCGACAACTGCGAGGTGGCCTGCGCCGAGACTCATGGCGGGACGTCGCGCTTGAACCGGAAGGCGGGGGCCGTGTTCGCACACATCCACGTGCCCACCTCCTGCCGCCACTGCGAGGACCCGCACTGCATGAAGGACTGTCCTCCGGATGCGATCAAGCGCAGTCCGGGCGGCGAGGTGTTCATCCAGGACAACTGCATCGGCTGCGGCAACTGTGAGCAGAACTGTCCGTACGGCGTGATTCAGATGGCCTACAAGCCGCCGAAGAAGCCGGGTGTGTGGAGCTGGTTGCTGTTCGGGGCCGGACCCGGTCCGGGGCAGGCCTATGGCAAGGAGGAAGTTCCGCAGGGTCCTGACGAGCAGAAGAAGGCGGTGAAGTGCGACATGTGCAAGGATCTCGCCGGAGGGCCGGCCTGCGTGCGGGCCTGTCCTACCGGTGCGGCATTGCGCCTGTCACCGGAGGCGTTCGTGGATCTGGTCAGTACGCGCTGACGGCAGCGCGAAGGCAGGTCCGGCAAGGGCGCGATGCCGGAAGAGTGCGTCACAGCGTTCAGTCGCGCCACCAAGGTCGGTCGCGGCAACACAGAGTCAATGTCCTCTAGGCATGATGCGGGTGGGTCGCAGGGCGTCGGAAGGATCGGGGGATCCGTTCAAACATGTATCAGTCTCTCATCACCTATCGCGGGGGCCGCTGGTTCTGGATCTCGCTCTTGCTGTGCGCGGTGGCCATCGGCCTCTACGTCTGGCATGACCTGCCGCAGCCCCCCGGCGGCGGTACCTGGCTCGGCTATACGCTGGGGACCATCGGCGCGGTCCTGATCCTCTGGCTGACCTACCTCGGCCGCCGCAAGCGCAACTACACCTCCAAGCTCGGCACCGTGCACGGCTGGACGTCTGCCCACATCTATCTTGGCACCTCGCTGATCATCATCGCCACGCTGCATGCGGGTTTCCAGTTCGGCTGGAACGTGCACACCCTGGCCTACGTGCTGATGCTGCTGGTGATCTTCAGCGGGTTCTTCGGCGTCTGGGCCTACCTGCGCTATCCGGAGCTGTTGAGCGACAACACCAGCGGCAAGACCCGGGGTGATCTCTATCGGGAAGTGGCGGAGATCGACAAGCAGGTCATGCGTCAGGTGAAGCATCTCGGCTCGGAGATGTCCACGGCGGTGGCGAGTTCGCTGGAGCGGACGGTGGTCGGCGGCGGCATCATCGCCCAGCTGACGGCGCGGGATGACTCGCAGGCCATGATGCCCGGTCGCGGTCTGGTGGCCAATGTCGGCCAGAAGCCCATCCTCGATCTGGTGGTGGAGCAGCTGTCCCAGACCAGTCACCGGGAGCAGGCGTCCTATCTGCGGGAGATCTCCAATCTGATCGGTGCCCGCGGGCGCCTGCTGGAGCGGATTCGCCGCGACGTGCAGATCCAGGGCCTGCTCCGGATCTGGCTCTACTTCCACGTGCCTCTGGCGTTCGCCTGCGTGGCGGCGCTGATCGTGCACGTGTTCTCCGTGTTCGTGTACTGGTGACGCCGGCATGCGCATCCTGATCAGAGAAATCCGACGCGTCGCTGGCGACTCCTTCGAGCACGTCGATACCACATTCGAGGGCGACGTCCTCACCATCGGCCGCGCCACCGATCAGGCGATTCAGCTGCAGGATCGCCAGCTGGCCCTGTCGCATTCCGAAATCCACATGGCCGGCCGGCATCCGGCGATCCGGGCCCAGGGCCGGGAACAGCTGTTCGTCAATGGCAAGCGCACTCGCGCCACCCGCATCAACGCGGGTGACGAGATCGAGATCGGTGCCTACACGTTCACGATCCGCCAAGCGCCGCCTGACTACGACTTCGCCATGACCGTGGAGGTGGGCGAGGCCAGCGCCGAGGACGTGGCCTTCGGCGCCAACTTCCGCCAGAGCCTGGAGGAGACCGTCCTCTCCAAGCGCAAGCTGTCCTGGCTGTTCGGCTCGCTGGTGCTGGTGCTGTTTCTCGGCATTCCCGCGATTGGCCTGTTCGACCATGACCTCGCCGCCAAGTTGCGGGAGTTGCCCGTCCCGGACGACGGCCTCTGGTCGTCGGGGCCGCTGCATTCCGCACACCGCTTCATGGGCGACAACTGCAACGCCTGCCACGTCGTGCCCTTCGTCATGGTGCGCGATGCCCAGTGCATCGCCTGCCACACCTCGGTGACCCATCACGTGGATCCCGAGGTGCATCACTTCGATTACCTGGAGGAGACCCGCTGTGCGACCTGCCACAAGGAGCACAAGGAGCCGGGGGTGCTGGTGCGCAAGGATCAGGGGCTGTGCGGGGACTGCCACGGCAACCTGATGGCCACCAGTGCGTCGCCGGTGGAACTCTACGATGCGTCCGACTTCGAGCATCACCACCCTGAATTCCGCCTGTCCATGCTGGTGCCGAGCGGTGGCGCGCTGGACATGACCTGGGAGGTCGAACGCGTGGCGGTGAACGACCCCGGGCTGGTGGAGCAGTCGAACCTCAAGTTTCCCCACGACGTCCATCTCGATGCGGGGGGCATCGATGGTCCTGACGGCACGGTGCGCATGGTGTGCAGTGACTGTCATCGCGCGGAGGCGGGCGGTGCCTACATGCAGCCGGTGACCATGGAGGCCCATTGCGCCGACTGTCACCTTTTGACCTTCGACCCCGGCTCGCCGGAGCGGCAGCTGCCCCACGGTCAGCCCGACATGGTCGTGCGGCTGATGGAAGAGTTCTATTCCCGTGAGTTCCTCTGGGGGGAGGCACAGGCGCCGACGGCGCGCTCCATTCGCGAAGCGCGCCGCCCCGGGCAGATGCCGGCGATGACCGCGGCGGAACGTGCCCAAGCGGTGGAGCGCGCGCAGCAGCGGGCGCTGGAGGTGGCGGAGACCATCTTCGAACGCACCACCTGTGCAATCTGCCACGAGGTGGAGCGGACCGACGATCCAGACCGCGTGTCACCCTGGCAGGTACTGCCGGTACGGCTGGCCAATGTCTGGATGCCGAAGAGCTGGTTTGATCACGCCTCGCACCGGACCATGGACTGCGTGGAGTGCCATGAGGCGGAAACTTCGAGCTCGGCAAAGGACGTGCTGCTGCCTGATATCGCGTCCTGCCGGGAATGCCACGGCGGGGGCGGCGCGACGAACAAGCTGGCGTCCGAATGCGTGGATTGTCACGTGTTCCATCTGCGCGACACGGGGCTGATGCGACCGGATGAACCCGGCGCGATGCTGCGGCCGATCTGGTCGGATCTTGACGAAGTCCGAGGCGACAGGGTTTACAAAATGACGCCGGTGAAGCGGCCATGAGCTGCTGCGCCGGAGGCAGAGGAGAATCGAGGTCACGCTGGGGTCGGGGGACTGGCGCCATGAACCGAACGGTCCGCGCATGTGCTGCGTCGGCAATCGCGCTGCTGATCGCAGCCGGTTGTGGTGGCGGTGGCGTCAGCGGTCCGCGCGAGGCTGAGCGGCGCGCCCAGGAAGGTGGTACGGCACCCCCGGCCGGCGGCGCGGAGACCACCACCGCCGGCAGCAACTGTGACGGCTCCTGCCAGGACACGCCGACCATGCTCTCCACTGCCGACGTGGAACGGGTGATCGCTCAGGCGGCGGCGGAGGCCGCAGCGCAGAGTGCACCGGCGACCATTGCCGTGGTGGACCGGGTCGGCAACGTACTCGGGGTCTACCGCATGCGCGGCGCCCAGCCGCTGGTGACGATTACGTCCACTGACGTGTTCGGTGCGCCGGTGATCGGCGGGTTGGAGAACGTCAACATCATTCCGGCGGAACTCGCCGCCATCGCCAAGGCCATCACGGGTGCCTACCTCTCCACTGAAGGCAATGCCTTCACCACCCGCTCGGCCAGTCAGATCGTGCAGGAAAACTTCAACCCGGGTGAGGAGAATCAGCCCTCCGGGCCCCTGTTCGGCGTGCAGTTCAGCCAGCTCCCCTGCGGTGATTTTGTGGCGCGTTTCGACCCGGACGCGGGACCGACGCCGGGCCCGCATCGCTCACCGCTGGGGCTGGCGGCGGATGCCGGTGGCCTGCCGCTGTACAAGCGCGGCACGGTGGTGGGGGGCATCGGCGTCATCGGTGAGGGCACCTACAGCCTCGACAAACTGTCGCCCACCACGGACGGCCCCGAGGGCTTCGAGTTCACCACCGACGAGATCTCGGCGCTGGCGGGAACCTTCGGCTTCGCGCCCAATCCCGACCGCAAAGCGGATGTGATCACCGTGGTCGGCAAGACGCTGCGCTACACCGACGTCAACTTCACTCAGCTGCTGAGCGATCCGGAGAACGCAGCGCCGCTGGCGGACCTCATCGCCGGCGGCAGCGGCACGCTGCGTCGCGTCACCGGCTACTACAGCGGCCAGGCCGTGCTCGCGGGGACGCCGTTCGGGCATCCCGCCTCGGGGGTCCGACCCGCAGCGCCGGGCGAGTTCACCGATGTCGACGGCAACGACCTCGATGCGTTCGTGTTCGTGGACGCCGACAACAACAACCGCTTCGTACCCCGGGCAGGCACGGACAGCCCGGGTGGTGATGCGGCCAATGCTCTGACGGCGGAGGAAGTCCGCCGCCTGATCGCCGAAGGTCTCGCCATCGCCAATCGCGCCCGGGCTCAGATCCGGCGGCCGCTCGGTACACCCGCACGGGTGACGGTGGCCATCGTCGACGGCAACGGCGAAGTCCTCGGTATTGCCCGGACCCGTGACGGCCCCGTGTTCGGCGCCGACGTGTCGCTGCAGAAGGCCCGCAGCGCAGCATTCTTCTCCGGCACCGGCCGGGTCGGCGATCCGGCGCCGGCCGCAGCGCTTGCGGTGCTGCCGCGGCCGCGTTATCTGGCACCCATCGACAACCCGGGGCGCTTCTCGTCCAATCCGGGCTTCGAACTGGTGGAGGCCCTGCTCGATGCCATCGGCAACATGCCCACGCCATCGATTCCCGAGTATCTGCGCGCGCTGCAGACGTTCACCGGCGAAGCGAATCTGCTGACGGCCAATGGCGATCCGGTGGCCTTCACCAACCGCGCCGTAGGCAACCTGGCGCGCCCGTTCTATCCGGACGGGGTCGCCGACGGCCCGCCGGGACCGCTCAGCAAACCGATTGGTGAGTGGAGCATCTTCAGCGTCGGGCTGCAGCTCGACCTGGTCTACAACGCCATCATTCATCACGTGGCGCACGTGGTGCTGCCCGACATCGTGGTCGAGGATGTGGGCACGAGCTGCACCGGCAATACGGGTTTCAATCCCGGCGCCCTGTTTCAGACGCCGGTTCCGGCGCGGAGCATCGCCAACGGCATTCAGATCTTCCCCGGCAGCGTGCCCATCTACCGGGGCGACCTGCTGGTGGGCGGCTTCGGGGTCTCCGGCGACGGCATCGATCAGGACGACATGATCGCCTTCCTCGGTACCCACAATGCCGGCCGGGCGCTGGGAACGGGTATCGGCAATGCACCGAGAGCCATCCGCGCCGACCGGGTGCGTCCCATCGGGGCACCGGACCGGGAGCGGCTGCGTTACGTGAACTGTCCCCAGGCACCGTTCAACGACTCCAACGAGTCCGACGTGTGCGAACGGGCAGATGGAGAGGTCCAGTGAGAGCCATGCGGCGGCGGGAGCTCGCAATGACCGGCGAGACGGGAGGCAGCGTCGTTTGGATGCGCGCCACTGCCCTGGTGACGGGGCTGCTGCTGGCGGCGGGTATGAGCGTCGCGAACGAGGGTGAAGTGCAGGAATCGCGGGTCGAGTCCGCGCGTATGCCGCCGGCCAGTGCGTTGTGCGCGACGCCGGAGATGCTCGAGGCCCAGCGGCAGGCGCAACAGCAGCGGCGCCGGCCCGGCGGGACGGACCGCGTCCTGGCCTATGAGCTGCCGCCCTGTGACCCGGGCCGGATCGCGCCCTGGACCGAGCGCATCGAGCTTGGTCCCGCAGTGCCGGATCGCTGGCGCATCGTGCAGGCGCTGGGCTATCGCGAGCAGATCCTCGACCCCTACGGCCCGCACAACCCGCTCAAGGGCGACATGCCCGTGTTCGGTGAGGACTGGTTCTTCAGCATCACCGCCATCTCCGACACCATCCTCGAGCCGCGCACCTTTCCGATTCCGGTGGGGAACGCGACCACGGTGCGCCCGGACGGACTCGATCTGGTCAAGGACGGTGACGGCTACGTGTTCGCGCAGACCTTCCTGCCGGAGTTCGTGATTTATCAGGGCGACACCACGTTCCGGCCGCCGGACTGGGAGTTCCGCTTCATTCCGGTGTTCAACTTCAACCAGGTCTTCTTCGACGAACGCGCAGTGCTGCGGGTGCAGCCCACCGGCGAGCGGACCGCGAAAGAAGGGCGGCGGCGCCGGGACAGCCACTTCGGTGTGCAGGGCCTGTTCGTGGACAAGCACCTGTGGAACGTCTCCGACCGCTACGACTTCGATTCGATCAGGATCGGCATTCAGCCCTTCACCACCGACTGGCGGGGATTCCTGTTCCAGGACCAGCAGCTCGGCATCCGCCTGTTCGGTACCCGGGACAACAACATCTTCCAGTACAACCTGGCCTGGTTCCGGCGCCTGGAGAAGGACACGAACACGGGTCTGAACAATCTTTCCGCCCGGCTGCGCGATGACGACGTGTTCGTCGCCAACGTGTACTGGCAGGACTTTCCCACCAAGGGCTTCTTCTCCCAGGCCACCGTTGCCCACAACCGCAATCGCGAGAAGGGCCAGTTCAAGTTCGACGACAACGGCTTCATCGCCCGGCCGTCCTCCCTGTTCGCGGAGCGTTTCTCCCGCGACTACGACGTGACCTACCTCGGCCTGAACGGTGACGGTCGCTTCGGCCGCATCAATCTCACCGCCTCGTTCTATTACGCCTTCGGCGAGCAGACCAACGACCAGTTCGAAGACGCCAAGGACAAGATTCGCGCCCACTTCGTCGCCGCGGAGGTGTCCCGGGACTGGAACTGGATCCGCTGGCGGCTGTCCGCGCTGTGGGCCAGCGGCGACGACGATCCTTTCGACGGCAAGGCGCGCGGCTTCGATGCCATCTTCGAAAATCCTCTGTTCGCAGGCTCCGACACCAGCTTCTGGATCCGGCAGCCGGTGCCGCTGATCGGTGGCGGCATCGTCAATCTGTCCCAGCGCAACGGCATTCTGAACAACCTGCGTTCGAGCAAGGAGCTCGGTCAGTCGAACTTCATCAACCCGGGTACCCGCCTGCTGGGTGTCGGCGCGGACTTCGACCTGACGCCGGAGTTCAGGCTCAGCTTCAATGCCAACCAGCTCTGGTTCGATGAGACCGCGGTGCTCGAGGTGGTGCGGCAGCAGGGCAACATCAGCCGCGACATCGGGCTCGATGTGTCCGTGGCGGCGATCTGGCGGCCGTTCATGTCCCAGAACATCGTGTTCCGGCTCTCGGGTGCCGCGCTGATTCCCGGCAGCGGCTTCGATGACCTGTTTGGCAAGGATCAGAACACGCCGTACTCGATCCTCGCGAACCTCGTACTGATGTATTGAAGGCGGACATCATGACTCCATCCGCATCCCGCAACGTATCGCATGCAGCACGCCACGGCCTGCTACTGCTTCTGGTGGGCCTGCTGCTCGTGCCGCTGCTGGCCTTCCCGGCGGCGTCGCCCCGACCGGTGGAGCGGGATTATCCCCACTATCCACCGGCGCCCGCCGGGCAGCATCCCGAGGATGCCGAGTGGAAGTCCGCCGGCTGCATGAGCTGCCATACCGCCACCGACTCGAAGACCATGCACTCGAATCCCGCCGTGGTGCTTGGCTGTGTGGACTGCCACGGCGGTGACGCCATGGTGTTCAACGAGGCCGGTCTCGGGCGCGACGACAGCGGCTATCTGGACCTGATGGAGCAGGCCCACGTGATGCCGCTGTATCCGGACGAGTGGGGCTGGCCGAAGTCGCGCAATCCGATCCGCACTTACACCCTGATCAATCGCGAGAGTCCGGAGTTCGTCCGCTTCAAGAATCCGTCGGACTACCGGGTGGCGATGGAGGCCTGTGGCGCCTGTCATGTGGAGATCGTCCAGGCCGCCAAGCGCAGCATCATGGCCACCACCGCCATGCTCTGGGGCGGTGCCGCGTACAACAACGGCATCCTGCCCTACAAGAATTACATCCTCGGTGAGGCCTATACCCGTGACGGCGTGGGCGCGCTGATCCAGGGCCCGCCGCTGGATGACCCGGAGCGCGCCATGCGCGAGTTCGGCATCCTGCCGCAGCTGGCACCGCTGCCGGCCTGGGAGACGGTCAAGCCCGGCGACATCTTCCGGGTGTTCGAGCGCGGCGGCCGCAACATCATCAACCTGTTCCCGGAAACCGGTGTGCCCAACGTGCTCGGCCTGATTCAGCGCTTGGAGGAGCCGGGCCGGCCCGACATCCGCCAGTCCAACCGGGGTCCGGGGACCGGCCAGCGGATTTCGGTGCCGCTGATCAACATCACCAAGACCCGCCTGAACGACCCGCTGATGTGGTTCCTCGGCACCAACGACCAGCCCGGTGACTTCCGCACCTCCGGCTGCGCTGCCTGCCACGTGCCGTATGCCAACGACCGGGATCCGCGTCACTCCGGACCCTGGGCGAAGTATGGCCACATGGGTGAGTCGGCGAGTGCGGATCCCACCATTCCCAGGGACACCCCCGGGCACCCGGTGCGGCACGAATTCACCCGCGCGATTCCGAGCAGCCAGTGCATGAGCTGCCACATGCACCAGCCGAACGTGTTCGTGAACAGCTACCTCGGCTACACCATGTGGGACTACGAGTCCGACGCACCGCGCATGTGGCCGGAAGAGCAGCGCTATCCCACCAGTTCCGAAATCCGTGCGATCAACGCCCGCAACCCGGAAGGCGCCGCGCCGCGGGGCAAGTGGGGCGACCTGGATTTCCTGCGCTCGGTGTGGGAGCGCAACGAGGAGATGGAGCACACCCAGTTCGCCGACTATCACGGCCACGGCTGGAACTTCCGTGCCATCTACAAGCGCGACCGCAAGGGCAACCTGCTCGACGCGGAGGGCGAGATCGTCCCGTTCGATGATCCGGATCGCTTCGACAAGTCCGTGCACATGGCCGACATCCACCTCGACGTGGGCATGCACTGCGTCGACTGCCACTTCGCCCAGGACAGTCACGGCAACGGCTACCTCTACGGCGAGGTGGCTCACGCCATCGAGATCGACTGCGCCGACTGTCACGGCACGCCGGATAACTATCCGACCCTGTTCACCTCGGGTCCGGCAGCTCCGCCCGGAGGCCACGACCTGCGCCTGATCCGGAATCCCGACGGCAAGCCCCGCTTCGAGTGGGTCGGCGACCGGCTGATTCAGCGCAGCCTGGTGAACCCGGGTCTGGAATGGGAAATGAGTCTGGTGAAGGACACGGTCACCGCCGGGCACCGTGACTTCAACGAGAAGGCGGCGCGCTCGAAGCTCATGAGCCGCGACACGGCGAAGCAGAACTGGGGCCTGGACGTGGCGCCGGCGGATCGGGCCCACGACTACTCGGAGATGGAGTGCTACACCTGCCACACCGCCTGGACCACCAGCTGCGGCGGCTGCCATCTGCCCATCGAAGCGAACTGGATGACGGAGCGGTATCACTACGAGGGTGGCATCTCGCGCAACTACGCCACCTACAACCCCCAGGTCGCGCGCGACGAGATCTTCATGATCGGCCGTCGTGGTCAGGTGAAGGGCGGCAAGATCGCACCGATCCGCTCCAGTTCGGCCCTGGTGCTGTCCTCCACCAACGCCAACCGGGAGAAGATCTACATCCAGCAGCCGCCCATCGCGGCCAGCGGCTATTCATCCCAGGCCATGAATCCGCACTTCGCCCACACGGTGCGCAAGACGGAGACCAAGACCTGCAGCGACTGCCATCTGGCAGCGGATGGCGACAACAACGCCATCGTGGCGCAGACCCTCGGTCTCGGGACCAAGTACATCGACTTCCTGGGCTACGTCGCCTACATGGGTACGGAGCGGGGCGTGGAGTCCGTCCAGGTCACGGAGTGGGAAGAGCCCCAGGCGGTGATCGGCAGCTACCTGCACCGCTATGCGTATCCGGACTGGTATGCGAACCACCAGGCCAATGATCGGGTGCTGGACACCGAGCATCATTACAACCGCTCCCGCGGCTCCATCACCTGTCTGCAGCATCGGGGTGAGTACCTGTTCACCGCGGGTGGTCGCGACGGTTTCCGCGCCTATGACATCGCCAGCATTGCCAACAAGGGTGTCAGCCACCGCATCCTGACCGCGCCCTTCGGTCCCCTCGGGCACCGCACCCACGTGCCGTCGAAGAATGCCACCTGCGTGTCCATCAGCACCACGCAGCCCATCGCGCCGTCCCGCAACGTGGGCGACCTGATGCGCATCGACAACGAGGAGCGGCCGCACCATCCCATCTACTACTACGCGCTGATCACCGATTCCGAGGAAGGCCTGATCATGGTCGACATCGAGACCCTGGCCGACGGTGAGCCGCGCAACAATTTCTTCGAGCGGGCGCTGACCTGGAACGAGAACGGCATTCTCGATGGTGCCCGGCACATCACCATGGGCGGGACCTGGGCCTACATCGTCGCCGATGCCGGACTGGTGATCCTCGACCTCGATGAACCGCTGGCACCGCGGCTGGCATCGGTGCTGCCGCTCAACGACGGCCGTGCGTCGGCACTGCAGTTCCGCTACCTCTTCGTGACGGACGCAGACGGCCTGAAGGCAGTGGACGTGACCCGGCCCGAGGCGCCGCGGCTGGTGGCGGACAACACGATTCCCCTGCGCGATGCCCGCGGCGTGTTCGTGACCCGCACCTTCGCCTACGTCGCGGCGGCCCGCGAGGGGCTGGTGATCGTCGATGTGGAGCGTCCCGAGCGCATGTTCGAGTACGACCGGGTGACCCCCGAAGTGGGCATCGTCGACGCCCGCGACGTGTCCATTGCACACACCAATGCATCCCTGTTCGCCTACGTGGCGGACGGGGTGGGCGGCTTGAAGGTCCTGCAGCTGACGGCGCCGGACACTGTGCCCGGCTTCTACGGTTTCAGTCCTGATCCGAAGCCGGAGCTCATCGCCAGCTACCCGACCACCTCGCCGGTGCTGGCGCTGACCCGGGCGCTGGAGCGGGATCGCTTCATGGACGAAACCGGCCACCAGATCGCGGTGTTCGGCCGCCGCGGTTCCGGGCCGCTGGAAATCGAACTGGTTCGCAGGATGTATTTGAACGAGGACGGCACGCCGTGGACCGTCGCAGACGACCCCGTCGAGGATGACCCCGACAAGGCATCCCGGCGATCCGCCCTGGCACAGGAAGCCCCGCCGTTGCGGGCAGCAGGAGAGCACGACGATGACAGCGCACAACCGCAGAAGCTCAGCGGCGGCGAGTAGCCGGACGGCCGGGGGCATCCTCGGCGCCTGCTGCCTGCTCATTGCGGGTCTGCAGTCGGCCTTCGCGGCTGAGTTGCCCCAGTATGCCGAGTACGTGCATCAGGGCGTGGCGTCCTGCGCCTCCAGTGTCTGCCATGGTTCCGCCACGGAGCGCACCGGCACCAACGTGCTGCAGAATGAATTCGTCACCTGGACCCGCCTCGACGGTCACTCGCGCGCCTACCAGACGCTGCTGACCGAGGCATCGCAGCGCATTGCCCGCAACCTGGGGCTGCCGAACGCCCACGAAGCGGCCATCTGCCTGGATTGCCATGCGGACAACGTGCCCGAGGAGCGGCGTGGGGCCGATTTCCAGATCAGCGACGGCGTCGGCTGCGAGGCCTGTCATGGCGGCGCCGAGAACTGGCTTTCGAGCCATGCCGCTCGTGGCACCCGCCATCAGGACAACCTCGATCGCGGGATGTATCCGACGTCCAACGTCGAGAAGCGGGCCGAACTCTGCCTGTCCTGCCATCTGGGCACGGCGGACAAGTTCGCGACTCACCGCATCATGGGTGCGGGCCATCCGCGGCTGGCCTTCGAACTGAGCACGTTCAGCGCGCTGCAGCCGCCCCACTGGGCATTCGACGCCGACTATGACGAGCGCAAGGGGATTGTCGACGAGTTCGACACCTGGACCCGGGGCTTGCTGGTCGCCGCCCGCAAGAACATCGAGCTGCTGCAGGGCCCGTTGCTGCACGGCAACGGCATGTTCCCGGAAATCGCCCTGTTCGACTGCCACTCCTGCCATCAACCCATGAGTGAGCTGAACTGGGAGCCTACCGTGCTGACCCGGGGCCTGGAGCCGGGCGCGGTGCGCCTGAACAACGCGAATTTCGCGCTGCTGCTGCCGCTGGCGGAGGTGCTCGGCGGGCCGCTGCACGATCAGCTGCTGCACCGCATTCGCGGCCTCAACCTGTCCGCGGCCCGCAGTCGTGAATCGGTGGCCACTGCGTCCAGGCAGCTCGCGCTGTCGGTGGATGAGCTCGAAGCAGCCATTGCCCGCGGCGCGGGTCCGAGCGAGCGCCAACGCATTCTCAATGGCGTGCTCTTCCGTGCGGCGCGGGGCGACTATCGCGACTATGTGGCGGCGGAACAGGCTGCCATGGCGATGGATGTGTTGCTGATTTCCATCGAGCGCTGGGATGATTTCAAGGAGCGCATGGACGCCATCTACGCGACGGTTGAAAACGACGAAGCATTCCGGCCGCAGAGTTTTGCGGCGGCTGTGGAACGCCTGCGACGGGCGCTGTGAACGCATAGATTGCACGCTCAGGTTGCGCTCGCGCCGTCGCGTTCGCTGAGGTAATGTGCCTGATTCCCCGGAAACGATGCAGACGTACTGATGGCGGAGAATGTCAACATATCGGTTCTCTTCGCCGATGTCTGCGGCAGCACCCGGTTGTACGAAACGCTCGGCGACGAACGTGCGCAGCAGGTCATCGGCGAGTGCATTGCCTTTATGCTCCAGGTCGTTGAGCAGCATGGCGGTACCCTGGTCAAGACCATCGGCGACGAGATCATGGTGCGCTTCGACGATGCGAGCGCAGCCGTGCGCGCTGCCTGTGAGATTCAGGAGGAGAACGAGTCACCGCGTCTGTATGTCGGACAGCGGATCGCGCTGCGAGCGGGTCTGCACCACGGCGCCGCCATCGTCGACGAGGGCGATGTGTTCGGCGATGCCGTCAACGTGGCCGCCCGCATGGCCGGCATCGCGAAGGCGACGCAGATCATCACCACCGGCGATACGGTTGCAGTGCTCGAGCCGGAGCTCGCCGACATGGCGCGCGAGTTCGATCGGACCCGGGTGAAGGGCAAGGCCGCGGAATTGCGCATCTGCGAGATCCTCTGGGAAGCGAATGACGTCACCACCATGAACATGCCCTCGGCGTCACGGCAGGTGCAGGAGAACAATTTCCTGGTTCTGCGTTACGGTGGCGAGGAGACACGCATCGGCGCGAGTGACCGGCCGGTGGTGACGCTCGGCCGCGGGTCCCAGTCGGACATGGTCATTCAGGCACCGCTGGCGTCACGGGTGCATTGCCGCTTCGAATCCCGGCGCGGCAAGTTCGTGGTGGTGGATCAGAGTACGAACGGTACGTTCGTGCGCACCGCGGACGGTGAAAACGTGTACCTGCGACGCGAAGAGTTGCTGATCTGGGGCAGTGGTGTCATCGGGCTGGGAGAGGACGTGACGGAAACCAATCAACATCTGATTCATTTCACCTGCCCCTGAGGTGCCGAGCGGATGCCGAAGGGAGCCAAGCGGATGAACTGCGCATACCGGGCGGAGGCCGTCGTGGCAGGAGGCCGGTATGTTTGAGTTGCAGTGGGAATCGGCAGCGGTGACCCACGAAGGCAGGCGCCGTCCGCACAATGAGGATGCGGTGCTCGCCCGCCCCGATATCGGCCTCTGGCTGGTTGCCGATGGGATGGGTGGCCATGCCGCCGGCGACGTCGCCAGCCGCATGGTGATCGAAGCGCTGGAGGACGTGAGCGTCGAGGGCGAGTTCGTGGCGTTCGTCGATCGAGTGGATGACGCGCTGATTGAGATCAATCGCTCCATCCGCAGCCATTCCGATAAGCACTTCAGTGGCAAGACGATGGGCTGCACGGTGGTGACGATGCTCGCGCAGGCCAACGTGGGCGTGTGCATGTGGGCGGGCGATTCCCGTCTCTATCGGGTGCGCGACGGCATCCTCACGCAGATCTCGCGGGATCACGATCCGCTGGAGGAGCTCGTGGAGCGCGGTGTGCTGACGCCGGAGGAGGCGGATGACCACCCGGATTCCAGCGTCATCACCCGCGCCGTAGGTGGTCAGCCTGAGCTGCACCTCGACTGCATTCTGTTCGACCTTGCCCCGGACGACATCTACCTGCTGTGCAGCGATGGGCTCTACCGTGAACTCGAGCGCCATGAAATGTGCGAGATGCTATTGGCACCGGATCCGGTGGAGCAGCGCGTCGATGCCTTGCTGGACATGTCGCTGGAGCGGGGGGCTCGTGACAACGTGAGCATCATCGTCGCAACGTGCCGGGAGGCTTGAAGATGGCGGGTTCACTTTCGGGGGGTAACGGTCGGACGCGCAGCCACGTACTTATCCTCGCGCCCGAAAGTGCCCAGGTCCGCGAAGTGGCCCGCAGCTGGGCCGCCGGCGAGGTCACCCAGGAAGACTATCGGATGATCCGTTCGATCACGCTGGAAGGCATGTTGAGCGGTGAAATCGCGGTGCCGGAGGATGTGACCGCCTCGCATGCGGACGCGACGTTGCGGCGGGGGGAGGATGCGGACATCACCGAAGTCGGTGATCCTGCGAAGGACGATCCCACAGACATCACGGAACCCAACCCGGATCCACCCACGAATCCTGATCTGGATCGCGACGCCACCGAGCACGCACCGCGGCTGGCCTGGCTCGCGGGAGTCATCCTGCTCGTTCTCGGCGTGGTCCTGCTTCTCACGCTCATTTGATCAGCGCTGTCCCGGGAAGGATGGCAGCACACCCTGGGAGTGCGCACCATGAAGGCATCCGATCTGTTCGTGAAGTGCCTGGAACAGGAGGGAATCGAGTATATCTTCGGCGTTTGTCCGATGTGGGTGCCCACAAGATGTGGATTGCGCGTCACTATCAGTGCCACGAACCGAACACCTGCCTCATCCCCAACGGCTTCTGTTCCATGGGCTTCGCGCTGCCTGGGGCGGTGGCCGCCGCGCTGGTGCATCCCGACCGGCGCATTCTCGCCATCTGCGGCGACGCCGGCCTCCTCATGAACGTGCAGGAGATGGAAACGGCCCGCCGGTTGAACCTGAACTTCACGATCATGGTCTGGGAGGATCATGGCTACGGGTTGATCAAGTGGAAGCAGGACAACCACTTCGGGCGGCATACGGAACTCGACTTCGGCAATCTGGACTGGATGAAGCTGGCGGATGCCTTCGGTTGGAACGGCCACCATGTCACCCGCAGCGACGATCTCCCCGGCGCGCTGGAAGCCTCGTTCACCGAGTCCGGCCCCAGTCTGCTGGTGGTGCCCATCGACTATCGCGAGAATGCGTTGCTCACCCAGCGCCTCGGGAACATTCAGTGCCCGATCTGAGCGGCGAGGAGACCTCCCATGCTCAATGACAGCTATCCGTTCTATCTTGCGAATGTCCCCGAGGCGCCGAACGCGGATCTGGAGGTGATCGACAAGTACACAGGCGAGGTGGCCACACGGGTCGCCATGGCTTCGGCCGCGGACATCGACCGGGCCATCGCGGCCAGTGTGGAGGCCGCGCGGCCCATGGCAGAGATGCCGGCCTACGCCCGCAAGGCGGTCATCGAGCACTGCGTGAAGCGCTTCCGGGAGCGCTTCGACGAGCTGGCCATGAGCCTGTGCATCGAGGCAGGCAAGCCCATCAAGGACGCGGAAGGTGAGGTGACCCGCCTCATCGACACCTTCGTGATCGCAGCCGAGGAAAGCGTGCGCATGGGCGGCGAAGTGCTGCCCCTGGACATCTCGCCGCGGGCGCATGGCTACCGGGGCTATTTCAAGCGCGTGCCCATCGGTCCGTGCTCGTTCATCAGTCCGTTCAATTTCCCGCTCAATCTTGCGGCCCACAAGGTGGCGCCGGCGCTGGCGGCGGGCTGTCCCTTCGTGCTCAAGCCGGCGAGCCTCACCCCCATTGGTGCGCTGATCATCGGCGAGGTGCTCGCGGAGACGGATCTGCCTAAGGGGGCGTTCTCCATCCTGCCCTGCCGGCGTGAGGGCGCGGATTTGTTCACCATGGATGAGCGCCTGAAGCTCTTGTCGTTCACGGGTTCGCCCGGTGTGGGCTGGGAGCTGAAGGCCAAGGCCGGCAAGAAGCCCGTGGTGCTTGAGCTCGGCGGCAACGCAGCGGTGATCGTGGATGCGGACGCCGACCTTGAGGATGCGGTGGATCGCATCATTTTCGGGGCGTTCTATCAGTCCGGCCAGAGCTGCATCGGCGTGCAGCGGATCATGGTGCACGAGGCGATCTACGACGACTTCCGCGATCGGCTGGTGGCCGCCACGGCGAAGTTGAAGAAGGGCGACCCGAAGGAGCGCGAGACCTTCATCGGGCCGATGATCTCCGAGAAGGAGGCGAAACGCCTGCACGGCTGGGTGGAACAGGCCGTGGCCGCGGGTGCGACGCTCCTGTGCGGCGGCGAACGCGACGGCGCCATGCTGGACGCCACCCTGCTCGAGAACGTGCCCGCCGATGCCGACGTCAACTGCGAGGAAGCGTTCGGACCGGTGGCCAACCTGTTTCGTTTCTGCGACTTCGAGCAGGCGCTTGCGATGGTCAACGACAGCCAGTTCGGGCTGCAGGCCGGCGTCTTCACCCGGGATCTGTACAAGGCGCAGATGGCCTGGGATCGGTTGGAAGTGGGTGGTGTGGTCATCGGCGACGTGCCGTCCTACCGGGTGGACAACATGCCTTACGGCGGCGTGAAGGAGAGCGGCCTCGGCCGGGAAGGCGTCCGCTTCGCGATGGAGGATATGACCGAGGTCCGGCTCATGGTGGTTCGCACGCCGCGCTGAGATTTTGACCCCAACGGGGGCAATGAGGCGCAAGACTCTGCAGGGTCGTCATCTGGAGTCAGCAGCAGAAGGTGGGTAGGGGGTAAGTGGGCGCTCACGCAAGTGGTTGGGAAAGTTATGCACACTTTCCGATCGCGCGCCTGCCCGTGGTCAGATGGGTCGCTTCCTTCATGCGAAGGTTTACAACCTGACTCTAAACCAATGATTTAAAACAATTTATTGAATTTGATCGAAAAGTGACCAGTTTCCGCGGGGCCTGAGGTTATCGGACCCGCGCCCGGATCGGCAGGAGTTATCCAACGAGTTATCCACAGAAATCGTGGACAACTTCCTGCCCTCCGCGACCCGACTGCAGCGGGTCGTGCCTGTTGAGTGCAACATTGAGGACAGCCCATGGCCGAGGATCCGGAACGAATCGACGCGGCCGCCCGTGCCGCCAATGGTGAGCGCCTCACCGCTGCGCTGGCCCAGTGGCGGGAGGCCGGGGATCGGCGCTTGAAGCTGGCCCTGATCGACGTGGATGGCGTGCTGCGCGGCAAGTACGTGTCCCTGGAGAAGTTCGCCGGCATGCTCGAGACGGACCCCGGGTTCTGTGACTGCGTGCTCGGCTGGGACGTCGACGATCAGCTCTATGACAACGCCACGCTCACCGGCTGGCATACCGGCTTCCCCGATGCCCGCTTCCGGCTCGATGCCGGCACCCGCCGGCGGGTGCCGGGAGAGGGCACGCCGTTTCTGCTCGCGGATTTCGTGGTCCCGGAGACGGCGGATGCGGTTCGCCGGCACCCGGCCTGCCCGCGAGGACGCCTGCAAAGCGTCCTCGCCCGGGTCGAGGCGCTAGGCCTCAAGCCCCGGCTCGGCTTCGAGTACGAGTTCTTCGTCTTCGACGAGACGCCCAACAGTCTGCGGGCGAAGGGGTTCCGCGATCTCGTACCGCTCACGCCGGGTAACTTCGGCTACTCAGTGCTGCGGGCCTCGGCGCACGCGGATCTCTTCACCGCGCTGATGGTGTACATGGACGACTTCGGCGTGCCCATCGAGGGGCTCCACTGTGAGACCGGGCCCGGCGTGTGGGAAGCGGCGCTGGCGGTGGCGGATGGTCTTGAGGCGGCGGATCGCGCGGCGCTGTTCAAGACCTTCACGAAGGTGTTCTTCCAGCAGCAGGGGCTCCTCGCCACGTTCATGGCGAAGTGGTCCATGGACTATCCGGGCCAGAGCGGCCATATGCACCTGTCGCTGCTGGATGCGGACGGGCTGCCACTGTTCCACGATGCCGGGGCGGCGGACGGCATGACGCTGCGCCAGCGTCACTTCGTTGGGGGTGTGCAGGCGCACATGCGGGAGCTGACGGCCCTGTTCGCACCGACGGTGAATGCCTTCACCCGGCTCGTTCCCGGGGCCTGGGCGCCTACGGCCGCCACCTGGGGGGTCGAGAACCGGACCTGTGCCCTGCGGGTCGTGCCGGGCAGTGCGAAGAGTCAGCGCATGGAGTTCCGGGCCAGCGGCGCCGACGCCAATCCCCACCTGGTGGCGGCGGCGGTCATCGCCGCCGGAGTACAGGGCATCGTCGACAGGATCGAGCCGGACGCGCCGGTGCAGGGCAACGCCTACGCGGTGCAGGGCGAGCTGCCGGAGTCGCTGCGTCTGCCGACGAATCTGCGTGACGCGGTGGCACTTTTGCGCGACTCACGCCTGGCGCGGGACTGGCTGGGTGACGACTTCGTCGATCACTTCTGCGCGACCCGGGAGTGGGAGGCGCGCGAGTACGAACGTCACGTCAACGACTGGCAGCTCCGCCGCTACTTCGAAATCATCTAACCCCCCCCCCACGCACGACGCAGATCGCCCGAGCGCATGTCCTGTGGGAGAGTCCAGGCCGCGCGCAGCGCGGACGGACCGATGAGCGTCGAGCGGAAATTGCGTCTGTAGGCCCGAGCGCGTGCGCTCGGCCCCGGGCGGCGCGTACACGCGCTCGCCTACAGAGGCCTCGCGACGTTCGCTGTTGGTGACGGCGCTGGCGGGCCTCAGCTATCGTGCATCTTCTACTGTAGCCGTTCGGATCTTCATCTTGACTGCAGCACCAGATCGCCTTCGCATAGGCATTTTGCAGACCGACTCGGTCCGCCCGGAATTCGTCGACCGTCACGGCGACTATCCGGACATGTTCCGGACCCTGCTCACCGATGCCGCCGCGGCCGCCGGTCTGCAGATGCCGGAGTTCGTCGATTACGACGTGCAGCACGGGCAGTACCCCGCGGATCCGGCAGAGTGCGACGGCTACGTCATCACCGGCTCGCGGGACTCGGTCTACGACCCGCATCCCTGGATCGCGCGCCTGGGCGACTACGTGCGCGAACTGCACCAGCAGCGGCACAAGCTGATCGGCATCTGCTTCGGCCATCAGCTGGTGGCCCATGTGCTGGGCGGCGAAACCGACGTGGCGGCCGCGGGCTGGGCCGTGGGCGTTCACAGCAGCCGGTTGACGGCAACCCCGCCCTGGCTGCAGCCCTCGGGGAATGGCTTCGCGCTGCTGTCGAGCCATAAAGATCAGGTGCGGCGACTGCCGGCGGACGCGGTGCTGCTGGCGGAGAACGATTTCTGTCCGTTTGCTGCCTTCACCATAGGCGATCATATTCTGGCGCTGCAGGGCCACCCGGAGTTCGAAAAGCCGTATGCCGCGGAACTGCTCGCGCTGCGGCGGGAGTTACTTGGACCCGAGGTCTACGAACGGGGCATGGCGTCGCTGGAGCAACCGATCCAGCGCGTCGAGGTGGGACAGTGGATGCTGGCGTTTCTGGGCTGGCGGGGCGAGGCGTCCGTACCGGGCGACGAAGGGAGGGCATGAACATGTGGCGCAATACGATTCTCGGGGGTGCATGGCTGCTGTGGGCCTGGCGGCGCGTGCACGCGCTCGCCTACAGGGGGCTGGAGAGGTTTTCTGTAGGCCCGAGCGCGCGCGCTCGGCCCGGCGCGTCGGGGCGGCGCGTGCACGCGCTCGCCTACATGGCCCTGCTGATGCTGGTCGCTTGCGGCAACGGGGTCGAGGAGGAGGTGGCCGTGGCGCCGGAGGATCCGGTGGCGGCGCTGAGGCAGGCCCTGATGGACGTGGCACCGGGCGGCGTGGTCACGATTCCGGAAGGGCGCCTTGACGTGGACCGGGGTCTGAGCCTCAGCGTGTCCGGCGTCACCGTGCGCGGCGCGGGCAGCGACCGCAGCGTGCTGTCCTTCGCCGGTCAGCGGGCGGGCGCAGAAGGCCTGCTGGTGACGGCGGACGACGTCACTCTGGAAGGCTTCGCGGTGGAGGACACCCGCGGCGATGCCATCAAGGTGAGCGGCTGCCGCAACATCGTCATGCGCGATGTGCGCGCCGAGTGGACCGGTGGTCCGAGTTCGGACAACGGTGCCTACGGGCTGTACCCGGTGCAGTGCGACGGCGTGCTGATCGAGCATGCGGTGGCCATCGGCGCCTCGGATGCAGGTATCTACGTGGGGCAGTCCCGCGACATCATCGTTCGCCACAGCCGCGCCGAGTACAACGTGGCCGGCATCGAGATCGAGAACTCCATCGGCGCCGATGTCTACGGCAACGAGGTGAGGCACAACACCGGTGGCATTCTGGTCTTCGACCTGCCCGGACTGCCCATGCAGGGCGGGCGTGAGACGCGGGTGTTCCGCAATCTGGTCATCGACAACAACACGCCGAACTTCGCGCCTGAAGGCAACATCGTCGGCACCGTGCCCGCGGGCACAGGCATCCTCGTGAGTGCGAACCGGGACGTGCAGATCTTCGCGAACCGGATCCAGGAGCATGGCTCCGCATCGATCATGGTGCTGAGCTATCTGATCACCGAGCGCCCCTTCGACGATCCGGACTACGATCCCTATCCGCAGCGGGTGCACGTGCACGACAACTATTTCGGCCGCAGCGGCTATGCGCCGGACTCGGAGCCGCTGGCCATGCTCGCGCAGGCCCTCGAACGGGACCTGCCGCCCTTGCTCTGGGACGGCTTCATCCGCGAAGGGGCCTCCGATCCGGTGATCTGCGCCCACGACAATTCCGAGGCGGACGCGATGATTCTCGATGCGCCGGGCGGCTTTGCCGACGCCCGCTTCGCCGTGGATACGTTTGACTGCCAGCTGCAGCCGCTGGCGGGGATCAGCGATGCGGATGCCGACGTGGCCGTCGGCTGGGAGTAGCCTGCGGTCATGCGCTGCGTGTTCGGGCTTCTCGTGGCGGCCATGCTGGCCGCCTGCAGTGAGACGCCGGCGTCCTGGCCGCTGCAGGCCCCGCTGCCGGAGCGGCTTAAGGATCTCGGCGTCCTCGAGCGCGACGGTGACACGTTGCGGCCTCGCGCGGGCTTCGCCTACGACCTCGCGCATGCGCTGTTTTCCGATTACTCGTCGAAATACCGCACCGTGCACCTGCCCGAGGGGCAGGCGGCGTCGGCGAACGGTGCTGCGGTACTGCAGTTTCCAGTGGGGACGATCATCACCAAGACCTTCTATTACCCGGTGGCCGGCAACGGTGTGGCGCTGCACCTTGCGCCGGGGATTGCAGGGCCGGACGAACCGCTGGCGCTTGCGGGCATGAGGCTGGTGGAGACACGTATCCTCCGGCATCAGGCCGAGGGCTGGGAGGCGGTGGCCTACCTGTGGGACGCGGATGGACGCGAGGCGCGCAGAACGAATGTGGGTGCCCTGCTGGACATGACCGCCGAGGATGGCCAGACCTTCGATTATCTGGTCCCGGACCGCAACCAGTGTGCGGCCTGCCATGGGGGTGGCCGCGAGCAGCGCGCGCTGGCGCCCATCGGCCCGAAGCCTGAGAATCTGGCGGCCCTCGTGTGGGCGGAGCACGGCAATCAGTATGCGGTATGGCGCCAGCGAAGTTGGGTGCAGGAGGACACCGAAGTGGCAGCCTGGCCGCGCGAGCCCGATGCGCGCGCCTATCTGGACGTGAACTGCGCCCACTGCCACCGCGGCTCCGGGACGGCGGCCAGTGCCGGGCTCGATCTGCGCTACGATGCCCAGCGCGCATTCGAACTCGGCGTCTGCAAACCGCCGGTGGCCGCAGGCAGGGGTGCCGGCGGCTTGGCCGTGGGCATCTGGCCGGGGAGGCCGGAGGCGTCCATCATGATGCATCGGATGGCCCACACCGACCCGGCCGTGATGATGCCAGAGCTGGGGCGCAGCCTGGTGCATCACGAGGCGTTGGCGCTGGTAGAGGCCTGGATTACCGAACTCGAAGGAGACTGTACCCATGCGGGCCTGCTCTGATCGCGGCATGACAGCGCTGTGGCGCGGCCTGCTGCTGCTGGTCGCATTCGGCCTGCTGTCCGGCTGCAGCGGCCTGCGCCTGGTGTATTCGAACCTGGACCGGGCTGTGGTCTGGCGTGCCACCGACTACGTGGATCTCAATCGGGCTCAGCGCGGCTGGCTGCGTCAGGAGGCGCGGGTCTATCTGCACTGGCATCGCTATGAGCAGCTGCCGGAGTGGTCGGCGCTGCTCACGGACTTCGAGGCGGCCGTCGACGACGGTTTCGATCTCGAGCATGCGCAGACCTTCGAGGAGCGGGGCCAGGCGTTGTTCGAAGTCATGATGCGCCAGGCGCTGCCGGCGCTGGTGGATCTGATGGCGGGCTTCAGCGATCAGCAGATCAGCGGGCTCGCCAAGGTCCTCGAGGAATCCAACGCGGAGCTCAATGCGGACTACGAGGGTCTGCCTGAGGCGGAGCAACGGGCGGTTTGGCGCGAGAAGACCCGCGATGCACTCGATCGCTGGGTCGGACGGCTGACGCCTGCGCAGGAAGTGATGCTTGAAGCCGCGAGTCAGGACATCGAGCCGGATAACCAGGAGTGGGTCGCGTTTCGCAGGCTGTGGCAGGCGGACCTGATCGCGACGCTCGACGCGCGCGAGCCGAAGGACGCGTTCGAGGCGCGCATCGAGGAACTCATGCTGCACCGCGAACGCTGGTATCCGGACAGCTATCGCGAGGTGGTGGAGAACCGTCAGGCCGTCTATCGACGCTTTGCGGTGGAGTTGCTCAGCAATCTCGACGATGCTCAGAGGCGGCGACTGTCGAATCGCCTTGGAAGTCTCGTCAGAGATTTCGAGATTCTGGCGGCGACCTCGCGCTCGGCGCCAGAGCCAGCGGGCCCGGCCCCCCGGGCCTGACCGACCGACGCCGCCATGATGGCGGCGGCCATCGATGATGCAGCCGGCCAGCAATCAGGCTGAGTGAACCGGTGCAGGAGGCGCAGTTGAACCTGCAGGAACCGATTCTCCATCACTACGACAGCTCGCCGTTTTCCGAAAAAGTGCGGCTGGCCTTCGGCATCAAGGGCATCGCCTGGCGCAGTGTGCTGATCCCGAACATGATGCCGAAGCCGGACTACGTGCCGTTGACCGGTGGTTATCGGCGCACGCCGTCTATGCAGATCGGCGCCGAGGTCTGGTGCGACACGGCAGTGATTCTGCGCGAGCTGGAACGGCGTCATCCTGAGCCGACGCTGTACCCGCATGGGACCAGCGGGCTGGCGGATGCACTGGGCTTCTGGTCCGATCGCAGCTTCTTCATGGTGGCGGTACAGCTGATTTTCGGAACCATCGGCCACTCGGTGTCCCAGTCCTTCATCGATGATCGCGCTCACATGTCTGGCACCGAGTTCGACATTACCCGCATGCGGGCGGCGGTTCCGGTGATGCGCGAGCAGTACCGCGCCCATCTCGCGTTCCTGGAGCGGCAGCTGGCCGACGGCCGCAGGTTCCTTGGCGGCGATGCGCCCGGCATGCTCGATCTCAACCCCTGGCACGTGGTCTGGTTCCTGCGCCAGGTGTGTCCCGAGGAGGCGGAACTGATCGACGGGTTCGCGCGGGTGCGGGCCTGGGAGGATGGTCTCAGCGCCATCGGTCATGGTCAGCGGCGGGAGGTCGGGGCCCGCGATGCGCTGTCGGTGGCCGCGGTGGAGATGCCGGAGACGCTGCCGTCGGGTGACCCGGATGAGCCGAATGGTCTGCGACCGGGAATGAAGGTGGAGGTGGCCCCGGACGATTATGGCCGGGATTTCGTCAGCGGCGAGATTCTGGTGGTGAATACGGATGAGATCGCGCTGTTGCGGCGGCACCCGGATCTGGGTGAAATCGTGGTGCATTTTCCGCGTGCGGGCTACGTGGTGCTGCCGAAGCCGGATTCCCGGGCCTGACGTCCTGCTGGTGAGTTTGCAGGCCCGGGATCCTCAGGGCAGGCGGAACTCGTCGCGGCTGTGCATGAGCAACCATGCACAGCCGTAGGCGATGAGCGTGGGGGCAGTGAACAGCACCGCACAGACCGCGACGGCAATGCGTACGGCGATGGCGCGGATCCCGAGTCCCCGGGCGATTCCTGCACAGACACCGCCGAGGTAGGCTGCGGTGGTATCGCGCAGGAAACGGGGTGGACGCTGGTCATGATGATGCATGGTCTTACCTCCGTCAGAACCGCAAATGGTGCAGCAGCGACCAGAGGTCCAGCTGCTCCGCCTTGGCTGCGGCGGGGGGTGATTCCCTTACCACTTCGGCGCCGGTGCGCTGCTGCTCCACTGCGAAGTGGGCGATCACCGCGAATACGCTGAAGGTGATGACCAGCAGTGCGGTCGAGGCCAGATTGCTGCGGGGGCTCCGCAGGCGGCTGATGCGATTGAGTGCGAGCATGTCGGTTTCCCTCCTTGATCGTCCCCGGCTTGCTGCGGGGTCTCGCTGTACGTCCATGTTCTTACACACTCCGTGCCAACCGGGCTCGGTTTACGCAAGTGAATGATTTATTGGATGTTTCGTTTCGCGTATGCGAATGGGGGCTTAGGAGGTTTATTCATTTTCACGACAGTTTGGTCGATTTCGCCATGTGAATGCGTCGATGCGCAGCTTGGCGGCGAAATTGGCCGGTCACCACCCTGGGGAGAGGATCGACGATGAAAATGGTGTGGATGCTGCCAGTACTGCTCGCGCTGACGGGCTGCTGGAACGAGAACTGGGCGAACAATGTGCGTCTTGGGGACGTGTCCATCGGTCAGCAGATGATCGATCTGCAGCGGGCACGGGAAGCGGGGGCCATTGACGACGAGGAGCATGCACGGCTGCGCGAGGCGCTCATGTCCCTGACCGAGGTCTGCGGCAAACCCCAGAACGACTGACGCGCAACAGGTCCCGCGATACGTCAGTGTGAGTTCGCCGCGAACGTTCATTCACGCTGTCGCGGAAGGAACAGCGGCGATGTACGCGAGGCCTCAGTGGGAGCTGACGTCCGCGAAGCGGGCGTCGCGATCTGCGTCACGCCCGACCCCGGCGGCAGTCTGCGATCGCAAAGCCGACCCTGCGGGCCGACTTTCGCTCCCACTGACATAACGCAAGATCCTGGCGAGACACCAGTGGGAGCAATTCGCCTGGAGCGAATTGCGTCGCACGCAGTGCGCCCGAAGGGGGCGGGCCATGGATGGCCCGCAACAGAGAGTGCCGGTTTTCCGGCGCTCCGATTGCGTGACGCGGCAGCGAGGTTGAACCTGGCGCTAAGCCTTCGGGCTGTTGGCGCCAGGGACCTCGTTGAACGGCACGTTCTTGTCCGGACGGATGTCGGCCGGCATCCCGAGCACCCGCTCGGCGATGATGTTGCGCAGGATCTCGTCGCTGCCGCCCTCGATGCGGTTCGCTGGTGAGCGCATGAACTGCCGCTGGAACTGATTCCCGAACCCGCTCAGCGCCTCGTCGTCGAGGATGCCGCCCATGTCCTGCAGGTCCAGCGCGTAGCTGGCGGACTCGTTGTTGTTCGCACCCACCACGACCTTGCTGATGGACGCTTCCGGGCCCGGATCCTCGCCGCGGGACAGCGCCGAGATCATGCGGTAGGTGGTGTACTTCAGTCCCATCTCCCGACAGTACCAGTCGGCAAGATGCTCGCGCACGGCCTGATTGCGAATGGCAGGTGCGTCCTCGAGGTCCACGGTCTCGGCGGCCCGGAACACGTCCATCACCGTGTTGGACAGGCCACTGCCCACGGCCAGGCGCTCGTTCATCAGGGTCACCAGGGCCACCTTCCAGCCCTCGCCCGGGTTGCCCAGTCGCTGGCTGTCCGGGATGCGGACGTCGGTGAAGTAGACCTCGTTGAAGTCCTTGTTGCCGTTGATCTGCTTGATCGGCCGCACGTCGACGCCGGGCGACTTCATGTCCAGGAAGAACATGGTCAGGCCCTTATGCTTCGGGACGCCGGGATCGGTACGGGTGATGAGCAGGCCCCAGTCGGAATAGTGCGCGCCGGAGGTCCAGACCTTCTGGCCGTTGACCACCCACTCGTCGCCATCCTTGACGGCGCGGGTCTTGATGCCCGCCAGGTCGGAGCCCGCCACCGGCTCCGAGAACAGCTGGCACCACACCTCCTCACCGCTGGCGATGTGCGGCAGGTGGTGGGCCTTCTGCTCTTCAGTGGCGTGGGCCATCAGGGTCGGGGCGCACATGCCCTGGCCGATGATGAACAGGCCGTCCGGGGTGACGTAGCGCTTCACTTCCTGATTCCAGATCACCTGCTCGATGGCGGTGGCGTCGCGGCCACCGTAGGCTTTCGGCCAACCGATGCAGGCCCAGCCGGCGTCGGCCAGGGTCTTCTGCCAGCGCTTGGCGATGGCGACGCGCTCGGCGTCGTCCGTGGCCTCGTCATAGGCGCTTTCATTGGATTCGCGCCGCAGCCGGGCGTGCTGGTCCAGGAATGCGCGCACCTCCTTGCGGAAGGCGGCTTCTGCGGGGCTGTCGTTGAAATCCATGGCATCCTCTGACGCGGCTCGACTCTGCCGCGAGTGTATTAATTCGAATCGATTATTGCTAGCGAGGATCATGCATGGCCACCCCCTCTCCGCCGACCGACTCCATCTTCACCCGCGACGGTGCGGCCTGGGTGCCCACCAGCGCGGCCATGGGCCCGTGGGGTGACACGCTGCATGGCGGCGCACCGGCGGCCTTGATCTGCCATCTGCTGGAGGAGGCGGCCGGCGGTGCGCTGCAGTTGGCGCGGCTCAGCATGGACCTGTTCCGGCCAGTGCCTGCGCTTCCTCTTGAAGTAAGCGTTCGCTCCCTTCGAAAGGGCCGGCGGCTGGCGGTGCACGAAGCCGTTCTCAGCGGCGGCGGCAAGGAACTCGTGCGTGCCACCAGTCTTCATACGGCGGCGATGGCGGTCAGCGCGGAAGCGAATGCAGCCGTCTGCCCGCTGCCGCCGGAGTCGACCCTGACCGAGACCAGCCTGGCCGACGTGGTCCGGGCCCAGAGCGGGCGCGCGCTGCCGGGCCGGGACGGGCTGCATCTGCGACTCATGGTGCGGCGGGATTCCGGACTCGACGGCGGCGGTGCGGGCGGTGGCTGGTTGCGGCTGCCGCTGGATCTGGCCCCGGGCCTGCCGCTTGCGCCCATGGTGCATCTGGCTGCGCTGGCCGACTTCGCCAATGGGGTCTCGCAGCGCCGGCTGGAGGAACCCGAAGGACGCATCGGCTTCATCAATGCGGACATCTCGCTGCACGTGCTCCGACCACCGGCTGCGGGCGCAGTGGGGCTCGTGTCCCGCAACCAGCACAGTGCCGAAGGCCGGGGGCTGGTGTCTGCCGAGTGCTGGCAGGCGGACGGTCTGATCGCCCGGGTGGTGCAGTCCGTCCTGGCCCAGCCCGCCGCCTGAAAGCGTAGACTAGCGGTTGTAGGACGTTGCGATGAACGTTCGTTCCGGCGTCCCAGAAGGAACAACAACGAAGCATGCGAGGCTCAGTGGGAGCTGACGTCGGCCGCAGGCCGGCGTCGCGATCGCGGACTGCCCTTGATTCTAGGCGTTCTGCCGCGTCGCGCTCATCGCCACGCCCGCTTCGCGGACGTGCGCTCCCACTGGATCTTGTGAAATTATAGCTATATCAATTAGTTAAGTTGTTTTCCAAGACAGAGTGCGGGAAGCGTTGAATCTGTTCCACGCGGGCTGACGACCAGGAGATCCCTCATGGCACTGCAGGATTCCGGCCCTGACTCCATGTCCACGGACGACCTGCGCGAGCGGGTGGAGCGGGGCAAGCTCCGGGACGAGGAGCAGGTGGTCACTGATCTTCTCGATGCCTACCCGATGGCCACGGCGGCGCGCCGCCGCGCGCTGGAGCAGGGCCGGGATCTGGTCCGCCGCGCCCGTGAGCATCGCGCCGACCGCAGTCGCCTCGACGCCTTCTTAGAAGAGTACGGCCTGTCCAACGAAGAAGGCGTGGCACTGATGTGTCTGGCGGAAGCACTGCTGCGCATCCCCGACGACGCCACCGCGGATGAACTCATTTCCGACAAGGTGCTGGCCGGCAACTGGGACGATCACCTCGGCGGTTCCGACGCCCTGCTGGTCAATGCGTCCACCTGGGCGCTGATGCTCACCGGCCGCGTGATCCGTCCGGCACAGGAATTCCGCAAGGCACCGGTGGCGTGGCTGCGACGCATGGTGTCCCGGACCGGGGAGCCGGTGATCCGCAATGCGCTGCACGGGGCCATGCGCATCCTCGGGCGCGAGTTCGTCCTCGGCGAGACCATCGACGAGGCCATCCGCCGGGGCCGCAAGGAATATGGTGACGCGGCCCTGTTCTCCTTCGACATGCTCGGCGAGGGCGCGCGGACCGAAGCGGACGCCGCGGCCTACAGCGAATCCTATGCCGCGGCCATCGATCGGGTGGCGCGGGACGGGGCCGGTGCGCCGCATGAGCGCTCCGGTGTCTCGGTCAAGCTGTCGGCGCTGCATCCCCACTACGACACGCTGCACTGGCCGGATGTGAACGATGTCATCTATCAGCGCCTGAAGGCGCTGGCGCTGCGGGCGGCAAGCGGCGGCATCGGTCTCAGCATCGATGCCGAGGAGGCCAGCCGACTGCTCATGTCCATGGAGCTGTTCGAGCGGCTGGCCCGGGATCCGGACCTGGCGGGCTGGGACGGGGCCGGGTTCGTGGTCCAGGCCTACGGCAAGCGCGCCCGGGATCTGGTGGACTGGCTTGCCACGCTGGCCCGGGACAGCGGCCGCCGCTTCCCCGTTCGGCTGGTGAAAGGTGCCTACTGGGATGCGGAGATCAAGCACGCCCAGGAGGCAGGCCTGGCGGACTTCCCCGTTTTTTCGCGCAAGGCGTCGACGGATCTGGCCTGGCTGGTGTCTGCCGGTGCACTGCTGGAGTCGGACGGCTGGTTGCTGCCCCAGTTCGCCACCCACAACGCTCACTCTCTCGCCAGCGTGATGGCCATGGCGCCGAAGGGCGCGCTGTTCGAGTTCCAGCGCCTGCACGGCATGGGTGAGCTGCTCTACCGGGTGGCAGCCGAGCAGTATCCGGACCTGCCGCCGGTGCGGACCTATGCGCCGGTGGGCGGGCACGAGAATCTGGTGTCCTATCTGGTGCGACGACTGCTGGAGAACGGTGCCAACTCTTCCTTCGTCAATCGCTTCCTCAATGAGCGCTATCCCGTGGAGGAGGTGGTCACCGACCCTTTCGTCGAGGTGCGCGGGCTCGATCAGACGCGCCATCCCGACATCGCCCTGCCGGCGGACCTGTTCGCGCCGCGGCGCAACTCCCGCGCACTGGACCTGGAAGACGCACGGGTGCTCGGCCAGGTCGAAACCGAATTCCGGCGCCACGACGCCGAGACGCGGGTGGCGGCACCGCTGATCGATGGGCGTGGCCGCGATGGGTCGCCGCTGGAAGTGCACAACCCGGCCCGGCTGCACGAGCCGGCGGGAAGCGTCATCGAGGCGCGCGCCGAGGACGTGGACGCAGCAGTGAAGGGTGCCCGGCCGGCCCAGCGCGACTGGGACCGGCAGGGCGGGGCTGCGCGGGCTGAGATACTGGAACGGGCTGCAGATGCCTTCGAGGAGGATCTGTTCCGGCTCATGCATCTGGCCGTGCTGGAAGCCGGCAAGACCATCCCTGACGCTCTGGCAGAGGTGCGCGAAGCGGTAGACTTCCTGCGTCACTATGCAGCCCTCGCCCGGGAACAGTTCGAGGGCAGCCGCAGGCTGCCGGGACCCACTGGTGAGCGCAACGAGCTCAGTCTGCACGGGCGCGGTGTGTTCGCCTGTATCAGTCCGTGGAACTTTCCGCTCGCCATCTTCACCGGTCAGGTGGCGGGGGCACTGGCGGCGGGCAATGCAGTGGTGGCCAAACCCGCCGAGCAGACGCCCCTGATTGCGGCCCGCGCGGTCGCGCTCATGCACGGCGCCGGCGTGCCGGCAAGCGTGCTGCAGCTGCTGCCGGGGGACGGCGAAAACGTCGGCCAACCGCTGGTCAGCCATCCGGGTATTGCCGGGGTGGCGTTCACCGGCTCGGAGGCCACGGCCCGGCGCATCGCGCAGACGCTGGCGGCGCGACCGGGTGCGCTGATTCCGCTCATTGCCGAGACCGGTGGTCTCAATGCCATGTTCGTGGATTCCAGCGCGCTGCCGGAGCAGGTGACGGACGACGTCCTGCGCAGTGCTTTCGGCAGCGCGGGGCAGCGCTGTTCCGCACTGCGGGTGCTGTATGTCCAGGATGCGATCCACGATCCGCTCATCGAGATGCTGTGTGGTGCCATGGATGCGCTGGTCATCGGTGACCCGCGGGATCCTGGTACGGACGTGGGTCCCGTGATCGACGTGGCGGCGCGCAACATGCTGCTCGAGCATGCGGCGCGGATGGAGGAGGGCAAGCGCCTTCAGCATCGGCTGCAGGTGCCCGCCGAAATCGATGCCCGCGGGACGTTCGTCGCGCCAAGACTGTTCGGCATCGATCACATTGGCGACATCGGCGGCGAGAAGTTCGGGCCGATTCTGCACGTGCGGCGCTTCAAGGAGGCGGATCTCGACGCCTGTCTCGCTGAGGTTGCGGACAGCGGCTACGGGCTCACGTTCGGGCTGCATTCGCGCATCGAGCGCCGTGCGAAACAGCTGTTCGCGGCGGTGCCCGTCGGCAACATGTACGTCAATCGCAACATGATCGGCGCCATCGTCGGGTCGCAGCCCTTCGGCGGGCAGGGCCTTTCGGGCACCGGCCCGAAGGCCGGCGGCCCGCACTATCTGCTGCGTTTCGCCACCGAGCGTACCCTCACGGTCAACACCACCGCCTCGGGCGGCAACGCCGAGCTCCTGCGCCGCATCGGCTGACCCGCTGCGCGCTGCGCGCGCATCTTCCGGACCGCAGTTCGCTCCCGGCGGATTGCTCCCACTGCGTTTCGCTGGGGTCTTGGGATGCACCAGTGGGAGCTGACGTCGGCCGCAGGCCGGCGTCGCGATCGCGGACTGCCGTCCATTCTAAGCGTTCTGCCGCGCCACGCTTATCGCCACGCCCGCTTTGCGGACGTGCGCTGTTGCGCGCCATCCATGGCGCGCACCCCTCCGGGGCGCACTTCGTGCGACGCAATTCGCTCCCGACGAATTGCGCCCACTGCGTTTCGCAGGGGCCTTGCGATGTATCAGTGGGAGCTGCCGTCGGCCGCAGGCCGGCGTAGCGATTGGCGACTGATCCAACTACGAAGCGATCAGGACAGCGCTTCGTCGAGGCGCTCGCAGACGGTCTCGATGACCTCGATGCGCGCCGCTCTCTTGTCGTTGGCGCCGATCAGATGCCAGGGTGCGTGGACCGTGCTGGTGCGGGCCACCATGTCGTGAACCGCGGCCCGGTAGGCGTCCCAACGCTCCCGGTTGCGCCAGTCATCCGGGGTGAGCTTGTGCTGTTTCCAGGCCTGACGTTCCCGCTCGCGGAAGCGCTCGAGCTGTTTGTCGGGACTGACGTGAAGCCAGAACTTCAGCAGCACTACGCCATGGTCGGCGAGCTGCTCCTCGAAGTCGTTGATCTCCTGATAGGCGCGCGCCCACTGCTCCGTGGTGGCGTAACGTTCGACGCGTTCAACGAGTACCCGTCCGTACCAGGATCGATCGTATAGGGTCATGTACCCGGACCGGGGGATGTGCCGCCAGAAGCGCCACAGGTAGTGATGGGCCTGCTCCTCGTCCGTGGGCGCGCCGGTGGAGATCACCCGGAACAGACGCGCGTCCATGGCTGCGGTCAGGCGTCGGATGGCGCCACCCTTGCCCGCGGCATCCCAGCCTTCGAACACCATGACCGTATTCCGGTGCTGGGCGTGAGCCTCCCACGTCAGCTTGCGTAGTTCCGTCTGGTGGCGGTCGAGCCGCTTCGAATAGGTTTTCGAGGAGAGCCTGCGGTCGAGCTTCACTGTGTCGAGGACGGTAGGCGTGTCCGCTGCTGGCGGGGTCATCGGTGGTGCGGACATGGGCGCCGGGCCGGCTCCGTCCTCGATGTCGTCCAGCCTTTTCTCCATGGCGGCGAGCAGGATGCGACCGGCGGCCAGGTCCCGGTAGCGGCCATCGCGTGCCTCGATGATGTGCCAGGGTGCGATGCCTTCGTCGGTGGTGCGGATGGCCTGCTCGGCGGCGGCGCGAAAATGTTTGTGGCGCCGTGTGTGGATTTTCAGGTGCGGCGAGGCGATACCCGCCTCCTCGTCCTGTTGCAATCGTTTGCGCTGCTGTTGCTTCGTCAGGTGGAACCAGAGCTTGACGATGAGCGCGCCGTCGTCGATCAGCAGTCTTTCGAGTTCCACGATGCGGTGCAGCTGGCGCTGGAAGGCGGACTTGCCGATGCGTTTCAGGGCACGATCGGCGATGGGGTGGGTGTACCAGGAGCCGAACAGGACTGCGATGGTGCCCCGGGGCGGCATCACCCGCCAGAAGCGCCAGAACTCGGGCCGCTCGCGCTCCTCATCCGTCTTGTCCCAGAGCGGATGGGTCGAGACCCCGCGGGTGTCGAGCCATTTGTGCAGGCGGTTGACGGTGGCACCCTTGCCGGCGCCCTCTACCCCGGAAGCGATGATGATGACCGGAACCTTGGCGTCTCGCAGCGCGAACTGGGCCCGCAGCAGTGCCGTGTGCAGCCCTGGCTCCTCCGCCTTGAAGGTGTTCTTGCGTACCTTGCGTCCCAGTTCTGCGATCTCGAACATGCTCTGCTTCCTGCATTTACTCCACTTCGAGTCTAGCATTTGCAGTGTGTTCGGCCCGCTGACAGGGCCGCGGGCCGCTCGCGGCGGGGCGGGGTCGGGATGCATCCTGTGCTGTGGCACGTTATGGTGCGCGGCTTTCAGGTTCGAAAGCAGGGTGAACAGGTTGAATCTAATCAAGACCATAGCGCTTCTTGGCGCGATCGTGCTGGCACCGTCGGCGCTGGCCCAGATGACTGCTCCGGGTGGCGAGGATCAGGTGGATCAGCTGGCGGAGGCCATCGGCCTGACCGATAGCCAGCAGGCTGAAGTCCGGGCGGTGATCGATGATCTCGGTCCGCAGATCGAGGCCCTACAGGAGCAGGCGGAGGGCGTTCAGGTTGAGCTGCGCAGCCATGTCGGGCACGACTACGACGAGAGCGCGATCCGCGCCGGCGCGGCCCGCCTCGGCGAGCTCACCGGTGAGGTGACGGCGCTGTCACTGCTGCTGCAGAGCAAGGTGCAGGCGGTGTTCACCGCCGAACAGCGGCAGGAGCTCGAAGTCCAGGCTCAGCGTCAGCGCGAAATGCAGGAACAGATGATGCGGCAGCAGTTCCAGCAGCAACAACAGCAAGGGCAGCCACAGCAACCGGACTGGTGAGTCATGAGCGGGCCTGGGGTACTCCGGGCCCGCGGATCTCGACCAGCGCATCCGGATCCATGAGTGCTGCGTTCACTGCAGCCTCGATGTGTGCCGCCGCGGCAGGCGCGTCGCCTGGTCCGACCTGATTGCGGACGATGGCTGCAGCCTGCCGTGACAGCCCCGCGAACAGGGCGCGTATCTCCGCGATTTCGCCTGCTGAACGCAAGGCGTTGCCTGCCGGAAGCGGAAAGCGCACGCCGTCCGCAAGCTCCAGCCCCAGGATTCGGGTCATGCCCATCTCCGTTTCGCTGTCCACGGCGATGACCACGCGCCCGAGCAGTTGCGTCAGCAGGTCTGGATCGCGGATCGGTGCTTTCATGGTGGGCCGTGCGTCGTGATGGGGACTCTGCGACGATAGGGTCTCGGGCTTGTCTGTTGCAACAGGGGGCTGGATGGATCGGGAGGTGGCCAGTTCAGGTCCTTGGATGATGAAGCCGTGAACGACAGGCCGCAAACCTCGGATCTACCCGGACCGCTTACCGGTGTGCGGGTGGTGGATCTCACTGCGATGATCTCCGGTCCGGTGGCCACCATGATGCTGGCGGATCAGGGGGCCGACGTGATCAAGGTCGAGCCGCCCAGCGGGGATCTGGTCCGCCACATGGGCGCGTCCCGCGGGGGGATGTCGGCCACGTTTCTGTCTTCCAATCGTTCCAAACGGTCCGTGGTGCTTGATCTGAAGACGCCGCTCGGCATGGAGGCGCTGAAGCGTCTGGTGCGCACGGCGGACGTGTTCGTACAGAACTTCCGCCCGGGTGCGGCTGAGCGTATGGGCATCGGCGAGGCCGTGATGCGGGCGCAACGCGATGACCTGATCTACGTTTCCATCTCTGGTTTCGGTGAGACCGGACCCTATGCCCACAAACGGGTCTATGATCCGGTGATCCAGGCGTTGTCGGGACTCGCTGCGATTCAGGCGGATCGCGACAGCGGGCGGCCGCGCATGGTGCGCACGATCATTCCTGACAAGGTCACGGCACTGACCGCAGCCCAGGCCATCACCGCGGCCCTGTTCGCGCGGGAGCGCAACGGCGGCGGACAGCACCTGAAGCTGGCCATGCTCGACGCCACGGTGGCATTCCTGTGGCCGGAAGGGATGACCGGGCATACGTTCGTGGGCCAGGAGGTGGCGGCGGCCCGCTCTCAGCTGGCCCAGGACCTGATCTTCGCCACTGCGGACGGCTGGATCACCGCTGGCGCGGTGTCGGATGCGGAATGGTCCGGCATGTGCCGGGCGCTGGAACGACCGGAGTGGGAACGCGATGCGCGTTTCCGGACGGCCCAGGATCGGGTTGCGAATGTGGCCGACCGGCTCGCTTTGACCGCTGCAGTGCTCGCGACACGGTCGAGCGCCGATTGGCTCGAACGCCTCGATCAGGAGGGTGTGCCTTGTGCACCGGTGCTGTCCCGCAGCGAAGTGCTCGATCACGAGCAGATCATTGCCAATGATCTACTGGCAGAATATGCACACCCGGACGCCGGCCGCATTCGCCAGCCGCGGCCGGCGGCGCGCTTCGACCGGACGCCGGCGTCGATTCGACGCGGTGCGCCGGGGCTGGGCGCGGATACGGAGGCGCTGCTCGTCGAGCTCGGTTTCGATGCAGGGCAGCGGGGGCAACTCATGGGTGACGACTCGGTCTGACGGTGATTTGAGACATGGATCTGCATCTTCGCGGTAAGCAAGCCCTCATCACGGGTGCCAGTCGGGGGATCGGCCGCGCCGTGGCGGAAGGTCTGGCAGAGGAAGGGGTCAACCTGCATCTGGTGGCCCGGTCCCGAACCGACCTGGAACGGGCGCGCATGGAGCTGATGGACCGCCATCAGGTCCAGGTGGAGGTCCATGCCATGGACCTGTCCCAGCGTGGTCGCGCCGAGGCGCTGGCCAGCCGGGTCGGGTCGGTGGACCTGTTGATCAACAATGCCGGCGCCATTCCTGCCGGACCGCTGAATGCGGTGGATGAGGATGCCTGGCGGACGAGCTGGGATCTGAAGATGTTCGCCTACATCAATCTGTGTCGGGCCATGTACGCGCGCATGCGCGACGCGGGCGGCGGCGTCATCGTCAACGTGATTGGCACCGGGGGTGAGCGCCACGATCCGGGCTACATCGCCGGCGTCACGGCGAACGCCGGCTTGATGGCGTTCACGCGTGCGGTGGGTGCGGGTGGCCCCCGGCATGGGATCCGCGTGGTCGGCGTCAATCCCGGCCTCACCCGGACCGACCGCATGGAAAATCAGGCGCGCACCCGGGCGCGCATGGCCGGTCGCGATCCGGACCAGTGGCCACGCATGCTGGGGCGGCTGCCCTTCGACCGACCGGCGGAACCGGTGGAGGTGGCCGATGTGGTGGTGTTTCTCGCCTCGCCGCGGGCGAGCTATGTCAGTGGCACCATCGTCACCGTCGATGGTGGTCATTCGGTGGCCCGGTGAGCCGTTCGCAGCTCGAGCCCGGCCAGCGGGAACTCGAACGCTACATGAAGGCGCTGTGCCGGGAGGCCTACGATCAGGAGTGGGCGGATCATCTGGAGTACGTGCTCTGGCACGCCTGTGTGAACGGGCCCATGCGCTACGGGCGACTGGATCTGACGCAGGAACATCTGGACGACCTGCGCACGCTCAGTGATGCCTGCGGTGGCTGGATCAGCCGCGACGGCGACGCGCATCCATATTGGCTGCCGCTGGCGGCCTGGCAGGATCGCTACGCGGCCAACGTCGACATCGTTCACCTCGATGAGGCGATCCCGCCGCCCCCTGATCTGCGCGACCTCAACTCCTGACGCGCCTCCGATCGGTGCATCCCCCTGTGGCCTACGTCCGCTCCCACTGGCTTCTCGCAAGAATCTTGCGTATTGCCGGTGGGAGCGAAAGTCG
>REEU01000287.1 GCA_007694905.1 Gammaproteobacteria bacterium | reverse complement strand
GTCAGTGGGAGCCGATGTCGGCCGCAGGCCGGCGTCGCGATCGAGGACTGATCCGGACTCGTGCGTTACCCCAAAAGCTCGGCCCGTCCGCGCTGCGCGCGGCCTGGGCACTCCCACAATACGCGACGCTCATACGAAGCGCTGTGGGAGTCTAGAGGCGCCGAAGGCGACGCAGCGATCGCTTGATCCAGACACGAGCGCTAGAGGGCGACGGCGAGATCGATGCTGACGGGGCAGTGATCGGAGCCCATGACGTCCGCGTGGATGCGCGCAGCCTTCACCTTCTTCGAAAGCACCGCCGAGACCATCACGTAGTCGATGCGCCAGCCCACGTTCCGTTCCCGCGCTCCGCCCCGCTGCGTCCACCACGTGTAGTGGCCGTTGCCCTCGTGAAAGAGCCGGAAGCTGTCCACGAAGCCGGCGTCGAGAAAGCGCTGAAAGCCTTCCCGCTCCTCCACCGTGAAGCCGTGCTTGCCCACATTGTCTTTGGGCCGCGCCAGATCGTCCTCGGTGTGGGCGACGTTGAAGTCACCGCAGAACACCACCGGCTTGTGCTGCTCGAGGCGAACGCAGTACTCGAGGAATGCCGGATCCCACTGCTCGTAGCGCAACGCGAGCCGCGACAGATCGCCCTTCGCATTCGGCGTGTACACCGTCACCGCATGAAAGCGCGCGAATTCGGCAGCCAGGATGCGCCCTTCCCCGGCCGGATTGCCGTAACCGTCATCGACGAGGCCATACTTCGCGACCAGGTCTTCCGGCAGACCTTCGCGCACCGCCAGCGGAACCTTGCGCGCGAATAACGCCGTGCCCGAATAGCCCTTCTTCTCGGCGGCGCTCCAGCAGGCGTGATAGCCGTCGAGCTCCCAATCCACCTGCTCCGGCGCCGCTTTGGTCTCCTGCAGGCAGAGCACGTCCGGCTGCTCGGCCTCGATGAATGCCTGCAGCGCACCCTTGCGCAACGCCGCACGGATCCCGTTGACGTTCCAGGAGTGGATCCTGACCATCACGCAACCTCGCCGTCTGACCCCGTCATCCGCGCAGGCGGCCGGCGATTTCTTCCAGCACGCCGGCCAGCGCCTGCAGGCGCTGACGGGCCCGACCTTCCTGCTCGCGGGCGGCTGCTTCGCTGTCCCGGGCCAGGTTGCGCAACTCACTTGCCAGCCGGCGATCACGGCCACCGGCATCCAGCCGCGCCTGCACCGCATCCATGGCTGCATCGAGGCGGTTCAGGGCGTCCTCGTCGAGCTGTCCGTCGCGCTGCAGTTGGTCGCGATAGGCACGCGCCACCACAGGTTCCGCCGGCCAGCTGACGCGGAACTGCTGCTGTGGATTGAATTCTTCCTGGACTTCCACCAGGTTGGCGGCAGCGATTTCGTGCTCACTGAGATACTCGCTGGGCAGCAGCGCCAGCACGTCCAGACCACGCACGATCTCGGTGCCGTAGATGAAGCCCCGATGCCAGTAGGCCGACCAGTAGCCCGCCGTGACCAGGGCCTTCTCGTCGATGGGACCACGATCAAAGTAGGCGATCTCAAAAGGGGCCGCCGCGTCGGTGAAGTCGAACACCGAGATGCCGCCCTGGTACCAGGCCTGAACCATGATGTCGCGTCCAGGTACCGGCAACAGCGAGCCGTTGTGGGCGACGCAGTTTTCTTCTTTGGTCTGGGGTGCTGGCAGTTTGTAGTAGCTGCGGTGCACCAGCTTGCCGTCCACGATGTCGAAGATGGCATTCGCGCCCCAGGTACGGGGATCGGACGCGCGGCAACGCGGGCGGACACCACCACCCCACTCGTCGGTGAAGATCACCCGGGTGCCGTCGTTGTTGAACGTGGCCGAATGCCAGTAGGCGAAGCCCGGATCCACCACGGCGTCGATGCGCTCAGGATTCAGCGGGTCGGAGATGTCGAACAGGATGCCGTTGCCGGAGCAGGCGCCTGCCGCCAGATTCAGTTCCGGAAACACCGTGATGTCATGGCAGTGGTTCGTTTCAGCACTGGTTTGGGTCCCGCGACCGTGGTCACCGCGCTCCCAGAGGCCGGCGAGAATGCCCGTCTCGGGATCCGCGAACACCGCCGGACTGTGAACAATGCGCGACTCTTCCGGACGGTCGACGGGAATCTCGATCACGTCGATCCGGAACAGCGCCGTGCCTTCGTCCCGCCACGGCGACTCGTCGATGCAACCCTCCATTTCCTCTTCTTCGCGCACGGGCGCCGTACCTGAGTTGTAGACGATGATGCGGCCATCCTCGCCCGGGCCGGCCACCACCGTATGCGTGTGGGAGCCGCGACAGGTCTGCACCTGACCGACCTGCACCGGCATGGCAGTGTCGCTGATGTCGAAGATGCGCAGGCCACGGAAACGTTCTTCATTCACCTTCCCGGCCACGCCCTTGAGACCGCAGTCGACGCGACCGCGCTGCTGCTCCACTGAGAGGATCAGCAGGTCGCCAACCACGGAAACGTCACCCTGACCACCCGGGCAGACGACCGCGCTTTTGAGTTCAGGCAGCCCGTCCTCGCCCAGATGGTAGAGCTTGAAGCCGTGGTAGTTGCCCACCACCAGCAGGTCACCGGCGAAGGCCATGTCCGTATTGGCGAAGTCGAGCAGCGCAATGCGTTCCTCCGGCTCGTCCTCCGCAGCATCCTCTGCGGCGGCCTCGTCGCCGCGGGCCGCATCGGGATCGGCGTCGTCGTCCTCGGGATCCTCGCGGCGCGTGGCGCGGGCGGTCGCCCCCTCGCCATTCGCCAGTTCACGCAGGCGGCTGGCCGGCAGCGCGGCAGGATTCTCAGGGTCGAAGAAGCCGTCGGGCTTGGGCAGCGCCGCCAGCAGTTCCAGGTTCCAGATCGCCTCCCCGGCATCACGAAAACCGGCGGCCAGACCCACGCGCGGATCCGGCGAGTAGCCGGCCAACATCAGCGTCATGCGCTCGATTTCGGCGTCCTGGTCGTTCTTCACTTCCGTCACGAATTCGTACAGCTCGGGGTCGCTGGCCGACCCGCTGTGGTCGAGCAGCTCTTCGACCATCTTCAGTGCACCCTTGTGATGCTCGATCATAAGTTCGAGATACAGGGTGTCGAAGGCCTGCCCGCTGGCCGCGGCCAGCTCGGCCATCTGCTCGGCCGTGGCCATGCCTTCCATGCCGTGGGCAGGCTCAGCATCGGCCGCGTGGTCACCATGGTCATGATGATCGCCGTGGTGGGCGTGCTCGTGATGGCCGTGCAGATGGTGCCGCCAGTCCCGGTCCGGCAGCGCCTCACCGCGCTCGGTCAGCCACCGCTCCATGAACTCGATCTCGTCGATCTGAGTGGTCTCGATCCGTCTTGCCAGCTCGATCAGCTCGCTGCTGCCACCGCGCTCCGGCGCCAGCACCGACATGTCCAGCGCCTGCTGATGGTGCGGGATCATGTCCTGCATGAAGCGGACATCCGCCGCCGAGTGCCGCAGACCCGCCAGCTGCACCGCCTCTTCGGCGCTGATCAGCCGACTGGGCATGCCCGGTGCGCCGGGCTGGACAATGGGCGCCTGCGCCACGGCAGATCCCGCGAACAGCACCAGCAGTGCAATCAACCCGTGACGGGCGGGGGCGTTGAAGTACGAGGCTTTCCGGCCCATAACCATCCTTTCCTTATTCGACTCTGAAACTAACGAACAGCGTGCGGGACTGACGCCCTGTAGGCACGAGCGCGTGCGCTCGGCCCGGGCCGAAGCACACGCATGCTCCGGAATCGGTGCACCCTGCAGATACCGGCGGGGGCAGTCCAGACCGCCGGCAGACCCCAATTGTGGCGCGCCCGGCCCCTCGAGTCACCGCGATTGGGTTCGAGCCGGAACGAGCCCATGATACGGGCGGGTGGAATCATTGGAACCCTGACTTGCCAAGTCCCGACCCCGTGCTAGTGTCCATCTCCGGAATGGTGACACAGCAGGGGGAGTTAGCATGACCACAACGAGCGAGGGACGCCTGACCAACAAGATCGCCCTGGTGACCGGCGGCGCCAGCGGCATCGGCCGCGCCTGCGCACTGCGCTATGCAGAGGAAGGCGCCGATGTGGTCATTGCCGACCGCGACGCCAGTCGCGGCGCGGAGGCGGTGGCCGAGATCCAGCGCACGAGCAACCGCCGGGCGCTGTTCGTCGAGGTGGACGTCGCCTCCGAAGACAGCATCGAAGCCATGGCCGCGAGCGCCGTAAGCGAGTTCGGCCGCATCGACACCGTCCTCGCCGCCGCCGGCATCTCCAATGCCGCCTACGTCAGCGGCGCACCTCAGACCGACGATGCCCCGGCCACGTCCCGCCACCTGCTGCACATGCGAGTCAGCGACTGGCAGCGCGTCCTCGACGTCAACCTGACCGGCGTCATGCTCACCGACCGGGTCTGCGCCCGCCACATGGTGGAGCAGGGCATTGCCGGCACCATCGTCAACGTCGCCTCCTCCGCCGCGCGCATCGCCCTGCCCGGCGCGGGCGACTACTGCGTGTCGAAAGCAGGGGTCGCCATGCTCACTCACGTCCTGGCCATGGAGCTGATCGAGCATGGCATCCGAGTCAACGGGATCGGTCCGGGCTTCATCGAGACGCCCATGACTCAGACCATGCGCGACAATCCCGAGGGGCATGCGGCCATCATCGGCCTCACACCCATGGGTCGGCTGGGTACCCCGCGGGAGATGGCGAACGCAGCGCTCTATCTCGCTTGCGACGAGTCGTCCTACACCACCGGCCACACGCTCTATCCCAACGGCGGCATGTTCGTCGGTTGACCGCCGAGCTGCGTCTCACGATCCGCGCGTGCGATCGCGGACGAAGATAATGGCCGGCGCGCATACCGCGAACAGCACCAGAACGCCGATCCAGAAGTAGTCGTAGCTGCCGAAGTGATCGCGCACCCAGCCCGCACCGGGTGGCGCGAGCACCGTGGCACGGGTGCACATCAGGAACAGCCCCACCACCGCACCGTAAGCCAGCACACCGAAGTGACGGCTGATCATCATGCCGATCAGGGGCAGGTAGCCGCCGGAACCGAGGCCAAGTGCGATCATCGCCAGCAGCAGCGTCAGATAGCTCGGTGCAAGCAACAGCAGCAGGAGCGCGGCGACGCTCGGGAATAGCGCCAAAAGATAGAGCAGACGCTGCTCGATGCGATCGGCCAGGTAGCCGAAACTCACCTTGCCGAGGATGTTGCACAGCGCCCAGATGGACATGAGCCCGCCTGCGGCCTGCGCGCTGATGTCGAGGTCCTGGGCATAGGGCGCGAGGTTGCCGGTCAGTGCCACCGGCGTCACGACGATGGGTACCAATGCGATCAGCATCGCCCAGAAGTAACGCTCCCGCAGGATCATGCGGGTACTCCAAGCCGGTTCGCCGTCGACCCGCGGCTGCGCCACGTCCGGGTCCGGCTCGATGCCTTTCTGTTCGGGCGAGTCTGCGATGACCAGCAGCATCAGCGGCACCGCGATCAGCGGGATGACCAGCGCCAGCAGCTGCATGGTCTGACGCCAGTCCATGACGCCGAGCAACGTGCTCACCAGCAAGGGGAACACCAGAGCGCCGATTGAGGAGCCGATGCTGGACAGGCCGAGGGCGAGACCACGACGGCCGCGAAACCAGCGCGCGGCGACGGTCTGGGAGTACAAAGCCCCAGCCAGGGCGTTGGCGCCGGCCATCACCAGCGCGTAGATCACCATCAGCTGCCACAGCGCGGTGGTGAAAGAAGATACCAGCAGCCCGGCGGCGAGACAGAGAATGCCGGCCGCACCGATCCAGCGCAGCGAGGAGCGGTCCATGGCGCGGCCTGTGAACGGGTACATCAGGCCGGTGACCAGCTGCGCCACGGACATGATCAGCAGCGTCTCGCCACGCGAGGTTCCGAACGCGTCCATCCACGCCACGGCGAAGAAGCTGAACGCAGAGAACACCACGCCCATGGTCATGGCCATGGACATCATGCCCACACCGAGGACGTTCCAACCGTAGAACCAGGGCGTTTTCACAGCACGCAGCTGCCGTTCGGCATGTGCTTGAGCGTCAGCCAGCGTGGGCCCTCTCGGGCGTCGTCGATTCCGAAACCGATAGCGACGATGTCACTCATCCTGCCGCTCCCTCCGTGCCGGCCGGATCGAAGCGTTCCCGCAGCGACCGCTTGAGAATCTTGCCGGAGACGTTCTTCGGAATGGCCTCCACGAAGTGCCAGGCACGGGGTCGCTTGTAGCCCGCGAGCTCACTGCGACACAGCTCCGTCAGTTCCGCTTCCGCCACCTGTTCACCGGCGCGCGCTACGATCGCCGCCGTGACCCGCTCGCCCCAGTTCTCGTCGGAAACACCGAACACCGCCACTTCCGCCACCGCGGGATGCCGGTACAGAACCTCCTCCACCTCCCGCGGATACACGTTCTCGCCGCCGCTGATGATCATGTCCTTCTTGCGGTCGACGATGTAGACGAATCCCTCCTCATCCAGCCGCGCCATGTCGCCGGTGCGGAACCAGCCGTCGTGGAACGCCTCCGCTTCCGCATCCGGCCGCTGCCAGTAGCCGGTGAGGACCTGATCACCCTTGACGATGATCTCGCCGGCGACGCCGAAGGGACAGTCGTTGAACGACTCGTCGACGATACGCACCGCGGCCAGAGCGCCGCGGCGACCCGCGGCGCCGAGCAGGTGTGTATCGCCGGCGGCTGCCCGCATGTGGGTGTCGCGATCCATGAACAGGACATTGCCGGCGAGCTCCGTCATCCCGAAACCCTGGGAGAAGACGTTGCCGAACCGGGTCATGGCCCGCCGCAGCACTTCGGCCGGGATCGACGACGCGCCGTAGCCGATGTTGTCGAGGGAGGACGTATCGAAGCGGTCGAGATCCGGATGATTGAGCACCATGTTGATCATGGTGGGCGCCAGCGCCGTCCCCGTGATGCGGTGCCGCTGCACCATGTCCAGCCAGGCCCGCGGTTCGAACTGCTGCATCAGGTACACCGGCACCCCCCGCAGGTGCTGGGTCAGGATCGCGTAGCCGGCGATGTGGCACATGGGAAACGGCATCAGGTAGCGCGGCTCGGGAACGCTCGAGGCAAACGTGGCCAGCGAGTTCATGGCAGAGAAGATCAGGTTCCGGTGCGACAGCATGGCGCCCTTGGGCATGCCGGTGGTCCCGGAGGTGTAGATCAGCCAGGCCACGTCACGGTCATCGTCCTCGCCCGCGAACGGCGGCGTCTCGAGGTCCGCGAGCAGTGTCTCGTAGTCGGGATCGGCCGCCGTTGCGTCACCGATGCAGGCGTATTGCTTCACCGTGGTCAGTTCCGGGCGCATCTGCTCCACCACTGCGGCGAAGGCCGAACGGTAAAGCAGGACCCGCGCCTGGGAGTCGTTGACGATGCGGATCAGTTCCTTCGGGGTCAGCCGATAGTTGAGGAACACCAGGCGTTGCCGCGCGGCCGGCACCGCGTAGTAGCACTCCACATACTCCGGACAGTTGTCTGCCAGGATCGCCACCCCGTCCCCCGGCTGGCCCAGCGCAGCCAGTCCGTTCGCCAGCCGCAGCGAGCGCCGATTGAGCTCCGCGAAGCAGAGCGAACGGTCGTCAGCGAACGCGACCGCGGTCGCGTCGGGCGTCTTGATGGTGTTGAACTCCAGAATGTCCCGCAGCAGCATGTTTACTCCCCTCCCGTTTCAGCCGCTGGCCTGAGCTTACCGACTCCGCCCGTCCGCAGTCGCCTCGCTTGCACCGGCAATACGGCGCAGTCCCCGCAGGCGTCGCTGCTCGTGCAGCGCAGCGACGCTGAACAACGCCAGTGCCAGCCAGATCAGCCCGAACGTCCACCACTGGGTCTGCGCGAACGGCTCGGCGAACACCCACACCGCGAGTGCGAACTGCAGCGAAGGCGCCACGTATTGGAAGAAACCCAGAGAACCCAATGTCAGTCGATTGGCCGCCGCTGCGAAACACAGCAGCGGCAGCATGGTGATGGGTCCGGCGAGGAACAGTTTGCCAAGATCCGCAGGCGCGCTCGGGAGCATCCCCTGCCCGAGCAGCGCCTGCCAGCCCAGCCAGGCCAGCGCCAGCGGCAGCAGCAGCCAGCTCTCAACGGTGAGACCGGTGAAGGCATCGACGCCGAGGCGTTTGCGTACCAGTCCGTAGAAGCCGAAGGAGAAGGCCAGCGTGAGTCCCAGCCACGGCACGTCGCCGAAGCGGACGATCTCGTTGCCTACCCCTATTGCCGCTACGGCCACAGCCAGCCATTGCAGCGGTCGCAGCCGCTCACCGAGAAACAGCATGCCGAGCACCAGGCTCACCAGGGGATTGATGAAGTAGCCCAGGCTGGCCTCCAGTACCCGCTCCGAGACCACCGCATAGATGAACAGCAGCCAGTTGCAGCCGATCAGCACCCCGGAGATCGCCAGCCAGCCGAGGCTCGTCGGGTTTCGCAGGACCGCCATCAGCCGCGACCAGCCGCCGATGGCCCACACCAGGGGCAGCAGCAGCAGCGCCGACCACAGCACCCGGTGGGCCACGATCTGCAGCGCACCGAACTCGTCGATCCAACGAAAGTACAACGGCGCGATGCCCCAGATGCCGTAGGCACCGAGCGCGAACAGACCACCGGCCACGGCAGTCCGGTCCCAGATCGATCCAGATGGCAAGGGGCTCGAGCTCACATCGGGTCCAGACCGGTCGCCGGCTGCAGGAAGGTGCGCAGCATACGTCAGTGACGCCCCGGGATCCCGGCATGGACGGCAGCGCTCGGATGCCGTTGAATCGACGCTCATCGAACGCAGCGACGGAGCGGATCACATGGCAGACAACCAGGAACAGATCGAGTACTGGAACGGCGACGCCGGGAGCACCTGGGTCGAGTCCCAGGATCGCCTCGACGCCAAGCTGGCGCCCATCTCCGCGGCGCTGCTCGAGCGAGCGGCGGTCAGCGCCGGGGAACGGGTGGTGGACGTCGGCTGCGGCTGCGGCGACACCAGCATCCAACTGGCCCAGCGCGGCGCCCAGGTCTGGGGAATCGACATCTCTGAACCCATGCTCGCACGAGCCAGGCAGCGCGGCAGTGGTATCGACAACCTCGCGTTCTCCCACCAGGACGCCGCGACCGCTGACTTCACGCCCGACCACACGCTGCTGTTCTCGCGCTTCGGCGTCATGTTCTTCGGCGACCCGACCGCAGCCTTTGCAAATATGCGCCGTGCACTCAGCGCCGATGGTCGTCTTGCCTTTGTGTGTTGGCAGGCGCCGCGGGAGAACCCCTGGGTGGCTATCGCCGGACGCGCTGTGCAGCCCTTCCTTCCGGAACCAGACGTGCAACCCGACCCGAAGGCACCCGGCCCCTTCGCCTTTGCAGATCCCGACTACGTCCGGGGTATCCTCGACGAGGCAGGCTACCGCGCCATCGAACTCGAACCCTTCCGCACCACGCTGCACTTGGCGGACACGCTGGACGATGCCATCGCCTTCCAGGGCAAGGTCGGGCCGCTGTCCCGCGCCCTGTCAGACCTCGAAGGGCAGCAGCGCGAGGACGCTCTCGCCGCCGCCCGCGATGCCCTCGCCGGCCACGTCACCGATCGGGGACTCGACCTCGGCGCCGCCTGCTGGGTCGTCACCGCCCGACGCGGATGACCAAACGCCACGCCCATCGGCCCGTCCGCGCTGCGCGCGACCTGGGCGCTCCCACAGGGCGACGCTCGAACAATGGCTGGTGGGAGACTGCAGGC
>REEU01000189.1 GCA_007694905.1 Gammaproteobacteria bacterium | reverse complement strand
CGCCATGACGCTGGCAAGCAGGCCACATACTGTGCGTGGCCGTGGGTGTCCGACATTGTGAGTGCCTCCGAAGGGGAATTGACTGCTCACTTGAAGATGAGCAATTCTCACGTTTTGTACGCCCCTTCTCTACTCGCATTCCCGCCATGAGCCGACCACGCAAACAGCCGCGCCAGCAGCGCTCTCGCGCCACCTGGGACGCCATCCTCGATGCGGCTGCTCAGCTTTTCGGTGAGCTGGGCTACGCCGCAACGACCACCAACAAGGTGGCAGAACGTGCTGGGGTCTCCATCGGTTCGCTGTATCAGTACTTTCCCGACAAGGATGCCCTGCTGCTGGCCCTGGCCGAGCGGCATCTCAGCGAAGCCACGGCTGTGCTGGTCGAGGCGTTCACCGCGTTGCAGCGGGATCGGCCGGACCTGGAAGGCACGCTGACCAGGCTCATCGACGCAGTCGTGGCACTGCACAGGCGCGACCCGGCCATGCATCGGCTCCTCTTCGATCAGACCCCGCGGACACCCGAGATGGCCACGCGCCTGCGCAGCCTAGAACAGCGGTTGGCAGCCGCAGTGGCCATCGAGCTTAAGCGGCTGGGCGTCGGCGGCCCCCAGCCCGAAGCCCGCGCGCTGCTGCTGGTGCAGGCCGTCGAGGCTCAGGTCCACGGCGCCGTGCTGGACCCGCCCGATAACGTGCCCGTTGAAGTTCTGGTCCATGAGCTACGGGAGCTGTGGCTGCGGGCGCTCGGCTGAAGCTCAATTCACCATAGCGGGCGAATCTCCCACAGCGAAATCAGCGTGGGCCTACACTGGAGAAGCGTCCATTCAGATACGCTCTTCCATACTCATGGGTCGCCCCCTCTCCGCGCAGACCGCCAGGAACAATCCTATGGGAACGCTCATCGCGCTCCATCGCCCCGTTACGAACCCAGCGCTCGGTCGACTAGCGGACCACACCTACGTGGCCTGCTGTGAGGACGACGCTGGAAAAGCCTGGGGTTGTTGGGGCGCCAAGACCGGCGGAGTTCAGCTGCGAGCGGGGTCAGGCAGCACAATGCGCGCGGACGCCATCGCCGGAGTAGACGAGCGCGCCGGCGTGATCTGCTACTTGATCAACGGTGTGTGCCATCAGGCCGCAAATCGAGTGCTGTTTCCCGCGGGAATCACAGTCCGCGGTGCACGCGGCTATGGCGTGTCTGAGGCGCTGTTCGGGCCCTATGGCAGGCCTCGCGGCGGGACAGGCGGGTGCCTGGCACCCTTCCATCAGCATGCGGGGATCTCGGGCGATCATCCGGATTGTACGAGCGCGGACGGTCCGAACGCCGATGATGATGATGATGGTGAGGCTTCGGCCTACCTTAAGCAGACTGCGGATCTCCATGCGGCGTTCGATGCAGAGCCTGAGTTCGCTTTCCGGAATCTGCGCTCCGTGGAGGCGCTGGAGATAGCTTTGTTCGACCTCATGGTACGCGACCGGCTCGAAGCAACTTTTCCCGCTAAGGCATCGTCGGTGGCGGACGTACTTCAGACGCGATTGAACTTCGCTCGTAGCCGGCAGCGATTGGAAGGTTCAATAGCCGAGGGAAGCATCAGCACGGCGACGTTCGTGGAGAGCATCAATGAGCTGACGTTGGCATTTCAGGCCCAGATGGCGAGCCTGCTCGATCCAGAGCAGTACTTCGCGCTGTTTGAGCTCGAGGTGGGCGATGACGTAGTGTTAGGGGACATCGAAGTGGCCGAGCAGAGCGATTCGGACGACCCCTATGGGAGATCACGTTGAGCATGGTCGACGCATTTCAGGTGCGGAGTACGATCGCCGCCTGACCGCACTGCATGGTGGTCAGCCACCCATGCCGACGCCAGAGCAGGATCGGACGGTACGTCGCCGGCAACTCGACATCGCCATCGATCATCGCCTCGGTGAGGATTTTCCAGCAGAACGCCGCGAACAGCTCTGGCAAGTACAGCAGCGCCTGGAACGGTCGCGGCTGCAAACAGCCGTTCGCTACCTCTGGCGGCGCCTGACGGCCAGGAAGACGCCGGCAACATTGCGACCGGGCGATGCGGATGTCCTTGCCGATGCGGTTGCGGCGGCCTACGGCGAAGTGCTCGACGATGCCGAACTGCGCGCCTTCCTGGATCTCGAACCCGGAGAGCGACCCGCTCTGCCGGCCCAAGCAGATCAATAGCCGCCAAGACTGAGCGGCAGAGCAGCTAAAGCGCCCCCGAGTCACTCCCCGAACAGCCCGCCGATCACCCCTTCGAGCACCTGCCGGTAGTCCTTCTTCCTGCCCCCCGACTCGATCTCCAGGGCGGCACGATCGAAGGCGGCGGACAGGATGGCAGCCAGAGCAGCGACCGGAAGGGCTCGCATTCCACCCCGCTGCATGGCCTCCGCGAGGCCTTCGCGCAGCGTCCGTGCGCCATGGGCGTCGTCGATCGCGTTCATTTCCGCCCTGCCCAGAACGGCGGGACCATCGAGCAGCAGAAGGCGGGTCCGACCAGCGTGGGACATGGCCCGGAGGAAGGCTTCGCCTCCTTCCAGCAGGGCCTGCCGCGGCGATGACAGCTCGGCGGTGGCCTGCTCGATCTCACTCGCGACGGCCGCCGACTCCTGCTCCACCACGGCCCTGAACAGCGCCTGTTTATCGTCAAAGTGATGATAGAGGGCACCGCGGGTGACGCCGGCGGCAGCGACGATGTCCGGTGTGCCGGTGTCCGCATAGCCCTTGGCCACAAACAACTCTCGCGCAGCCTTGATCAGCGCTGCGCGCGTCGCTTCGGTGCGCTCACGATTGGAGCGGCGGGCGGTATCTGTTGGCATACATACAGCCTGTATGTTAGAAAGCATTTGCATACAGAGTGTATGTTCATCCTTCGTTGAGGAGAAGCGCCATGCGATGCAGCAGCTACTATCCCGTGATCATGAGCGATGACGTCGCCGGCACGGCGGCGTTCTATGTCGAGAACTTCCGCTTCCGCGCGCTGTTCGAAATCGACTGGTACGTTCACTTGCAGTCATCAGACGACGAGAGCGTGAACCTGGCCATCGTCGACGCAAGCCACAGCACCATCCCCGCCTCCGCCCAGGGCCGGGTGTCTGGTGTGATTCTCAACTTCGAGGTTGACGATCCCGACGCCGAGTACGAGCGGGTACAGGCGGCCGGATTACCGATTCTGCTGAGCCTGCGCGACGAGGACTTCGGCCAGCGCCACTTCATCACCGCCGACCCCAACGGTGTCCTCATCGACATCATCAAGCCGATTCCACCGACGGCAGCGTTCGCGGAGCACTACCACGAAAGTGCGCAAGAGGGAGCTGCGACGTAGCGGGTACCTCACGGTTCAATTCACTCTACCGACGAACCCAGAGTCACGACCCCAGGGAGACCGCACCCAACGTCGCCGAGGAGACAATTCAACCGCTGCGGTAGACGTTACGCCGGTGCTCGACCTTCACCACGATGACGAGTAGCTGCTGATCGATGATCTCGTAGATCACGCGATAGACGCCGATGCGGACCCGATAACGCGCCGAGCCCGTCAGTTTCTCGCAACCCTCCGGTCGCGGCTGCTCGCGAAGCGCCTCGATGCAATCGAGGATGCGCCGGACGTCTGCATTGGGGATGGCGCGTAGGTCCTTGCGCACCGAACGCTTGAAGCGAAGCTCATAGCTTGCCATGAGCCTTGAGATCGTCGAGAAGTGCCTCGTAGCTCATGGTGCGTTCGCCCACCCGGCCTTCGAAGGCCGCCAGGTCTTCCTGGTCCTCGGCCAGCGCGGCACGGACCGCATCGTTGACGATGTCGGAAACGCTGCGATGGCTGTGGGCCGCCTTGAGGCGCAGCGCCGCATGCAATTGAGGGTCGAAGTAGATCGTGGCGCGACGGTTACCCGAAGACATGGCTGCCTGCTCCTCTCGCGTATCGTCGAGAGCAGCACCATAGCGTCATAACGTCAAAACGTCCATTCACCTCCGACCTGCAACGATGGCAACCGATCGCCCTGAGCCATTCGCCAAGGGCCGCGAGATCTGCGGGCACCTGCTGGCCGACCTCAGACCATGACCGAACGCCTGGAGTCACTTCGATGAGCCGCAACGTCCGTCGTGTACCCTACGAGCTCGATCCGAAAGGCATCCAGGAGCTTCCCTTTGCCGATCAGAAGGCCATCCTGCGCGGTGCCGACGAACTGATCGGAACCGGCGGGCGCAGCATGCTGGTCAAGATTCTGCGCGGCTCCCGAATGAAGAAAATCCTCGAGCTGGAACTGGACAAGTCGCCTGTATACGGCCACTTCCGCGAGCTTCCGGAAGAAGACGTGCTGGCGCGGGTCGATTGGATGATCATGAACGGCTTCCTGGACCTCGAATACGACTACCGGCTGCCAATCCTGGTCTACACGCCCAAGGGCTGGGAGATCGAGCGGGAGACCTACGCTGCAGAACTACTCCAGGGGTTCGATGAGCACTTGCGCGCCGGTCCACCCTTCGACATGACGTAACTGAAGGACCGCGAACGTGGCCTGATCCTGCTGCTGCTTGAGAAGGTGGAGGCCACTGGAGATCCGAAGTACATCCCGCTGCTCAACGCTTGGCAGCAAGTCGACTACAAGAAAGTCCGGCAGCGCATCGGTGAGGTCATCCGCCAGCTCGAGGGGACGCCATAACCAGGCCCAGACGCTTCCGCGGAAGCGTTTGCAGGCGCAACGCCTGATTCGCAGGACAAAGCTGTCCAATCCGGTTCGATGGTGCTAGCTTTTTGGTCTGAAACTGGCTGACTTGGGGAAGCAGCCATGCCCTATCGATACGCGTATCTGGGTGTCAGCGCACTGTTCGTACTCGCCATCGTCGCCTTCTGGCCGTCCTACTTCAGCCGGCTCGGCGCGACGTCCTGGCCGCTACACTTTCATGGCATGACAGCAACGCTCTGGATGCTGCTGCTGATCGCCCAGGGATACGTCATCAGCAGCGGGCGGCGGGCACTGCATCGGCAGCTCGGACGCAGCGTCTTCGCGCTCGTTCCGTTGTTCACGGCGGGTGGCCTGATCGTCGTGTACACGATGAACGCTGCCGACTCGCCTTTCGCCGACGTGCAAGGGCCCCGTCTCGGGTTCGTCGACGTCGTCGCCACTGGCGCGTTCGCCGGGCTCTGCTACGCCGCGCTGGCGAATCGACGCAACGTCCACCTTCACGGCGGCTACATGCTGGCCACCGCGATCCTGCTCATCATGCCGACGGTGACCCGGCTGCACCCGTTCGACTACACCGCGCGCCTGCTGCCCGACGCCACGGGTTTCGAGCGTTTCGATCTCGCCTTCAACGTCTCCGCATCTTTCGCACTCGCCGCTGTTGCGGTGCTCTACGTCTGCAACCGCCGCCATGCCGCACCCTTCGTCGCCATCGCTGCAATCTCGTTGCTGCAGTGGGCCGGCTACTACCTCGTCCAGGATCTGCAGATGTGGTCCGCCGTCATGGATGGCATGACCGCCATGCCCATACTGCTGATCGGGACCATCGGCTTTTTGATTGGCGCCGCTGCGGTCTCACTCGGGTGGCGTGCGGGCGGGGCCTCGTGGTCCTACGATCCGAAGGCCGCGTGGTAAACCACGGTCCCCATCGGCACTCGATCCGTGAACGGCAGCGCCTGAAAGTACTGTGGATCCACGCCCGGCAGCGTCAGCGAAGGCCGCGGACGGAAACCGAAACGCGCGTAGTAGCCGGGGTCCCCGAGCAGCACGCAGCCTTGTGCGTTCACTTCCCGCAGGGCCTCCATGGCAGCGGCCATCAGCGAACTGCCGATGCCCTGGCCCTGGCGATCAGGCGCCACGGAAATCGGACCCAGGCCATACCAGTTCGCGCTGCCATCCGAAATCGTCACCGGCGACACCGCCACGTGGCCGACGACCCGGTCACCGTCCACGGCCACCAGCGATACCGTCAAGGCGCCAGCGGCACGCAGGCTGGCGATCACGTCCTGCTCCGTGCCGTCGGCATGGGGCGCCGTGCGGAACGCAGCGATGGTCAGCGCTTCGATGGCCGCTGTGTCCTCAGCGCGTTCCGGTCGGATATCCAGATTCACGAACATGCCTCCGTTGAGCTTGGCACAAGATGTCGCGTTGCGAAGAGTATGCGAGTTCATCCACCATGAAACACGCCCGCGTTCACGGGACACGCGACCGTGCACGTGCGCGCCTCTGCTTCCCACGGGTGTCCGATATGATGTTCCTGCCGCCCTTACTGTCGAAGAAATCTTTCAAACGTACGGACCGATGCGTACGCTGCGAGAAGCTGACGAACCCTGCTCTCGAACAGTGCGAACACTGTGGCTACGCCTTCACCGACGCCGACCGGACAGCAATGGAAGCCTGCCGCGAAGAGCGCAGCAAGGGGTCGCTCACGGGGCTGCTGTTCCCCATAGCGTTCGTGCTCATCGTCGTTCTCATCCTGCTTACTATGTAGACGCCGGCCAGGTTGTGGATCCTTCGAGATGCAGCATGCAATCACCTTCCGACGCTAGCCTGTCCTTCGAACCCGGGCAGTTCTGCCGCCGTTGGATCCTGGCGGCACTGTGCTGCGCCGCATCATCGCTCGCCCTCGGCAACGACGCCTGCCCGGACGCCCGCGCCATCGAACTCTTCGAGCGGGCCGTGACCACCATGACCGACCGGGACGAGCTCGCGGCCGTCATCCGCGCAGCCACCCGGCCCATCGATGAGCCGGCCCGGATCCGCGCCTGCCGGCGCCTGGCCCTTGCGCTGGATGCTTATGATCAGCGCATGGCACGAGAGCGACATGATCTGCGGTCCTGGCCGACCAGTCCGACTACCGAGGACGTCTTGGATCAACGCGCCGTCCTGGACACCTGCCCGCACTACGCACGGCCACACGAGCCGCCGCTGCCGATCATGCGGGCAACCGTGCAACCTCCTGACGAACTGATCCGGGAAGGCGTCACCGGCTGGGTCGAGGTGGAAGCCACAGTCGATGCACGTGGGAGCGTCTCTGCCACCGAGGTGATTGCCAGCAGCGATCCAAGGCTCGAGCCCTGGGCGAGAAGCTCCGTCGAGCTGTCGATCTATCCGCCACCATCCAGCCTGGGTTCGAGCGAGGGCACGATGCGCGCACGACAGATCATCATCACGGACGCGTTCGACATTGCTCGCGCGCGGGGCTGCGCGATCGATGTCGAGGAATTTCCGGTGGTCGGGGGACAACGGGAATCGCCATGACACCCTGAAGGGGGTGCGAGGCGTCTGCATATGCCCCCGTGCCCTGTCGTCAGCGGGGGCGTAGACTGTGGGGCACGCGTTCCAGATACGCGCATGCGGCGACGCGAAACCCCGGGGGGTCGCCAGGCCGGAACGCGAGGGGTAACGATGAGGGGGAAGTCATGAATTGGTATCTGGACGTACTCAAATACAAGTACGCAAAATTCGACGGTCGGGCACGGCGAATGGAGTTCTGGATGTTCGCCCTGTTCAACTTCATCATCGCCGTCGTGCTCGGCGTGGTGGACGCGGTGCTCGGCCTGGCGATACTCGGACCGCTGTATGGCTTGGCGGTGCTCATTCCCAGTATCGCCCTGGGGGTTCGTCGCCTGCACGACATCGACTACGCCGGCTGGTGGATCCTGCTCGGTTTCATCCCGGTGGTCGGCGTCATCATCCTGCTGATCTTCTTCGTCCTGCCGGGCACAATCGGGGACAACCGGTTCGGCTCCAACCCCAAAGAAACCGGCGAGCCACAGCACGCCTGATCCGGGCATCCGCCCAAGCTCCGGCCCGGCACCCGTGGGGCGCCGGGTGGGAGATCGAGGCAGCTGTCAGGGTCGACGCAGCCGCTCAGAACCGCCGGCGACACACCGCTTCGAGTGCCGCCACGTCCTCGGCGCTGAGCTCGGCGGCGTAGTCCCGCCCCTGGACGGGCCGCGAACTGGACACGCTCATGATCGACTCGGGCAGATCGACATGGTCGATGCCGAGGGCATGCCCCAGTTCGTGGGCAAGCACGTGCACGAGATCCTCGTGCGTCAGCGCCAGATAGACTTGAATGCTCGAGCCACTGGACGTGCGGACATAGCGACCCGACAGTCGCGTACCGACGCTGGACTGGCGATCGGCGATGGAAGTCGAGCGACGATTGAAGTCCCGCACCGCAAGATTGAACTGCTCACGCAGCGCATTCAGGCTGCTGCGCTCGGCATCGAGTTCCGCGAATCGTGCCTGAAAGTGACCCCGCTCCTGATCGAGACGTTCACCCTCCGCCATGAGGGTCTGTCTCAGCTCTTCCGGTCGGCGCGAGGAGCGATTGAAGTCGGCGACCCGCCGCTGGTAGGCCTCCAGCGAGCGTTGAAATGCTTCGCGATCCCGTCGAAATTCGTTCTCCTGGGCCTCGTAGGCATCAATACGATCCTGCAGTTCGGACTGCATACGCGCCAGCTCCGTATCGAGGCGCACCTGCTCGCGGACCACTTCGGCAAGCTCCCGATCCATGGTCTGGTCACTGGTATAGCGAAGCTCGACCCGGGTGGCGCTGCGCCGCTCGGAGAGCTCGAACAGCGGCTTCGGGGCGTGGCTTTCCCAGACGGCAAAGGCATCGTGCAGCGCTGCTTCGAGTTCGGCAGGCGTAAACGGGAATCCCTGATCGATGTTCCCCACGCGCACCGCATACGGAATCCGGCACTCCGCTGCGGACTCACGCAGCCCGAAGCTGGCCAACGGCTCGCTGGCGACGTTCGCATACGCCCAGCCGAGCCCCGTGGCGACCGCCACGAAACCGAGCCATTTCCACAGCGGGCGCAACATCGAGGTCAAGTCCGACTTCCGGCCACAGCAATGCCTCCATGGCAATCCAGGGATGTAGATTAGGTTTAGGTCAGGATGACGCAGACTGCCATCCGGGCAACGCGCTCGAAGACCCGGCGCGCTGCCGCAGATGGAAGGCCCTGATGGGCTCCCGCCCCTTAATCAGCCGCGACATCCAAACAGATCTTGCCGAAGTGCTGCTGCGACTCCTGATGCCGAAACGCGTCTGCGATGCCCGCCAACGGGTAGCTCGAGTCGATGACGGGCTCGATGCCGTTCACCTCGATGGCGCGAATCATGTCCGCCTGCTGGGCGCGGCTGCCCACGGTGATGCCCTTCAGCGTCGCGTTCTTGCCAAACAGCGCGGCGGTCGGGATTTCGCCGGCAAAGCCCGCGAGCACGCCGATCAGCGAGATGTGGCCGCCAATGGTCACCGCCTTGATGGACTGCGGCAGCGTTCCAGCGCCGCCGATCTCCACCACCACATCGACGCCGCGACCGTCAGTCAGCTCCAGCGCGCGGCCGGCCCAGTCCGGCGTCTCCTTGTAGTTGATGAGCTCGTCCGCACCGAGAGTCTTCAGCTTCTCGAGCTTGGCATCCGACGAGGACGTCGAGATCACCCGGCAACCGGCCGCCTTGGCGAACTGCAGCGCGAAGATGGACACGCCGCCGGTGCCCTGGGTGAGCACCACGTCACCGGGCTGGATGCCCGCCTCCACCATGAGGCCGCGCCATGCCGTGAGTGCGGCACAGGTCAACGTCGCCGCCTGCGCCGCGGAGTAGCCTTTCGGGGCAAGGGTGAACGCCGTGGCCGGCATGGTCACGGTCTCGGCGGCGAAGCCGTCGGCGTGATCGCCGGGAACGCCGATGAGTTTGGTCAGCTCCGGCTCGCCGTCCTGCCAGTTCGGAAAGAAACAGCTCACCACCGCATCGCCCTTGGCGAACTCCCGCACGCCCTCGCCCACCGCCGTCACGACACCGGCACCGTCGGACATGGGAATACGGCCGTCGTCCACCTTGAGCATGCCGCTGACCACGGCGTAGTCGTGAAAGTTGAGCGAGCTGGCCTCGATGCGGACCTGAATCTCGCCAGGGCCCGGCGGTCGGGCGTCCACTTCGGCAAGTGCCAGTTTGTCCAGACCGCCGGGCTTCGTGAGTTTGATCGCGCGCATGCAATGCACTCCTTGGTTGAGGTGATGAATGCTGATCGAAGGGATCGTGTGTGGGGCGAAGCGACGAGCCGGGGACCATACACGCCAGCCGGTCGGCCCGCGACGGGGTCATCGTCGGCGGGTGCCTGTCTTCACGCCCGCAGGGATCCGTCAAAGTCGTCTGCAGCCGCTATCCCGCCGACTCCACGTGGAAGGACCACCAGGCGTCGTCGTCGGGGCGTGGCGTGTCCGGCGGATCATCGAGGGCGCCGCCGCGCAGAGCGTGGATCTTTTTGATCCGGGCGGCCCAAGCGCGATCCTTCAGGTCCGAATCGGTGATGCGGGTCAGGGTCACGGGATACACTCGGTCATCGAGCCGCAGCCGGGCCTCCGGACGCGCGAGCGCAGCGGTTGACCAGCGCTTGCCGTCGCACTGGGCGCAGCTCAGGTACAGCTCACCGTCGTCGGTGGCCATGCAGTTGAGATTGATGGCATGGGGCAAGGGGCGCGTCGCCACCTGGATCTGACACAGGCGGACCTCGTTCGCGAAGGTCCAGTCCCTCACCGGCTCTTCCACCACCTCACCGAACAGATAGCTGCCGGGGGTACGTTCGCAGGGACAGGCGAAGAACCAGACCAGAAATCCGGCGACGGCCAAGACCAGCAGGATGATCGCGATCACCCCGAGGACCGCGCCGCCGGCCCGGGCAAGGCATGCATGGGGACGCGTTCGCTGCGACCCGATGGGACGGTGCGGGATGCCGTTGCTGAGTGCCTGCATGGTTCGCTCAACTCTTTGCGATGCTGGAATGACGATACTGTAACGGTTTGGTGTCCACACCCAAGTCCGGAAGTTCGACCTCGACATCCATAACGGAGGCATGGATGCTCGGGTTCCGCCGTCCGCCAACGCATCACCTCCGGGAGTCCAGCCGATGCCTCGATGCTCCTTCGCCACAGCCGCACTGCTGCTTCTGCTCTCGCCCCATCCACCGGGACAGGCGGCATCCAGTGGCTTCGATCCTGCCGAGCAGGACATTCGCATGCTGCAGTTGGCCATGGCCCGCGGGGAGACGACGTCCGAGGCGCTGGTGATGGCTTATCTGGCGCGCATCGAGGCCTTCGACGGACAGGGACCCGAACTCAATGCCATCGCGGTGCTGAATCCGCAGGCCAAGACCGACGCCCGCTCGCTGGACGAGGAGCGGGCCGCGAACGGGCCCCGGGGTCCGCTGCACGGCATTCCGATCCTGATCAAGGACAACTACCTCACCCGTGGCATGCCGACCTCGGTGGGCTCCCGATTGCTACGCGCCTACCAGCCGGATGCGGAGGCGGAGCTGGTCACGCGCCTGCGCGCCGCCGGCGCGGTCATTCTCGGCAAGACCAACATGCATGAGTTCGCCTATGGCATCGAGTCAGTCGGCTCCGCGTTCGGGGTGACCCGCAACCCCTACGATCCCACCCGGCATCCCGGCGGTTCCAGCGGCGGCACAGGCGCCGCGGTGGCGGCGAGCTTCGCGGCCGTGGGGATGGGCAGCGATACCTGCGGCTCGATACGCGATCCGGCCGTCCACAATGCGTTGGTGGGCCTGCGCGGAACCCAAGGGGCGTCCAGCCGGACGGGCATCGTACCGCTGTCATCAACTCAGGACATCGGCGGCCCGCTGGCGCGCTCGGTGACCGATCTCGCGTTCGTCCTTGATGCCACCGTTGGCTTCGACTCCAACGACCCCCAGACCGCCGCGAGCGTCGGCCAGCTTCCAGCTTCCTTCCTTGACGCACTGCATCCTGGAGCGCTGCGCGGTACGCGCATCGGTTGGGTTCGGGAACTCATCCGCATCGATCCGGAGGACGAAGTCATGGCGCTGATCTTCGATGCCGCCATGGAGGATCTGCGCGCCCTCGGCGCCACCGTGATCGAAGTTTCCGTTCCGCACCTCGACGAACTCGTTTTCGAACGGATCGATGGTTTCTACGTCCTCGTCTACGAGTTCGGCCGGGATCTCGATGCCTTTCTCGCCACGTATCCGGGCGCACCGGTGACGGCCCTTGAAGAAATCATCGCCAGCGACACGGCCCATCCTGCGGTGCAGCCGCTGCTGCTGGAGTCAGCAGCGCTCAGCGAGGAGGAACGGCCCGTCTACCTCGAAGAACTCGTCAAGCGCGACCGCCTGCGCACCGTACTCGAGCAGGTGATGGCCGAGGCCAGGCTCGATGCCCTCGCCTACCCCACCATCCGCCGGCAGGCCTCACTGCTCGGCAGCCTGCAAGAGGGCAACAACTGTCATCTGTCTGCGAACGCCGGCCTGCCTGCCATCACCGTGCCCGCAGGGTTCACCCCGGACGGCCTGCCCGCCGGTCTCGAACTGCTCGGCCGCGCCTGGAGCGACGCTGCGCTGCTCGGCTACGCGTACGACTACGAGCAGGCCACGCGGCATCGCAGCCCGCCACCGCTGACGCCGCTTGCAGACACCGGCACAGAGTGAGCCGGGATCAGTTCGCAGCCTCCTCCGGCTCGACGCGGCCGTCCTGGCTCAGCAGGATGGCCAGCGGCCGGGTCACTTCGAATTCGGCAAAGATGATCATCATGATCACCGTGATCGGCACGCACAGGAATGCACCGACCAGTCCCCACAGTGCGCTCCAGGTGGCCAGCGACAGCAGGATCACCACCGGACTGAGGTTCAGCGATCGTCCCATGAGGGACGGCTCGAGCAGGTTGCCGACGGCCACCTGCACGCTGGTGAGACCGAACAGTGCCAGCAGGAACGGGCCAAGGGTGCCGAACTGCACCAGACTCAGCGCGACGGGCAGCAACACCGCGACGAAGCTGCCGACATAGGGAATGAAATTGAATACGAAGATGAGCACCGCCCAGAACTCCGCGTAGTCGATCCCGATCAGGCGCATCACGGCCCAGCTGGCGGCGCCGACAATGGCCGAGACGAAAGCTTTCAGCGTGAGGAAGCGGCCGATGCGTTCGCTGATTTCGCTGAGCGCAGCCGCGATGCGCCTCGCCCCGTCCGGCGTGTCCGCCAGCCGCTCCAGCTTGGCCATGGTAGCGCTGCGCTCCATCAGCACGAATGCGGTGTAGATGAAGATCACCAGCAGATTACCGATGAGCGCCGCAGCCACGCCCACCGTGCTGCCGGCCACCTTGCCGAGATCAATGGCCGCCACCGCTTGGCTGAACACCTCCGGCAGCGTGGGCACGTCCTCCAGATTGAGCCACCTGGAGACGCGCTCCACCCAGATCTGCAGATTCTCCCGGTACACCGGCATCTGCCGCTCCACCTGGGCGATGTTGCTGGTCACCATCAGCACCAGCGCCCAGACCAGTGCGACAATCAGCGCCAGGGCACCGATGTGGGCCAGCCAGCCCGGCATGAAGCGGCCGATGATCGGTGCGTTGCGCACCCAGTCGGTGATGGTCATGAAGATGTAGGCCAGGAACACGCCGAGCACGAGGGGGACCAGAATGGGTCGCCCGATGTGCAGGATGTAGCCGATGGCGATGGCGAGCACCGCCCCGGCTGCGAGACGCGGCAACGCGTCCGTGGCGGAACTCACGTCAGCGAGGCTTGATAAATGCTTTCGATGGCGGCATCGAGGGTGGCGTTGAACTCTGCATCGGACTGCTCGGCAGAGAGGCCTTCAGTCAGCGCCCGCGAGAAGCTCGCAACGACACCCTTCTGCCGCGCCAGTCGCGCGTTGGCCTCGTCCCGGTCATAGCCGCCGGACAGCAGCACGACCCGCAACACGCGGGGATGGGCCACAAAGTCCGCATACATGTTGTCAGACTCCGGCGGCGTCAGCTTGAGCATCACGTATTCATCGCTGCCGAGTCCGTCGAGATGCTCGCGGATGGCCGCCTTCAGCAGCTCCTCCGCCCTGGCCTTGTCCGGACATTGGATGTCCACCTCCGGCTCGATGATGGGCACGAGACCAGCGGCGATGATGCGACGACCGAACTCGAACTGCTGTGCGACGATACCCGGGATCGCGTCCGTATGCGCCTGTTTGATCACCGAGCGCATCTTGGTACCGAAGATTCCGTTTTGTTTGGCCTCTACCAGCAGCGCGTCCAGGGCCGGCATCGGCTTCATGCGCTGCACGCCGTCAGCCTCCTCCTCGAGCCCCTTGTCCACCTTGAGGATGGGCACCACGCTCTTGATGCTCCAGAGATAGTTCGCGGTGGGATGGCCCTCGATCTCGCGGCGCATGGTGGCCTCGAACAGAATGGAGGCAAGGATCCGCTCACCGCTGAACGCTGGACTGGTGATGATGCGGGTCCGCATGGCATGCACCAGATCCATCATTTCATCGTCGTTCGTCCAGCTGTCCTCGGGAATGCCGTACAGACGCAGTGCCTTTGGCGTGCTGCCTCCGCTCTGGTCAAGCGCTGCGATGAAGCCCTTGCCATCCCGCATCTTGGCGAACTGTTGCTCGAAATCGCCCATGCCATACCTCCTGAATCATCAATGTCAAAGTGAAATCCTACGCTGCCTGCGTTGCCGATTCACGACTATTGATGCAAGACGCGTCCATTGACAGACGACGAAACTTGCTCGTTCCAGCGGTCAACGCTACGTTGCTCCGATCTGCGCTGGCGCGCCCCTGCTGCCGATGGAGCCCATGACCCTCGAGATCGCCCTCGTCCTGCTCATCCTTGCCGGCGCCCTGCTGCTGTTCGTCACCGAGTGGGTACGCATGGATGTGACGGCGCTCATGGTGCTGTCTGCGCTGGCGATGCTTGGGCTGGTGTCGCCCGCCGATGCGGTCAGCGGCTTCAGCAACGCCGCCGTGATCACCGTCCTGGCCATGTTCATCCTCAGCGAGGGTCTGACCCGCTCCGGGATCGCCGACATCATCACCCGCGGCATCCAGCACGTGGCGGGCCATGGCGAGGCGCGCATGATCGCCGTGTTCATGCTGGTCAGCGGCGTGCTGTCCGCGTTCATGAACAACATCGGCGTTGCCACCCTGATGCTGCCGGTGGCCGTTGAGGTGGCCAGGGCCAGCGGTATCGCGCCCTCGCGCCTGCTGATGCCACTGGCCTACGGGACGCTGCTCGGCGGCATGATGACCCTGATCGGAACGCCCCCCAACCTGCTCGTGAGCATGACCATGGTAGAGGGCGGCGTGGACGCCTTCGGCTTCTTCGACTTCGCCTGGATCGGTCTGCCGGCATTGCTTGCGGGTACCGCGTTCGTGGCGCTGATCGGCCGCCATCTGCTGCCGAAGACGGACACCACGGCAACCATCTCTGGCCAGCGGGATCTCCGTCGGCAATACAGCCTGCAGGAGCGCATCTTCGCCCTGCGCGTCCCGGCGGATTCCCTGTTCGTCGGCAAGACGCTGGCCGACACCGCCCTGCCCACCTCGGCGAACCTGATGATCATCGCCGTCACCCGTCACGGGCGAACTGAGGCCCTCCCGGACCGCAAGAAGGTATTGCAGGCCGGCGACGTGCTGCTGGCGCAGGGCCGACGCGACCGCTTTGAGATGCTCCGTCGCTGGAACTCACTGGCCATCGAGCGGGAGGCGCCGATGCTGCTCGCCCGGCTGTGGGAGAAGTCAGCCATGGTCGAGGTGGTGCTCGCGGAGGACGCCTCGATCATTGGCGAACCGCTGCGCCATCGACCCTTCCGGGAGCAGCATGGCGCCAACGTGCTGGCCATCCGTCGCGGCAACACGATCCGCAGGACCCGGCTGTCCAACATGACCCTGGCTGCCGGCGACCGGCTACTGCTGCAATGCGCTGAGGACAACCTCGACCGGCTCGGCGAATCCAAGGAGTTCACCGCAGTAGCTCGTCTCACGGAGACGGACTTGAAGGAAACCTATCAGCTCGACGAGCGCCTGTTCGTCCTGCGGGTGCCGAAGGATTCCGAGCTCGCCGGGACGACGCTGGCCGAGAACCGGCTCGGCGATGCCTTCGACTTCCGCATGCTCGGTATCTTCCGCGAAGGCGAGGTCACCGAATGGCCATCATCTGACGAGGTGATCGAGGGGTCTGACCTGCTCCTGATCCAAGGCCGCGAGGAGGACCTCGACGTTCTGCGCGGACTGCAACAGCTCGAGATCCTCGACGATGCCGCACCCTATCTGGACGTGTTCGAGTTGGGCAAGCTGGAACTGGTGGAAGCCACGATGCATCCGCGGGCAAAGCTCGAGGGCCGCACGGTGGCGGACCTGAAACTGCGGGAGCGCTACGAAGTGGAGGTGGCGGCGCTGTGGAGGGACGGCGAATCGCGCCGCTCAGGGCTCGGCAGTATGGCGCTCAAGTCCGGCGATGCGATGCTCATCGTCGGGCCGAAACGTCACCTGTCTCTGCTCAACGACGACGAGGATCTGATCGTTTTGACGCCGGTGCACGCGAAGCCGGTGGATTCGAGCAAGGCGCCGCTGGCCGGCGCCTTCATGCTCGCAATGGTGGCGGTCGCCATGCTCGGATGGATGCCCATCTCGGTGGCGGCACTGGCGGCGGCCACGGGGATGGTGCTGACCCGCTGTCTGACCATGGATCAAGCCTACGCTGCCATCGAGTGGCGGACCATCTTCGTCATCGCCGGGATGATTCCGCTGGGCGTGGCCATGCAGCAGACAGGCGCAGCCACCTACCTGGCTGCAGGCGTGCTCGGGCTGCTCGGACCCTTTGGCCCCTGGGCCGTGATCGCCGGGCTGTATGCGTTCACCACGGCGGGTACGCTGATGATTCCCGCCGCCGCGCTGGTGCTGATCATGGCGCCGCTGGCACTGTCGCTGGCGGTGGAGTTGGGCGTGTCACCCGCGGCGCCGCTGATGGCGGTTGCGATCGCCGTATGCGCCAGTCTCTCAAGCCCGGTGTCGCATCCGGCCAACATCCTGGTGATGGGTCCAGGAGGCTACAAGTTCATCGATTACCTCAAACTCGGCCTGCCGTTGCAGCTCGTCGTCTTCCTGGTGGCGGCGCTGCTCATGCCCTTCGTCTGGCCCCTGTAGGCGAGCCGCATACGGATCACGCGTTTACGCGCCGCGGCGGGTGGAGGTGGCTCAGGCGTCTGCGAGGATGCGGTCAATGATCTCCAGCACTTCGCGATGGCGGAACGGTTTCACCAAGTTCGGGCGTGCGCGGCGCTTGCGTCGAGCGGATCTCCGTGGCGTTCCCGCGCCCGTCACGGTATTGATGCGCGGCGACGTGCAAGAGGCCGGAGGACGGTCGGTCGCGAGCTTCAGCCAGTCTGTCGTGCCCTCTTGAAGTCCGGTTCGCGCTTGTTCAGGAACGCATCGATCGCCTCCTTGTGCTCCGCCGACGCGTAGCAGCGCTGCAGCGCTTCGAGCTCTCGCTTCTGGACCTGGCCGATATCGGACTCAGTGGCGTTGACCGTGATGAGCTGTTTCACCGCCCGCAGGGCGGCCTGGGGATTGTTGCCCATGGCCTTCGCCATCTCGCGGGCGGCGGGCAGCAGCTCATCCGCCTCCACGGCCCGGTCCACGAGACCGATGGCCGCGGCTTCGGCGCCGCTGACCGTCTTGCCGGTGAGCATCAGTTCGTTGGCCTGGCCGAACCCGCAGCGCAGGGTCACGAACTGGGAGCTGGCCAGTTCCGGGACCAGCCCCATCTTGATGAAACGCAGGCTGAGCTTGGCGTCCTTCGCGGCGATCAGGTAGTCCATGGGCAGCACCTGGGTCAGGCCGACGCCGATACAGGCACCGTTGATGGCGGCGACGATGGGCTTGGACTCACGCACAAGCTCCACCCAGCTGCGCATGACCGGGCGTTCCTTCGCTGCCCCTGCATCCTGCTGTTGGGCATTGAACACGTCCTGGATGTCGGCGCCGGCGCAGAAACCGCGACCCGCTCCGGTGACGACGATGGCCTCGATGGCATCGTCGTCGTTGGCGGCAGCGATGGCGTCACCGAGCTCTGCACCCATGCGGTAGGTCCAGGCATTGAGACGATCGGGCCGGTTCAGGGTGATGGTCAGGAGGCCATCGGCTGTGTCGGTGAGGATGGTGTCGTAGCTCATGTCTACTCTCTGATCGTCAATGGATGGCAGCGAGAAAGTCCAGCAGCAGCGCGTTGGTCTCGTCCGCCCGCTCCTGCTGCACCCAGTGGCCGCAGCCATCGAGAATCACCGACTGGTGCAGCTTCGGCAAGGTCTCCGGGAAGCGGTCGATGGCGGGCTTGCCCCAGATGGTGGGGCCATCCTTCGAGCCGCCGATGAACAGGGCCGGAACCTCGATGGGCCGGTAGGCGAAGGCGGCGAGATCCTCCCAGTCCCGGTCCACGTTACGGTAGCGGCCGAGCGGCCCGAAGAAGCCGGAGTACTCGAATTCGCGGGTGTAGACGTCCAGATCCGCTTCGCTCATCCAGGCCGGCATGGTCTCTGGATGGACGAACTTCTCCCGCAGCGTGCGACCCCGATCCACCATGGCAATGTTGGGACCGTTCTCGATGTCGCCGGACGCGCACCAGTAGAAACCAAGCAGCCAGCCGCGCACGTCCGCCTCGATCTCCGCCTCGGCGCGCCCCGGCTGCTGGAAGTACTCAATGTAGAATTCGTTGTCACCGGCCATGGCACGCATACCCGCCAGCGGCCGGGTCGGGCCGTGCGGTGGGGCGTAGGGCACCGACAGGCCGGCCACGCCGCGGAACAGATCCGGACGCAGCAGCGCGGAGTTCCAGGCAATGGGTGCGCCCCAGTCATGCCCGACGATGGTGGCCGGGCCGCCGCCGAGGGCCTTCACGACGCCGACCACGTCGGCGACCTTCTGCACCATGCGGTAGTCCTCCACCCGGCTCGGCTTCGACGAGCGGCCGTAGCCGCGCACGTCCATGGCCACTGCCCGGTAGCCGGCGGCGGCAAGCGCCGGCAGCTGATAGCGCCAGGAGTACCAGGACTCCGGAAAGCCGTGAACCATGAGCACCAACGGACCCTCACCCTGCTCGGCGAGATGGATGCGGATGCCGTTCGCGTCGACGCAGTGAAAACGGATCCCGCTCATCGAGTCACCACCTGTCCTTGCCGTGCTTCCGTGTAGCCGCCGGCGGCCGCGCTCCAGGCCACCGCACCGTTGACCACCACGGTGTAGATGCCGCGGGAGCCGCGCACGTAGCGCATGCCGGCTTCGGGCATGTCGTGGGCCACCACCTCGTCGCCGCGGTCGATGACGTCCGGGTCGAACACTGTGATGTCCGCGGCAAAACCCGGCTGCAGCAGGCCGCGACCGGCAATACCCCAGATTCGCGCCGTATCCGCCGTGATCTTCTTCACCGCCGCCTCCAGCGTAAGGTCGTGACGTTCACGCACGAAGCGGCTGAACAGGTAACCGGTGTCGCCGTAGGTGGCGAAAGACTGGATGTGGGCACCGCCGTCACTGGCACCGATGTGCACCATGGGGTGCGCAAGCAGCGCGCCCACCCGCGCGGGGTCGTTATGGCCGAGATCGGTGGCAACGAAGCTGGCATCGAGATCGTTGGCCAGAGCGATGTCCACCATCACCCGTGCCGGCGTGCTGTCCCGCTCAGCCGCAATGTCCCCGAGGCTGCGGCCGACGAGGCCGTCGTCCTCGCGACGCGCCACGGCGCGGACCCGCATCTTGCGGAAGCGGTCAGTGTTGCCGCCCGGCTCTGCCTCCTCGAGCAGCCGCGCGAGCCGCTCCGGGTCGCGCAGTGCGGCGATCTTCTCGTCCCGTGGCAGACGCATGGTCCGGTACCAGCCCGGCGTGCCGGCGAACAGCAGGCTGGCCACCTCGAACGTGAAGCTGATGTCGATGGGCCGGGTCTGCACCTGGGGCCAGACCCGCGCGCCGCGCGCCATCTGCTCCTCTACCCGCGCCATCACCCGGGAAATGTTGTCCGGATTGGCAGCGGAATCGAACAGCGGCGAGAACGTGGTCGGAATCTGATGTTTCAGCGACAGTTCTGCCAGCTGATCCACCCGCGCCAGCGTGATGTCGGTGGCATAGAATTCCGGGACCACCTGCAGCATGCGGCCGTACTCACCGAGCACCGCGGCCAGGGCATCGATTTCTTCCGCATGGGCGTAGCGGCTCGGCACCGGTTGCAGCCGTTCGTCGACGTCGACGAAGCTGGTGGACAGGCCCACCGCCCCGGCTTCGAGACACTGCCGCAGCAACTCCTGCATGCCCGCGATCTCGTCGGCATTGGCTGCGCGTTCGTTGGCGGCATCGCCCATGACCCAGAGGCGGATGACACTGTGGCCCGCCAGCGGCGCCACGTTCACTGCCAGCTTCGAGCGCAGGGCCGTGAGGTAGTCCGCGAAGGATTCCCAGGTCCACTCGAAGGCACCGTCGAAAGCGGCGTCCGGCATCTCCTCGATCTGCTGGAACATGCCCACCAGCCGCGGCCGATGCTCGACCTTCAGCGGTGCCAGCGACAGCGAGCAGTTGCCGGGCACCACCGTGGTGATGCCGTGCTCGAGCGCCGGACGGGCCTGGCCGTCCCAGAGCAGCTGCACGTCGAAATGGGTGTGCGGATCGATGAATCCCGGGGCGACGACCCGCCCGGCGGCGTCGATCTCCTCGGTGGCCGTGCCGGGTATACGGCCACCGACCGACACGATGCGACCATCGCGGATGCCGATGTCGCCCTGGTATGCAGGCAGGCCGGTACCATCGACGATACGGCCATTGCGGATGATCAGGTCCATCGCTTCAATCTCCAGATTGTTCGAGTACGTTCAGCAGACGGCGCCAGGGTTGACCCACCAGCTGTTCGAGGGCAGTGGCCCCGCATTGATCGAGCAGGCGCTCCGCGGCGGCGGCATCCAGCGTGACGCTGTCCGAAGACCCGTCGCCGTAACGGATGCGCAGCAGCAACTCAGCGCTCCCGTCGTGCCCCGGCGCCACCAGGGCGCGCTCGATGCGGGGGGTCGCGTCATGGGGTTCAGCCGGCATCGGTCAGCGGCGGCTCGGTGAAGATCACGTCGCAGCCGAGTATCCTCCCTCTTGGCTGGCGCAGGAACAGGTGCAGGTTCCAACTCTGCAACGCTTCTACTGCCTGGCCAGGGTCCTGATCGGCCAGGGTACGACGGGCGATGTCAGCCCACTCCTCGCCTGGCCGGGCGGTGGTGAAGCTGCGGGCGCGGGACAGTTCCATGAGGTGGTCTCCGTCAGCTAAAGCTATAACGCGTTATAATCCAAATACGATCGGGAGTCACGCAGCAGCGTGACCGCAGCTGGAGCGCCAAAGGACCATGCCGACCCGGGAGCAAGCCAAGCAGGCGCGCCGCGATGCCATCATCACCGCGGCGGTCCGGCTGATGAGAGCACGCGGCGACGCCGGCTTTTCCATGCGGGCCCTGGCAGAAGCCGCCGGCGTGTCCATCGCCACGCCCTACAACCTCTTCGGTTCGAAACAGGCGATCATGCTGGCGGTCCTCGACGCGGGCATGGCCCGCTACGAGGACCACCTCGACCGGCTCGAAGCGGACGCCCTCGACATTTTCTTCGAGGCGGTGTCGCTGGCGGTGGAGCTCTACGGAGAGGCACCGAAGTTCCACAAGGCGGTGCTGTTCGCCGCCTACGGCGATGGCGGCCGCGACCACCGCGCCGTGTTCGGCGATCCCCGCTTCCTGTTCTGGAAGGGGCGGGTGGATCAGGCCCGCGACGCCGGTCTCCTCGAGTCGGAAATCGAAGCCAATGCTCTCGCCCTCGCGCTGAGCCAGCAGTTCTTCATCTGCATCCTGGAGTGGGCCTACGGCCAGATCGGCCTCGACGAACTCGAGAGCCGGGTGCATTACAGCTTCGCCCTGCTGCTCAAGGGCGCCGCCACGGCGGCCGGCGCCAAGCGCATCGCGCCCAGGATCCGGCCGCTGCAGCAGCAGCTGACCCGATTCTGGGCGGATGCTCCCCTCCCGCTCACAGCCGATAAATCCGCCTGACGTTGCCGCCAAGGACCTTCGCCCGGGTGTCGGGCGCGAGCTGATCCGCATAGCGGGTCAGGTCGTCCACCCAGGTGTGCGGGTGATCCGGATGCGGGTAGTCCGTCGCCCACATGAAGCAGTCCGCCCCGACGTGATCGATGACGTGAGGCGCCGCCGTCTCGTCGGGATCGCCGGAAATGAAGCACTGACGACGGAACAGCTCGGTGGCGGAAGGCCGCTGGATGTTGAGTGATTCCGAGAACGCATCGAGGCGGTCGAGCATGGCGCCGATCCAGCCGGAACCGGCCTCGAGCACGCCGAGACGCAGTTCGGGAAAGCGCTCCAGCGTGCCGAGGGAAAAGAACGAGATCAGCGCCTGCTGGACGATGCTGCGCAGCCAGATCGCCTCCGCCCAGGGCCGCCCTTCCCGCGGCCAGTCGAAGATGCCCTCCGCCGCACCATGGGGCGTGAACGTGGGATGGATGGCCAGCGGTACGTCCAGGGCGCAGCAGGCGGCGAACAGCACGTCGTGATCACTGTGACCATGAATCACCCGGCGATGGTTGAACGGATTCACCCAGGCGCCCCGGCAGCCATCGGCGACGGCACGCTCGAGTTCGGCGGCCGACCCTTCCGGGTCCAGCAGGGTGAGCTGGGCGATGGGTACGAGACGACCGCCCGAGTCACGGCAGAAGTCCGCGATCCAGCGATTGTAGGCGCGGCAGTAGGCGAGACTGAGCTCCGGGTCGGTGAGTTCCACTTCCCAGAGCAGACCCAGGGTCGGATACAGCAGCGCCGCTTCGAGATTCTCCTCATCCAGCAGCTCGAGCCGCTGTTTCGCGTCACAGGCGCCGAACGGCATGCTGTCCGCATAGCGTCGCTCCGGACTCGGCCGCATGTCGTCGGAACCCATGGCACCGAGCAGGCCGAGGGAGCCCTTGGTGGAGCGCTGCGACGGCCGGCGGTCGATCTCCAGGTACTCGTAGCCTTCGTCGTCCACCCGGATACGCAGCGCCCGATCCCGGTAGCGCTCCTCCAGATAGGTCTCCCACAGGTCTGGCGGTTCCAGAATGTGGCCGTCCGCGTCCACGGTTCCCGCATAAGGAAAGCGCTTGATCTCGTAGCCCATGTTGCCCCCTCAACGACCGACGAAGGTCGGCTCGCGTTTTTCGATAAAGGCCGCGACGCTTTCCTTGGAGTCCTCGGTCTGCATCAGCGTGCGGATCTGGCCGATGGTCCAGGCACCGAGGTCGCGCCAGTCCGGATCCAGCGCCCGCCTGAGACCGGCCTTCAGCGCCTTCACCGCCAGCGGCGGGTTCGCGGCGATCTTCTCCGCCAGCGAAAGCGCAGTGGGCATCAGTTCCGCATGGGGAACGACCCGGGAGACAAGCCCGATGTCTTTGGCCGTGGCCGCATCGATGACTTCGCCGGTGAACAGCAGTTCCGCCGCCTTCTCGCGACCGACCAGCTGCGCAAGCCGGCCGAGACCGGCGACGTCACTGCACAGGCCGCGGATCACGAACAGCTCGCCGAAGCGGGCTTTCTCCGCAGAGGCGACCCGGATGTCCGCCATCAGCGCCAACTCCATGCCCCAGCCCAGCGCATGGCCGTTGACCGCGGCGATCACAGGGATGTCGGTGGACAGCAGCGCATCCGCCGCCGGCGTCAGACCGCCGGTGCGCTTGCTGCGCTCGCCGGACTCCGGCGGCGGCGCACCCTTGCCGCCGAGGATCTGCTTGACGTCGTCACCGGCGCAGAAGGCCCGGTCGCCGGTACCGGTCACCACCAGCACCCGCGCATCCGACTCCCTGACCGCATCCTCCAAGGCCATGTAGAGGCTGTAGGTGAGCGAATTCATCGCATCCGGGCGATTCAGGGTGATGACGCCCACATGCCCGTGTTTCTCGTAACGCAACTCGTCTCCAGCCATAGCACTCTCCTCCCCAGGCTATCCAAGCTTAAGTCGAGGATGTTCTAATCGGTGCGAATTATCCAGACCGCGACGGAGGGCGCACCAATATGGACTTCGACATTCCGCAGGACCTGCAGAACTACCTGGCCGAGCTCGACGACTTCATCGAGAAAGTCATCAAGCCGCTGGAGAACGAGAACGACAACATCCGCTTCTTCGACCACCGTCGGGAGGACGCCCGGACCGACTGGGAGCGCGGGGGGCTGCCGAACGAGGAATGGGAACAGCTGCTGCACAAGGCCAAGCGCCTGGCCGACAAGGCCGGTCACTACCGCTACGCGGCACCGAAGGAATACGGCGGCAGCGAGTGCGGCAACCTGGCCATGGCCATCATCCGCGAACATCTGGCGGTGAAAGGGCTCGGGCTGCACAACGATCTGCAGAACGAACATTCCATCGTCGGCAACAACGTCGGCCTGCTGCTGATGGGCACCTACGGCACCGACGCGCAGAAGGCAGAGTGGATCGACGGCCTCATCGAGGGTACGAAGGGTTTCGCGTTCGGCATCACCGAACCGAATCACGGCTCCGATGCGACCCACATGGAGACCCACGCGGTCCGCGATGGCGACGAGTGGGTGATCAACGGCGAGAAGACCTGGAACACCGGCATCCACAAGGCCAAGTACGACATGGTCATGGCGCGCACCAGCGGCAAGGCCGGCGACGGTCTCGGCATCACCGCATTTCTGGTGCCCATGAAGGCACCGGGCGTGAAGATCGAGGAGATGCTCTGGACCTTCAACATGCCCACCGACCACGGTCGGGTGTCGTTCACGAACGTCCGCGTTCCGAACGATGCCATCTTCGGCGGCGAAGGTCGGGGCCTGCAGGTGGTGCAGCATTTCTTCAACGAGAACCGGATCCGCCAGGCCGCTTCCAGCCTCGGCGCTGCCCAGTTCTGCATCAACGAATCCGTCAAGTACGCCCAGGAGCGCAAGCCCTTCGGCAAGCCGCTGGCCACCAATCAGGCCATCCAGTTTCCGCTGGTGGAGTTGCAGACCCAGTGCGAGATGATACGCGCGCTGATCCACAAGACCGCCTGGCAGATGGATCAGTACGGCGCGTTCTCGGTCTCGGACAAGGTGTCCATGTGTAACTACTGGGCAAACCGGCTGTGCTGCGAAGCCGCCGACCGGGCCATGCAGGTCCATGGCGGACTCGGGTACTCCCGGCATAAGCCTTTCGAGCACATCTACCGGCATCACCGTCGCTACCGGATCACCGAGGGTGCCGAGGAGATCCAGATGCGGCGCGTGGCCGGCTACATGTTCGGTTTCATGAAGCAGAAAGCGCCGAAGGGCGTCCTCGAGAACGAATAGGCCCATATCGAGAATGAACAAGCCCATATTGGGTGTAGACTGACGGTTGGTCCGGAGGCGGGCAGGGTCGAGCAAGGTGCGGGAACAGGGACTGTCGCAGATCTATGCGCGGTACGTGCCGCGGCTGATCGTGGAACGGTTGCTCCGTGAAGCCCGGGCCGTCGACGCGCCTTCCTCCGAACACTTCCAGGGTGCGATTCTGTTCGCCGACATCAGCGGCTTCACGCCGCTGACAGAGGCGTTCGCCGCCCAGGGCCCAGCCGGTGCCGAAGCCCTCACCCGGATTCTCAACGACTACTTCGGACGCATGTCACGCATCGTCGCCGATCACGGCGGCGATGTGCTCAAGTTCGCCGGTGATGCCCTGATGGCGCTGTGGTCGCCCGCGGGCGACGATCCGCGCAATGTCGACGCCTGCCTGCGGGCCACGCGCTGCGGCCTCGAACTGCAGGCGAGCCTGGCCGGCTATCAGGCCGAGTCCCATACCTTGAGTCTCAGGGTGGCCATCGGCATCGACCGTGGTGTCGTGGTGCACATGGGCGGCCAGTTCAATCGCTGGGAGTTTGCGGTTGCCGGTTCGCCCCTGAACCAGGTGGGTCGGGTGGGGACGCTGGCTGCGCCCGGTGACGTGCTGGTGTCGCCGGAGGTCTGGGCACTGATCAACCGGCACGCGACCGGGACGCCGGCACTCGACGAGGACGGCGATCCGGAGCGCACGGGAATTCCACCCTGGCGCATCGAAGAGCTCAACGAAACGGTCGCCGCGGTGGCCGTCCCACCAGCACCGGAGCTGCCGCGTGAACTCGAAGACGCCTTGCGTGGCTACCTGCCTGCCTCCATCACCCGCCGCATCATGGCGGGTCAGACGGATTTTCTCGGTGAACTGCGGCGGCTCACCATCCTGTTCGTGAACCTGCCGGACCTGCGCCACGACACGCCTCTCGGTGATGCTCAGAAGTCATTCAGAGCGCTGCAGAAGGCACTTTTCTTCCCCTGGGAAGGCAGCGTCAACAAGCTGTCCGTGGACGACAAGGGCATCTCGCTCGTGGCTGCACTGGGTCTGCCGCCCTTCGCCCATGAGGACGATGCGGCCCGTGGCGCGCAGGCAGCCATGGCCATGCATGCGGCGCTGTCGGAACTCGGTCAACGCTGTTCGATCGGGGTCGCCACCGGGCGCGTCTACTGTGGTTCCGTCGGTGGTGACGAACGCCAGGAATACACCATCATGGGCGACCGGGTGAATCTTGCCGCCCGCCTGATGCAGAACGCGGACGGCTACATTCTCTGCGATCAGGCCACGGTGGACCGCTCCGAGACCATCGTGCAGTACAGCGAACCACAGATGCTCTCGGTGAAAGGCAAGAGCCTGCCTTTACCTGTGTTCCGCCCCCAGGGCCACAAGGCGCGGGCCGATCCGGAACGCTCCGTGGACATCATGATCGACCGCGTGCACGAAGCAGGAATCCTCACCGCCGCAGTCGAAGCACTGGTGGAATCCGACAGCCGCCGCTGCATCTACATCGAGGGCGAAGCCGGAGTGGGTAAGTCCCGACTCGTCGAGCACTTCGCCGCGGCCCTCGACGATCAGCCCGCCCGGCTGCTCGAAGGCGCCGGTGACGCCATCGAGCAGAGCACGTCCTACTTCGCCTGGCAGAAGGTGCTGCTCGGACTGTTCGGTCTCGAGGATGAGAACAGCAACCCCGCGCGGCGCAAACACATCGAGCATACCCTGAGCCAGGACGCTGCGAGCCGCGAAACGCTACCGAACTGATCCGGGAGCGAGGCGAGGGTCACCCTTTCTTCAGCGAGGAGATCGGCTACGCGCTGCGGGACGCAGGCGTCCTGAACATCGACAACGGCCAGGCATCGATGTCCGAAGAGAGCGTAGGCAGGCTCGAAGGCACCCTGCCCGACACCATCGAGGGCATCATCACCAGCCGCATCGACCGGCTCAGCCCACAGCAGCAGCTGGCCCTGAAAGTGGCCAGCTGCATCGGCCGGGTGTTCAGCTTCCGCATCCTGAAGGGGATCTACCCCATCAGCCAGGATCGGGCGCAGCTGGTCGCCGAGATGGAAGGGCTCGCGGCCCTGGACATGACGCCGCTCGAGGCGCCGGAACCCGAGCACGTCTACATCTTCAAGCATGCCATCCTCCGTCAGGTGGCTTACCACCTGATGCTCTATGCGCAGCGCCAACAGCTGCATGAGGCCATCGCGCGGTGGTACGAGGAGCAGCGTTCCAGCGACATGTCCGCGTACTACCCCCTGCTGGCCTATCACTGGAGTCGCACGGACAACGACGCCAAGGCGGTGCACTACCTGGAACGCGCCGCAGAGCAGGCCGCCCGTGCCAATGCCAATCCGGAGGTGGTGGAGTTCATCGAGGAAGCCATCACCCGTTCGCAACGTCTGGACACCCCACCCTCGGCCCTGCGCCAGGCGCGCTGGCTGACTCTGCTCGGTGTCGCAAGGACTGCTCTGGGGCGCCTCGACGAGGCCCGCGTGGATCTCGAGAAAGCCCTGATCCGTTGCGGCTATCCGGCCCCCACCGGCACGCCGGGACTCGTCACTGCCATCCTCACCGAGGCGGCTGCGCAGACCCGAAACAGGCTCAGGCCGCGATCGCCGAAGGCGATGGATCACGACGCCCAGGACCGCCTGGAGCTCGCGGCCTCCATCATCGGGCAGCTGTTCATCATCTACTTCTTCGGCAACGACGCCGGGCGCATGCTCTGGAGTTGTCTACGCTCGACCAACCTGATGGAACGGGTCGGTCGCGTGACAGGGACGCTGGTGCGCGCGTATACCGAACTCTCCGTGTCCATGCAGGCCGTTCCGCTGCAGCGGCAGGCGGATTTCTACGGTGCCCTCGCCATCGCTGCGGCGGATGCGCTGGGCTCACTGTCCGACAAGGCCTGGGCCTACGTCGCCACCTGCACCTGCCTCGCCGCCACCGCCCATTGGACCGAGGCGAAGCGACGCAGCCAGGAAGCCATCGCCATCAACCGGCAGCTTGGCGACATGCGCCGCTGGGAGGAAGCCAGCGGCAATCTGGCGCTGATCCGAACCATCTACGGTCGCTTCGACGAACCGAAGGACAGCCTCTACATTCCGGTACTCGAGGCTGCCCGCAAGCGCCGCATCCGCCAGACCGAGGGCTGGGGGCTCGCGATCTGGAGCATGAACCTGCAGTACATGCAGCGTTTCGATGAACTCGAAGGCACCCTGGATCAGCTCCAGGCCTGGTTCGAACGCTCCAGCGAGGGGATGGACGAGATCTCCCGACTCGAGGCCATGGACCTGCTCGCCCTGCGTGGCATGCGGCAGGGAGACGAGGCAGAGACGCAGCGCTGGCTCAAGGAAGCCTTCCGGCTGCTCGAGAGCCTCGGCCGACCCTCCCAGTACCGCAACATGCCCGCGACCTACCTCTACGCCGAAGCGGTGCTCGACCGCTGGCTGGCCACCACCGACGTGCGCGAGGCCAAGGCGCGCGAGAAGCGCGTCCGTCGGGTTGTTCGTCACCTTCGCATCTACAGCCGGATCTTTCCCATCGGACGGCCGCGGCTGGCCTGGGTGATCGGCCGCTACGAGTGGGGGCGCGGCCGCTACAGGCAGGCAGAAAGCGCCTGGCGGCGGTGCCTGACGGCCGCCAACGAACTCGATATGGCCTACGACCGCATGCTGGCCCACGGCGCCCTGGCGAATCTGCTGGGACCCGAGACGGAAGCCGGTCGCATCCACGCGGCGCAGTTCGCGGCACACTGCCGGCGGCTTAAGGTCACCGGGTCCACGTTCATCCCGCCGCCGCGGACCGCCGCCTCCGCCTGAGTCCGCCTGTACGCCATGCCTCATGTCCGAGCGTGATTTCCGGTATCCTTCCGGCCAGCATTTTTCACGAATTCAGCCATCGCAACGGGAGAGAGACCCATGAAAGGTACCGTTCACTACAGCACGGAAGGCGAATTGGCCATCCTGCGCATCGACAATCCGCCGGTAAACCCGCTGTCCAGCGGCGTCCGCCAGGGCTTGTACGAGGGTCTCGAGAAGGCGAACGCGGATGACGCGATCAAAGCCGTCGTTCTCTACGGCGAGGGCCGTGCATTCATCGCCGGCGCCGACATCTCCGAATTCGGCGGCAAACCGGAAGGGGCACCGCTGCACACCTGCCTGGAGATGATGGAGCAGAGTCCGAAGATCGTCATCGCCGCCATCAACGGCACCGCGTTCGGCGGCGGTCTCGAGGTGGCGCTGTGCGCCGACTATCGGGTGGCGGCTCCGAGCGCTCCGGTGGGCCTGCCGGAAGTGAAGCTGGGCCTGCTGCCGGGCGCGGGCGGCACGCAGCGTCTGCCGCGCCTGATCGGCGCCGAGAAGGCGCTGCAGTTCATTCTTTCAGGCGATCCCATTCCCGGGCCGAAGGCGAAGGAACTCGGCATCGTCGATGACGTGATCGATGGCGATTTCATCAAGGGCGCACTGGACTGGGCGCGCCAACAGGTTTCCAAGGCTGCGCCCAAGCGCCGCATCCGAGACGATGCCGGCAAGGCCGCTGCCGACCGCGGCAACGACGAGATTTTCGCCGAAGCCCGCCGCAATGCAGCGCAAAGGATGCGTGGCCGCTTCGCCCCGGAGATGATCATCCAGTGCGTCGAAGCTGCCGTGAACCACGACGACTTCGATGCCGGCATGAAGGTGGAAGCCGAGAATTTCAGAAAGTGCCTCGAACATCCCCAGCGCGAAGCCCTCATTCACATGTTCTTCGCCGAGCGCGAGGTGGCGAAGATCCCGGATGTCCCGAAGGACACGCCGGTCAAGGAGATCGCCAGTGCCGGCGTGGTCGGCTGCGGCACCATGGGCGGCGGCATCACCATGTGCTTCGCCAACGCGGGCATCCCCGTCACCGTCCTCGAGATGGACGAGAAGGCGCTCGAGCGCGGCCTTGGCGTCATCCGCAAGAACTACCAGCGCATGGTGGACCGAGGCCGGCTTAGCGCCGATGCCCTCGAGAAGCGCATGGCGCTGATCACCGGGACCTTCGAATACGCCGACTTCGGCCAGGCCGACGTGGTGGTGGAAGCGGTATACGAGAACCTCGACGTCAAGAAGGAGGTGTTCAAGAAGTTCGAGGAGGTGTGCAAGCCCGGCGCCATCCTCGCCTCCAACACCTCCGGCCTCGATCTCGACGCGATGGCGAACGTCACCAGCCGGCCGGAAGACGTGATCGGCATGCACTTCTTCAGCCCGGCGAACATCATGCGCCTGCTCGAAGTGGTCCGCGGCGAGAAGACCGGCAAAACCACCATCGCCACGGTGATGCAGCTCGGCAAGAAGCTCGGCAAGGTGGCGGTGCTGTCCGGCAACGCGCCCGGCTTCATCGGCAACCGCATGCTGGCCGGTTACACCCGGCAGGCCGGCGAGATCATCCTCCAGGGCGCGACGCCGTATCAGGTGGACAAGGTGATCGGCGAATTCGGTATGCCCATGGGACCGTTCCAGATGAACGACCTCGTCGGCCTCGATCTCGGCTGGCGCGCACGCAAACTCTCAGGCATGAAGCCCGAGGACGTGCCGATCACGGCGCGGGTCGCGGACAAGCTGTGCGAACTCGAACGCTTCGGCCAGAAGAACGGCCGCGGGTTCTACATCTACCAGGAAGGCAGCCGGGCCGGGCAGCCCGATCCCGAGGTGGTGAAGATCGTCGAAGAGACCTCCGCCGAACTCGGCATCAAGCGCCGGGAGATCAGCGACGAGGAAGTGAAAAAGCGCTGTCTGTACGCCCTGATTAACGAGGGTGCGCGGATTCTCGAGGACGGCATCGCGATCCGCTCCTGCGACATCGACATCGTCTACATCAACGGCTACGGCTTCCCCGAGGTCACCGGCGGGCCGATGTTCTGGGCCGATCAGCAGGGCCTTTCCAACATCTATCAGGACATCCTGAAATTCCGGGAGGAGTACGGCGACTTCTGGAAGCCGGCACCGCTGCTCGAGCGGCTCGCCAAGGAAGGCAAGACCTTCGCCAGTCTGTAAGGCCATCGCGTGGCGGCGCATACTGATTCCCCCCCACGCCAGGCCTGGCCGCCGCATGCGGACCAACCGCACGCGCCAACGCCTCTTTAGGCGAGCGCGTTTACGCGCCGTCCCAGGGCCGAGCGCACGCGCCTGTGAGGCCCAACTCGAGCCTACAGGTCCGCGAAATGCCGGCTCGCGCAGGCGGGGCAGATGCCGTGGGAGACCTGCGTTCCAGCGTGTGACTCCAGGTACTTCTCCAGGGTGTGCCAAAACTGTTCATCGTCACGAATACGCCTGCAGTAGGCGCAGACGGGAATCATCTCGCCCAGTACACCGGCGCGCTCCAACGCCTCAGCCAGCTCGTCGGCGGCGCGCCGGTTCTCCAAGAGGTGCATGATCAGCGAGGCCAGCCGCTCCAGATGCGCCAGCTGCTCCGGCGTGATTTCGCGACGCTGATGGTCGATGACGCAAAGCGTACCGAGCACCAGGTTATCCGGCGTCCGCAGCGGCACGCCGGCATAGAAGCGCACGCCCAGCTCGCCCCAGACCAGCTCGTTGTCGGCGAAACGCTCGTCCTCCGTCGCGTCGGCGACGACCAGGTTGGCATCCTCGTAGACCGCCCAGGCGCAGAACGACACCGTACGCGGCGTCTCCTCCACATCCAGACCGACTCTCGCCTTGAACCACTGGCGGTCCCGGTCCACCAGGCTGAGCAGGGCCACGGGCACGTTCACGATCGCGGCAGCGAGGGCCACCGCGTCGTCATAAGCCACCTCCCCTTCCGTATCGAGGATGCGGTAGCGCTCGAGAACGGCAAGCCGTTCCTCTTCATTCAGGGGGCGCGGGGGCGCCGGCATGCTGCAACTCCTGAAACGCCCCCTAGGGGCCGAGGATGCCTTGATGGCACAACGCCATCATACCGACAAGCTACGCGACTCAAACCACTTCGGCCGGTAAACTGCGCCGCTTTATCCAAACGAGAGTCCAGCATGCAGCAGCAAGGCGAGGAACGTCGCATCGAGATACCGGGACGCACTCTGGCCGGACGCGCCTGGGGCGACCCCGACGGGGCGCCCTTTTTCTGCCTGCATGGGTGGCTCGACAATGCCAACAGCTTCAATCTTCTGGCACCGCGCCTGCCCGAGCTGCACCTCCTCGCCCTGGACTTCGCCGGTCACGGCTACTCGGACCACCACCCACCAGGCTTCCACTATTTCCCCCTGAGCTACATCCAGGATCTGCTGGCGGTGGCTGAGACCCTGGGCTGGGACCGCTTCGGCCTCATCGGCCACTCCATGGGCGCCGCCGTCGCCTCGGAGACCGCAGGGCTGTTTCCCGAGCGGATCACCACCGTGGTGCTCATCGACGGCATGGTGCATCACGAGGGCGGGCCCGAAGAGGGCAATCAGCGCAACCGGCTGGCGGTGGAGCAGATGCTGCGGGCGCACGAAAAGCAGCCGCCTGTGTATCCGGACACGGAGCGCATGGCGAAGCGTGTGACCGAAGCTACCGACCAGAGTCTGGATGCCGCCCGGGAACTGGTGGCCCGAGGCCATCGTGTGGTTCCAGGGGGCGTCACCTGGCGCAGCGACCCGCGCATCCGTTTCGCGACACCGCTACGGGTGTCGTCGCGGCAGATCGATGCGCTGATGGCCGCCACCACCGCGCCATCGCTGCTGCTAACGGCCGCGCAGGGCGACCGCTGGTACCGGGGCGGACTCGAGCGCCGCATCCGCCACCATGCGAATCTGACCGTGGATGAGCTCCAAGGTCCCCATCACCTGCACCTTGAGGCCGAGCATGCAGACGCGGTGGCGGCCAGGGTGCGGGCCTTCCTCGCGCTCAATGCGGACGTCGGGGATCAGCGCCGCTTGGCTTGACTGTATATTCATACAGATTTAAGGTGTGTCCATGGACACACCCATCCAGCTTCGCCGCGGACGCGGGGCCGCATCGAGCCCGGCAGGACGCTTCGCCGCATCCACCAGTGCCTGGACCGACGACGGCTGGGGTGGCACGGGCACGCCGGATCTGCCTGCATCCATCGCCACCGAGGTCTTGCCGGAGCGGGCGCGCAGCATCATTGCCCGCAACGATAGCCCCGACATTCCCTTCAGCCAGTCGATCAACCCCTACCGGGGCTGCGAACACGGCTGCGTCTACTGCTTCGCCCGGCCCGCGCATGCCTATGTGGACCTCTCGCCAGGGCTCGATTTCGAAACCCGTCTGTTCTACAAGGCGGATGCCGCCGCGTTGCTTGCGAAGGCGCTGGCGCGTCCGGGCTATGTCTGCAGACCCATCGCCATCGGCACCAACACGGACCCCTATCAGCCCATCGAACGGCGACTCAAGGTCATGCAGTCCCTGCTGGAGGTGCTCGATCGCCATGAGCATCCGCTGTCCATCACCACCAAGGGCGTTCTGCTGCTGCGCGATCTCGACCGCCTCGCGGCCATGGCGGAACGGGGGCTGGTGCGGGTCGCGGTGAGCCTCACCACCCTCGACGGCGAACTCAAACGCCGGCTCGAACCCCGCACCGCCGATCCCTCCACCCGTCTGCGCATGATTCGCTGCCTGCATGAGGCCGGCGTTCCGGTGAGCGTGATGACCGCGCCGATCATCCCGGGCCTGAACGATCACGAGCTCGAAGATCTGCTGGCCGCGGCCGCGGCGGCCGGCGCCTCCCGGGCCGGCTACATCCTGCTGCGCCTGCCGCACGAGGTCGCAGCGCTGTTTCGCGACTGGCTCGAACTGCACTACCCCGACCGGGCCGCGCACGTGCTGTCCCTGATCCGCCAGTGTCGTGGCGGCGCGGACTACGATGCCCGCTTCGGGCAGCGCATGGTGGGTACCGGCCCCTTCGCCCGCCTGCTCGGCGAGCGCTTCCGCCTGGCCGTACGCAGGCTCGGCCTCGATGGGCAGGAACCCCCGCTGGACTGCAGCCGCTTTCGCGCTCCGAGTTCGATCTCACCGCAGCTTGCGTTGTTCTAGTCCGCCTACCTTGTGCTTCGACCCGGCTGCCTCGTCCGCGCCGTCATGATCCAGGAAACCCAGCGCCTGCATGTCGTAGAGGCGTCGATAGACACCGCCGCGCCGGGCCATCAGTTCGGCGTGGCGGCCCTCCTCCACCACCCGGCCGGACTCGAACACCAGAATCCGATCCGCTTCCCGGACCGTGGAGAGTCGATGCGCGATGAGAATCGCCGTGCGGCCTTCGAGCAGCGTGTGGATGGCCTGCTGGATGAGATGCTCGGTGATCGAGTCAAGCGACGAGGTGGCCTCGTCGAGGATCAGCAACGGCGCGTCCGCGAGGATCGCCCGGGCGATAGCGACGCGCTGGCGTTCGCCGCCGGAGAGCTTGATACCGCGCTCTCCGACCAGCGTGTCGTAGCCCTGCGGCAACTGCTCGATGAACGCGTGGGCATGGGCTTGGCGCGCCGCCGCCTCGATGGCGTCCCGATCCGCATCCGGCTGCGCATACCCGATGTTTTCCAGCAGCGAGCGATGAAACAGAATCGGCTCCTGTGGCACCAGGGCGATGGCGCGGCGCAGGGACGACTGGGTGACCGCGCGCACGTCCTGCCCGTCGATGAGGATGCGACCCGCATCGACGTCGTGGAGTCGCTGAATGAGCTTGACGAAGGTGGTCTTGCCGGCTCCCGAGGGACCCACCACCGCCACCTTCTCGCCGGCCTCGATCGTCACATCGAGATCAGCAAACACCGGGGTCGGCTGATTCGGATAGCCGAAATGGACGTGCTCGAAGCGAACCGTCCCCTGGCTGGGACGGAACACATGCGCGGCGGGGGCATCGGCAATCTGGGGCGCGGTGGCGTCGATCTCCACCAGGTCGTCGAGCTCGTTCACCGAACGCTGCAGATCACGAACCTGGCGCCCGATGTTGCGCAGATGGCCGTTGACGAGAAAGTAGGTGGTCAGCACGTAGACCAGATCATCGACCCGCCCTCCGGCCTCGGCACGGCCGAGCACCAGGGCCAGCAGACCGCCGAGCAGCAGCAGGATCATCAGCGACTGCACCGCGCCCGTGTCCAGGCTGCGCCGCCAGGAGTGGCGCGCCCGCAGCTGCCAGCGTCGGGTCACGCCGCCGAGCCGGTCGGCTTCCCGGTCCTCGGCACCGAAAGACTTCACGGTCGAATTGCAGGTAATGGCGTCCGCAAGCCCCGCGCCCACCGCCGTGTCCGCATCGTTGGAGCGACGATTGGCGGGCGCCACATAGCCCAGTGACAGCGCGATGCTCACGGTCAGGAACAGCAACACGGAACCCGCAAAGAACGCGCCCAGCATCGGATCGCGCAGGGTCATCGCAACGGCGAATCCGACCAGCAGACACAACGCCGGGCCGAGATCGATGACCACGACGTCCGAGAAGTTGTCGTAGGCCCACATCCCGCGGGTGATTCGCCGCACGGTGGCCCCAGCGAAGTTGTTCACGTGCCAGTCCGTCGCGAAGCGCTGCACCCGGTCGAAACCGTCGTTCAGCAGGCGCCGCATGATGTCTGCAGCGAACGTGATCCAGAGGCGAAAGTAGATCTGCTGGATCAGCGATACGGCCGCGAAGGTCAGCACCAGCCACAGTGCCGCATCCCGGGCCGGCTGCAGATCACCGCTGGCGTCGGCTCCGCGCAGGGCCGAAACCAGCTCCGCCGCGCGGCTCGGGATCTGCACCTCGGTGACGACGCCGATGGCGACGCCGACGAGCACCGCCGCGAACAGCAGTGGACTCGAGCGCCAGTAGCGCCAGACGAACCTGCACACGGCACTGAAAGTGGTGGAGCTGCTGGCGTTGTCGTTCGACTCCGGCATCGGCCCTTCCGACCTGGACGTTGCGGAAGCCTACCGGATCTCCGCGCTGGCGGCCCGGGGCTCGGCTTCGGGACAGAGGACGAAGGACCCATCACTTCACGCCGAACGGCCTCGACGGGTATGACAGCGAGGTCAAGGAAACGGTGCTGGCCCGCGCTCAGCCGAAACCCAGCGCCAGGCGCTGCAGCTCGTCGAGGTCCTCGCAGCCGGGAGGCAGGACCGGGAGCTGCAGGCTGTAGCGTGTCTCCGTGGGAGCGTCGAGCGGCAGGTAGTGGAACGTGAGCACGAGGCGATCGCGGACGTTACCGCGGCTGCCATAGTGCAGGCAGCGGGAGCTGTCGAGGATCACCCCGCTGCCGGCGGGCCCGAGTACACGTTCCACCTCGCGGCCAGCGCCGGTTCCGTCCACCTCGGCATCGCTCAACCGCCCACCGCGGTGGCCGAGCGCCGCCCGCGCCTGCTCTGAACGACTCGCGGCAATGTAGTGCAGCGGTCCCTGCTCTGCAGTCACCTCCGTGCAGTTCAGCTGCACCTTCACCTGCCTGGGAGCCAGCTCGTCGATGTGCCAGGTCTGGCTCGACTTCGACGATTCGTTCGGCGGCGTCCACCACAGCGCAATGCCCTCCACCACCGGAACGGTCCCGAGATAGCGACTCGCAGCCTCGAGCAAGGGCCGGGCCACGGCAAAGCGCAACAGCTCGGGATGACGGGCGAACTCATTGCCCGCGGCCAACGACAGCAGGAAGGGCTTGTTGCGGTTGCGCGCCAGCAGCGCCTCGCCCTCGCCGCTGGCGCGAAAGGCGTCGTAGAGCTCGAGACAGCGCCGCGCCGTCTCTTCGGCACCTGGAACCTCGTCAGGCTGGAAACGCCGGCAGGCCCGCTCCTCGTCCAGCTCGATACCGTTCGGCCCCGGCGCAGGCAGCGCCTGGGCCAGCTGCGCGCGCAGCTCGATCTGCTCGCGGACCGTCATGCGCTTGGCGGCACTGAGCACGCCATGCAGCAGCGACCGCGGCAGCGCGAGCAGCTGCAGGCCGCGATAGATGGGTCTGGCATTGAAGGGCCGGCGCAGAGCCGGCGCCTGAGTCGGACTAGTCATGATTCATGGCGCGCGAAGGTGGAACAGCCCCGGTGTGGCCAGTATAACGTCGACGACCAGCGCCTTCAGGCCCAGCCGAGATTCACGTGGGTGAGCTGCTCCTCGGCGAGACGCCGCCGCAGTCGCCGCGTCTCCCGCAGCAGCCCGGGAACCTTGAACTCGTGCGTCTCGCAGAAGACATGGTCGACCTGCCTGAGCACACCACGGTCGATGAGATGATCGAGCAGCACGACCTCGTAGCCTTCCACGTCGATCTTCAACAGACGCACCCGCCCCGGAAAGGCCTCGATGAAATCGGCGAGATCGATCGCGGTGACCTCCACCGAGCGTCCGGGGTCCAGGTTGTGCTTGGTGGCGACCAGCGACGGCGCGCCGGAGTGCGCGAGGGGATCGGCGGCACGCTCGCGGTGCAGATAGAGCGACACCGTCCCGGCGTGGTTCGCGACGGCCTGCGGGTAGCAGTGCACCGCTGGCTGCGACCGCGTCCGGCTGGCCAGGACCTCGAACACATCCGGGTTCGGCTCGAAGGCATGCACCGTGGCGCCACGGGCGGCAAGATCCAGCGTCACATCGCCGACGTTCGCCCCGCAGTCGATGGCGAGGTCGCCGGGCTCGAAGGCAATTGCGCGGTACGCCTCGCGCGCCTCCCGCAACAGCCTCCGCTTGTGCCAGGCATTGAAGGGCTTGAGGAACTTGACCATGAGCCTGCGCAGGGGCGTCATCGGCCGTTACCAGGAGTCGACCAGGGTCTTGCGCTGGAGGGGGTCCTTCGCGGCGATGGAGGCGTCCTCGTAGTGACTGTCTGACCGCATCGAGCGGGTCGAGATCTCCGCGAACAGGCAGCCGCCCCGGGTACTGAACGCGTGCAGCTGATCGCGTTCCACCAGCAGCTTCTCACCGGGCTTCAATCGGTGGATATCGCCGTCCAGATCCACCTCCAGATCGCCCCAGAGCAGATGGAAGGTCTCTTCCTTCTCACGGTGCCGGTGCGCCGGATGCTGCTGCCCCGGGAGCATGATGAGGAACTTGTTGCAGTACTCCCGATTGACCGAGGTCACCAGCACGCAGCCGGTTTCCCGGAAACGTTCGAGCCCGTAGTGATGCGAGACCTCGATGCTGACGTCGTCGCCAAGTGCGATTCCGGCCTCGTAGACCAGGCCTTTGGCATCGTGGAGGATACCGCGCAGCAGGGACAGCGAATCAGGTTCGCATGACTCGAACACGGGCGCGTCGGGTGCGTAGTCACGGGAAGCGACGTAGTGAGTCCGGTAGCGGCCAAATTGCCCCGAGGTGAGCTGCCCATCAGCACAGGGCATGGCGAAGTAGACGTCCTCCCGCGCAATCGTCTCGCCCGCGGCGATCGGCCGGCGCGCGAATACGCCGCGCTGAAGCTGGAGCAGCGCTTCGTACTCCTCCTGACTCACGTGCTTGTCTTCGTCGCTGCCGCAGATCGCGCGCGCGGCCTGGGCCGCCTCGATCCAGCGGCCGGCATTTTCCGGGTCGAACGAGTAGGCGTTAAGAGACACGCCCTCGGCGGGCACGCCGAAATGCCGTTCGAGCAGCCGCGCGCCCTTGGCCACCGCGACCTTGACCACGTCGAAGTCATCCGGCGCTTCGTGACCCGAGTAGCCGATGGTCACATGCGGGTAACGGCGGATCATCTTCGCCATGAAGTTCATGGACTGCTGCTGCGGCGGTGTCGGATAGAGCGAGACGCAGTGCATGAGCGCCAACGCCGGAACGCGCTTGGAGAGGAAGGTCGTCAGGTTGTCGATGTCGTAGATCGACAGGCCGCCGGTCGAGGCGATCACCGGCTTTCTGGCACGGGAAACTTCTTCGAGCAGCGGCCAGTCAGTCGCCGAGCAACTTGCGATCTTGATGATGTCGACGCCGAGCCGGGCACACAGCCCCACCGAAGGCTCATCGAAGGGCGTGGCGACGGCCAGCAGTCCCGCCTGCCGGGTGGCTTCGACGAGCTGCCGGAACTCGCGTTCCTCGAGTCGGGTGCTCTC
>REEU01000211.1 GCA_007694905.1 Gammaproteobacteria bacterium | reverse complement strand
GCCAGGGCGGCAGAGGATCTGTGGATGGAGCACCCCGGGGCTGCGGTTTCGTGCCGTTGGCGGCCCCCACCCAACCACCTTGGGAGACCTGGGCGGAGACCACGAAGGATCCGTCCACCACCGCGGCGGAGTCGGTCGTGCGGTTGGGCTTTCTCAGGAGCGTGCGCCGCCTTGGGCCCTGGCCCCATCGCGACCTTTCCTGCGTAATGGTAGGCATCGAAGCAGTGCTCGCGCGTCCTTGACCATTCGAAGCTGACGGAGAAACGCCCCTTGCGAATGCCATCCAAGACAATCCCGATGATCGTCCTGCTCCTCGCCCTCTCTTCTGCATGCGATCCCGCGACGCCCGCGCCGGCGGCCTCTCTGGAGTTGACGGCCTCGGATCAGGAGGAAATCCTGGCACTGCCAGCCGCTTACGCGGAGCGGGCGCTTGCGGGCGACCTGGTGTCATGGTCGGAGGTCTTCCACGTCGATGCACTCCGAATGAATGCGGGCATGCCGCCGCTGGAGGGACGGCAGGCGATCCTCGACTGGATCATGGGCAGCGGGCTCGTCGTTCATCATCTCGACATCACGATCCACGAGATGGAGGGGAACAGGCAACTGGCCTGGCTGCGGGGGGCGTTCAGGATGGAAGGCGGTCTGATATCGGATGACCAGGTGGCGCTGGAAGACGAAGGGAAGTTCCTCATGATCGTGCAGCCGGATGATGAGGGTCGCTGGCTGGTCTACCGGCACATCGCCCATTCGGATCTCTGATGTCGAAGCGAGCCGCTTCGCCTTGACATCGAACTCCGTCCTATCCACGTACCGGGCAGACTCGATATCCCGCCACGTGTGCAGGCCCGGCAGGCGCAGATGTGTTCCCATCCACATGGTCCTGCCATGCTCTTCCCTCTGCGAATACCATCGCTGGGCTCACCCTGCCCGTCGTGCCTCTTCCCTCTACGGGAGATCCCGCGCCAAGGGGCCCTCATATCGGTCCGACCGGGAGCGCTACCGGGCTGATCGCAACTGTACTTTCTCAGCCGCTCCGGTGAGGTCGACTCGACGTGGCCCCATACCGGCTCGCTTTACGTAAGGGAGAAGGCAGGGGCGTCCGCTTCCAGTTGCGTGGCTATGAAGAGGTCACCCCAGGACCACCGGCCGTCCGTTCGAATTCCTGTCTTCCTCCCGAATCCATCGCTAAAGTTATGAATCTTCCAAAGCGTATCTCCATGGCGCTCACGCTGGGCCTCCTGCTGGGCACCGTCGGGTTTTCGCAACCAGCAGATACGCCTCCCTCAGATGCCGGGACCATCGAGCTGGCGAATGCCTTCGTCGGCGCCTACCTCGAGCGCATGCCGGAGATCGGAACCTTTTACGGGCTGCCGATGGCCCGGCACGACCGGGCGCTGGACAACTCGCCTGAAAGCCGCCGTGCCTGGGATGCACGCATCGACGAGTTGCACGCGGCATTCTCGAGGATCGACGCCAGTGAACTGGAGGGCCCGGTCTGGGTGGCGCACGGCTTTCTCCGGCAGGCCCTCGAAGTGGAGATCGGCCGGCGCGTGTGCCGGGCCGAACTGTGGGCGGTGGACCAGATGAACGGCATCCAGGTGATCCTGCCTGTCGTAGCGTCGGTCCAGCCAGTGGGTTCTGAAGAATTCCGCCACGCCGCTCTGACCCGGTTCGCCCACTATCCCGCGGTGTTCGACCAGGAAATAGAAACGCTGCGGCAGGGCCTGGCAGAGGGATACTCCGCACCGCGCGTAAGTGTGGAGCGGGTCATCGGGCAGTTGGATGGTCTGCTCTCCCTCCCGCCTGAGCAGTCCCCGCTGGCGGATCCCGCACGCCGCGACGATGATGCCGCCTTCAGTGAGGCGTTTCGCGAACTCATGGAGACCGGCATCAATCCCGCTCTCGATCGGTACCGGACCTTCCTTCGCGAAGAGTACCTGCCGGCAGCCCGCACCACCTACGGCATTGACGCGATCCCCGCTGGCGACGCATGCTACCGGGCGCTGGTTCTGGACAACACTACCCTTCCGCTCACCGCCGATGAGGTGCACGCCATCGGCCTCGAAACCATCGCCGGCATTCACGATGAGATGCGGATCATCGGGGAGCGAAGCTTCGGCACCGCGGACGTTCCCGCGCTACTGGAGCGGCTCAGGACCGACCCTGACCTGCGCTTCAACTCAGCAGACGAGATCGTCGCCACGGCACAGGCGGCGCTGGACCGGTCCCGGCTGGTGATGGGCGACTTCTTTGGCCGTCTGCCGCAGGCCGATGTGGTGATCGAGCCCATCCCTGACTATGAGGCGCCCTCGGCTCCACCGGCCCTGTACTTCCCTCCGGCGATGGACGGGAGCCGGCCCGGGGTCTACCTCATAAACCTTCACGAGCCGGAGCAGCTACCGCGCGCTGACGTCGAGGCGATCGCATTCCACGAAGCGATTCCGGGGCACCACCTGCAGATCGCCCTCTCGCTCGAACAGCCCGGAGCCCACCCGATCACGCAGCTCTTCCAGGCGACGGCCTTCGTCGAGGGATGGGGGCTCTACTCCGAGCGCCTGGCGGATGAGATGAACCTCTATTCCGGCGATCTCGAGCGACTCGGGATGCTCTCTGCCGCCGCCTGGCGCGCCGCGCGCCTGGTGGTCGATACCGGTCTGCACGCGAAGGGCTGGGATCGGCAGCAGGCGGTCGATTACATGCGGCACAACACGGCAGTCGGAGGGAACGCGATCCAGACGGAAGTGGACCGCTACATCATTATGCCCGGCCAGGCGCTGGCATACATGATCGGGCATCGCGAAATCACCCGCCTGCGCGCCGGGGCCGAGCAGGTGCTGGGCGAGCGCTTCGACATCCGCGCGTTCCACGACGAGGTGCTGGGTGACGGCGGCGTGACGCTGCCGATGCTCCAGGAAAAGGTCGCGCGCTGGGTCGCTGCGCAGCAGCAGCAGCCGGATCCGTTCCTCTGGCTGGAGGAGGTCGAGGGCCGCCGCGCGCTCGCCTGGGTGGAGGCCCGTAACGCGGCCACCATCGCGGCACTCACCGCGCATCCGTCCTACGACCCGATCTTCCGCCGCACGATGGAGATCCTGGATTCGGACACGCGCATCGCCTTCCCCTCGATCATGGGGGACCGCCTCTACAACTTCTGGCAGGACGCCGACAACCCGCGCGGCATACTGCGCCGCACCACGTGGGAATCGTACCTCGGCGGCACGCCCGCGTGGAAGACGGTGCTCGACATCGACGCGCTGGCGGCGGCCGAGGACGTGCCCTGGGCATACGCCGGCTCGACGTGCCTGGCCCCCGAATACCGCCGCTGCCTGGTCCAGCTCTCGCGCGGCGGCGCGGACGCCGTCGAGGTCCGCGAGTTCGACATGCAGGCCCGCACCTTCATGGCCGATGGGTTCCGGCTCCCCGAGGCCAAGCAGAGCGTGGCGTGGGCCGGTGTCGATGCGCTGCTCGTCGCTTCCGACTTCGGCCCGGGCAGCATGACCACCTCTGGCTACGCGCGACAGGCCCGCCTCTGGCTGCGCGGCACGCCGCTCGCCGAGGCCGCCACCCTCTTCGAGGCCAGCGCCACCGACGTGGGTGTCTGGGTTGCCCAGCTCGAGACCGCCGAGCGCATCTACAACGTGGTCTACCACCGGCCGACCTTCTACGAAGGCTCCGTCCACGTGCTCGATGGGGAGCGGCTCACCCGCATAGACCTGCCCCTCGATGCGGATCCGTACCTGTTGCAGGATCGCCTGATCGTCTACGTGCGTTCCCCATGGACGATCGGCGGCAGCACCCACCCGACCGGGGCGCTGCTCGACATCGCGTTTGCCGATTTCCTTGCCGGCCGCCGCGATTTCCACCGTGTCCTCGCCCCCACCGAGCGGCAGTCGATCGCGCAGGTGGCCACCACGCGGGATCACCTGCTGGTCAGCATGCTGGACAACGTGCGCGGCGAGCTGCGCCGCTACACGCGGGGCGAAGACGGGAGCTGGAGCCACGAGACCGTGCCGTCGCCGGAGCTCGGCAGCATCGGCATCGACGCCACCACGCCGCACGACAACCGCTACTTCTTCAGCTACAGCGGATACACGCAGCCGACCACGCTGTATCTGGCGGACGGCGGCGAGGTGAGGGAAGTGCGTCGCCTGCCGGCCATGTTCGACGCCGACAACCTGGCCGTCGAGCAGCACGAGGCGCTGTCCGCCGATGGCACGCGCGTGCCGTACTTTATCGTGCACCCGCGGGACATGACGCGCGACGGGCAGAACCCCACGCTGCTCTACGGCTACGGCGGCTTCGAGATCTCCATGACGCCGGGGTACGGCGCGGTGAACGGCGCGGCGTGGCTCGAGCGCGGCGGCGTCTACGTGGTGGCCAACATCCGGGGCGGTGGCGAGTTCGGGCCCGCCTGGCACCGTGCCGCGCTGAAGGAGAACCGGCAGCGCGCCTACGACGACTTCCTCGCCGTCGCCGAGGACCTGATCGCGCGCGGCATCACCACGCCCGAACAGCTCGGCATGATGGGTGGCAGCAATGGCGGCCTGCTCGTCGGCGTGGCGTTCACGCAGCGCCCCGACCTTTTCAACGCGGTGGTGATCCAGGTGCCGCTGCTCGACATGCAGCGCTACCACACGCTGCTGGCCGGTGCGAGCTGGATGGCGGAATTCGGCGATCCCGACGATCCTGCGGAGTGGGAGTTCATCAGCCGGTACTCGCCGTACCAGAACCTGCGCGCGGACGCCGACTACCCGAAGGTCATGTTCACGACGACCACGCGTGACGACCGCGTGCACCCCGGCCACGCGCGCAGGATGGCCGCGCGCATGGAGGCGATGGGACATGACTTCCACTACTTCGAGAACACCGAAGGCGGCCACGGCGCCGGCGTGACCAGCGAGCAGCGCGCCCGCATGCAGGCGCTGACATACGCCTATCTCTGGGAACGGCTCGGCCGCCTGCCCATGCCGTAGCGGCGGCTCACCCGCGTTCCGTAGCGACCGTACTCTTGTCCAGTGAGGCGGAATTGATCGACATGCTCGCCCATACAGGCCCGCCACCCTCTTCCCCGGAACAGCCTCCATGCGCGTGATCGACGGCAACCGCAGGCTCCCCCGAAAAGTCCTCCTGGCGCTGTCGGCCGCAGGGTGGATCTCGCTTCTCTACCTGGCATGGGTGGTGGGAGGGGACTCGTGGGACCGGACACAGTTCAGCCTGCGCGCCATGGCTGGTGCTCTCCCTGAGCTCGATCCCTTCAGCGAGCGCTACCGCACGCGCCCGCTCCTTACACTCTTCCACACCATTCCGGGGCTCCTTTTCGCGATCCTGGGGCCGATCCAGTTCATGGGCCCGGTTCGCCGCCGCTTCCCGGTTCTCCACCGGGCCTCCGGGAGGATCTTCGTGGTGATCGGCATCACCTGCGGTATCGCAGCCTTCATCATGACCCTCCGCTTCCCCATCTGGGGGATGACGGCGAACCTGGTGACTTCATCGGTCTTCGCCCTCTTCATGGTCTTCGCCTTCGTCACCGCCTTCCGGCACGTGAAGGCGAGGCGGTTCGCCCAGCACCGGGAGTGGATGATCCGGGGCTTCGCCGCAGGGATGAGCGTCGCCTTTTTCCGGGTGATGCTGTCGGACGTGCTACCCCTGATGGGGATCGCGAACTTCGATATCCGGTGGAACATCACCGCCTCGATCTCCTTCCCCATCACGGTGGGGATCGCCGAACTCTGGATCCGGGCGACCCGGAAGCGGGACAGGACCCCACGGGAGGCGCCAGCGGACGCTCCTGGCACCAGCGCCGCACCAGCGGGCGCTCTCGGCGTCACCGCCGCACCGGCAGCCCCCAGCGCAGCGGCTCCGTGAGCAGCTCCGCGGGCTCCGCGCTTCCTTCGCCTCCTCGCTTCCCCATTCAAGAAAAAGGGTGGCGCTCAACGAGCGCCATTCATTCGATCTCAGGGCTTGTGGCGCGGCCGACGGGCTGGCCCAAATCCTTCATTCGCATTCCGTAGGGGCAATGTCGCGTGCCATGAAGGCAGCAAAGCGGTGCGGCCGCGGCCGTCCTGGGTGGTGGCCGGCTCCGCGAGATCGGCCTCCGATGCGCAGCCGGCCACGAGGACACAGGCGAAAACCCGGAATACGAGCGGCCGGCCGCGCTTGCGGGCAGTCGGCGGCGACGTTTACCGAGCGAGGCGGATCAGCGCGTTGCCGAGGCTCGTGATGTAGACCGGGCCTCCTCCGGGCGAAAGGATCATCCCGGTCAATGCTCCGGGCGCCGGCTCCCACAGGTCAGGTCCGAAGAGGTCGAGGAACGACTCGCCCGCCTCCATTCGGCGCTCGACCCCGCGAACCACTTCCTCGCTGCGGGGGGTCACGACGCGGAACACCGACTGTGCTGTGCCCGAGCCGAGGTCCAGCACGAGGATTTCGCTGCGCACCACCCCGGCGACCCACAGGCGCGAGGGCGGATCGAACTCGAGGTTGTCCGGACCGGGTAGCTCGAGCGCGACGGTCCGGTCGCTCAGCCGACCTCCCTCCACGTCCATGCGGAAGCGCAGCACGGCTCCCGCCATCGTCTCCGCTACGTAGAGGTGTCCCGCCCCTTCGTCCAGCGCGATCCCGTTCGCGAAGTAGAGGCCGTCGGCGACGCGTACAGCCGCCGATGTCTCGCCGGCGCGGGCGGGCGGCAGGTAGTACACGGCCCCGTCCGGGGTCGGGGTCTCCAGCGCCGCCCAGAGCCCCGCCTCTCCGCTCTCGGGCGTGTTGCGCGTCGACTGGGTGAACCAGGTGCCACCGCGGCTGTCGCGGCGCGCCATGTTCACCCCGGCCCCGTGCTGGTAGAGGAGCTCCGTCACCTCGCTGCCGACATCGACCCGGTAGATCCCGCCATGGTGTATGTCGGTGACGAGGATGTGTGTCCCTGTCGGCTCCAGCGTGACACCGTTGGCGCCCCCCGCTGCGAGCGGTGGTTCATGGGTGTAGCCGGCGCCGGCGAAGCGGCCGAAGGGCCGGTGCGAGCCATCGGCCCGCACGAGGCGAAGGCCGTAGGCCTGGTCGGCTACGATCAGCCGGCCATCGGGGAGCACGACTCCGTCCTCCGGCCGCAGGAGTGAGCGATCGGTCGGAAAGATCATCTCCGGCGAAAAGGACCAGTGAGGCAGCTCTTCGACTACCTGCCGGTGGGCCTCGTGGGTATTGGCCTCGTCGCCGAGGGCGACCGCCTCCGCAGGCGGGGGTGTCCGGTCATCGCATGCCGCAACCGCGAGAATGGCCAGGGTGACCAGGAATGCCGATCGATATTGTGCGCGCATGGTGATCTCACTTCGTGAAGGGGAAACTGTGTATCGGACAGGATTCCGCAACCAGCACCGAGGGAGATCGGTGTTGGCAATCATCGGGTAGAACCGCCAGGCGTCGTGCCGATCCCGCCGAACCACCGCGAGCCGGCTGTCCTCATCTCCCCCCCTTACGGAAAATCCCGCTGGACGGGGCCATCGGTCGTGCGGCAAGACCGGGGGTGCTCGCAGGCGCAGGGCGGGCCGCCGCCGGGCCATGGCCGGCACCATGCGGTGTGGCCCCCTGCGGATGCGTTTCCCGTAAGGGAGGGGAGACCGGCGCTCGCGCGCCACCGATTACTGATCTCATGGTGCGGACGTATTCTCAAAATGGCGACCCTACTTGGCTACGCCCCCCCTCTTCCAGTAGCGCTCAAACCATGACCCTGTTCACCGAACTCAAGCGGCGGAGGGTATTTCGGGTCGCCGTGGTGTACGCGGCGACCGCCTTCGTGGTGCTTCAGGCCGCCGACATCATGCTGCCGAGGCTCGGGGTGCCGGATTGGGCCATGAGCCTCATCGTGCTCCTGGTGGCCCTCGGCTTCCCGGTGGCGCTGGTGCTGGCATGGGCGCTGGAGCTGACGCCGGACGGGGTGCGGATGACCCCGTCGAAGGCGAATTCCGATCCCTCCGAGCCCGCCCCCTCGCTGCTGGGCAGACGCACCGTCGTCGTGGCGGGCATCCTCGCGGTACTCGGCATCGGGCTCGGGACCGGATGGTTCCTGCGGCCCATGACAACGACGGCGGGCGATGCCGAGCCGAGGCTCGCCGCGCTGCCCTCCATCGCCGTGCTCCCGTTCATGAACATGAGCGTCAGCGCGGAGAACGAGTACTTCTCGGATGGCATTTCCGAGGAACTTCTCAACCTGCTGGCCAGGGTGCCCGGCCTCCAGGTGGCGGCGCGTACCTCTTCCTTCGCGTTCAAGGGGCGCAACGAGGATGCCAGCGAGATCGCCCGGCAGCTCCGCGTCGGGCACATCCTGGAGGGGAGCGTGCGCAGGGCCGGCGACCAGGTGCGCATCACGGCGCAGCTGATCGAGGCCGACCAGGGCTTTCACCTCTGGTCGGAGGCCTATGACCGGGAGCTGGTGGACATCTTCCGGGTCCAGGACGAGATCGCGCGTGCCATCGTGGCCGCCCTGGAAACGCACCTCGGCCTGGGCGCCGGTGCGGAATTGGCCCAGGCCACCACGACGAACGATCCGCGCGCCCACGACCTCTACCTGCTCGGGCTGCGCGACTGGTACCGCCGCGGCGATGGCTCGCTCCGCTCCGCGCTGGAGCGGTTCCGCGAGGCCGCCACGCTGGATCCGGAGTACGCGGCAGCGCACGCCGGGATGGCGCTGGTCTATTCGGTCCTGCCCATGTACGGAGACTTCCCCGTGGCAGAGGCGGTACACGAGGGGAAAGCCGCGGCCCGACGGGCCCTCGATCTCCGCCCCGATCTGCCCGAGGCACACGCCGCCCTCGGCCAGATCGCCCAGAACTGGGAGTGGGACTGGCAAGCCGCCGAGCATGCCTATGCCCGGGCCCTCGAGCTGAACCCCAACTACGCCACGGCCCATATGTGGCGCTGCGAACTGCTCTCCATCCTGGGTCGCCAGGAAGAGTCGTTTCGCTCGTGCTCGCACGCGCTCACGCTCGACCCCCTGGCGCCGGTTGCCCACAACGCCCACGGCTCGGCCTTGATGAGGGCTCGACGGATGGACGCCGCCCGCGCGTCGTTCACCCGCGCCCTGGAGCTCGACCCCGGGTTCGAGTTTGCCGCCCAGAATTTCACGGCGACCTACCTGCTTGATCGCGACTTCGACGGCTGGCTTCGGCTTGTGCAGCAGAGGGCCGCCCCGGACGAGGGCCGGCGCCGGATCGAGAGGCTCCATGCCGGCTGGACCCGACCCACCGACCCCGAGGCCCGAGCCGGTGCCATTGCAGCCATCGAGGAGCACCGGCTCCGGACCGGCGACGCCGCGTTAATCCCCATCGCCCTCTGGCTCAGCATGCTCGGCGAGAACGAGCGCACGCTCTCCGTGCTGGAAGAGGCCGTGGCGGTACCACGCCTGCGACCCACCCTCCCCTTGCTCACCCTCGGCGATTACTTCGCCGGCGTCGCCCACGACCCGCGCTACCAGGAAGCACTCCGCACCATGAACCTGGAGGGTCGCCGGTGAGAGACCTCTTTACCGAACTCAAGCGCCGCAAGGTGTTCCGGGTGGCGGTCGTGTACGCGGCCACCGCCTTCGTCATCCTGCAGGCGGCCGACATCATGCTTCCCCGCCTGGGGGTGCCCGAATGGGCGATGAGCCTGGTGGTGATATTCGTGGTCCTGGGCTTTCCCCTGGCGCTCGTCCTGGCCTGGGCGCTGGAAGTCACGCCGGGCGGCGGCATCCGGCGCACCGAAGCCGAGGAGGCCGCACCAGCGCCAGGCGAGGCCCCGGCCCTGCTCGGCAAGCGCACCGTTCTCGTCGCCGGGGCGCTGCTGGTTCTCGGCATCGGTCTCG
>REEU01000245.1 GCA_007694905.1 Gammaproteobacteria bacterium | reverse complement strand
AAGCAGAAGACCGGCTGCGAGATCGCTTCGGCGAAGGCGATCGGTGCCGAGCACGTCGATCGGCCGCTGGTGGAGGGTGACAGCTTCGGCGTCGGCAGCGTGCAGCTGCGTGCGCTGGCCACGCCGGGTCATACCGATGGCTGCATGAGCTTCGTGCTCGCGGACGAATCCATGGTCTTCACCGGCGATGCGCTGCTGATTCGCGGCTGCGGACGCAGCGACTTTCAGCAGGGCAGTGCCCGGCGTCTGTTCGAGTCCATCACGAAGAAGCTGTTCGCCCTGCCTGACGCCTGCCTCGTCTATCCTGCCCATGACTACAACGGTCGCACCGTCAGCAGCATCGGCGAAGAAAAGGCCTTCAACGCGCGCGCTGGCGGTGGTGCCAACGAGCGTGACTTTGTCGAGTACATGAACACGATGCGGTTACCGCACCCGAAGCTGATCGACGAAGCGGTGCCGGCCAACCTGCGCAGCGGCTGCCCCGAGGACGGCAGGTTGCCGCCCGAACCGGACTGGGCGGAAATCCGGGTCACCTACGCCGGCGTTCCGGAAATTGACGCCGAATGGCTGGAGCAGCACTTCGACGATGTGACGGTGCTCGACGTGCGCCTGGACGAGGAGGCGGACGACACTCCGGTGACCCGCAAGCTGGTTGACCTGCATATCCCGCTGGATCAGCTGCGCGATCGCCTCGACGAGGTGCCGAAGGACAAGCCGGTGGTGGCCTTGTGCCGTTCCGGTCGCCGCTCAGCGCTCGCAGTGAAGATCCTCGAGGAGGCGGACTACGAGCGCGTGGCCAGCCTGAGTCGGGGGCTGCAGCAGGTCAGCCAGATCTGACGGGGCCAAGGGCTTGCGGCATGCGGACCATTGTTTCCCGGACCCGGTAACCGAGCGTCTTCTGGGTTAGGCGCAGCGCCGCGTTGCGGCGGCCGATGTCACTCGAGATCGTAACCGAGCAGCTGCATGCCTTCCTCGATCTGGTCCGCCAGCATGGGATGCGCGATCAGATAGTCCGCAGTGCGCGGGTTCCAGGCATCGCGGGCATCGGACACGGCCTGCTCCCACTCCTCGACATCGTAGTCGCCGCGCCCCACCCAGAGCAGCGCAACCACCTGCATCTGCTGGTCGGGTTCGAGGTCGCGGACGATCGAGCGGAATTCGTCCAGGGAGGCGTCGCTCTCATGTCCAGCCAGGGCTCCGTGCGGCCACTCGTCCGCGAGGCTGCCCGGCGTGTCGGGCATGACCACTGCGTCTTGAGCGTGGAACTCGCGAGCCAACTGGGTCAGGCGAAGGACGTCGTCAGGCGGGACTGCAAGGGTCGTCATGATAGGTTGCGCTCCGTGGGATTGATCTGGATCGGTGAGTAGGGGCCATTGCATCACCGGCAGGGTGGCCATGACATTGCGCTTGATCAATGCCGGTGCCATCGGCTGGTCTGAGCAGGATCGATGGACATCTCGTCAGCATGCGGCGAAGAGGTACCATCCAACCATACGAAACCTGTCGGAGGGTGACCGTCATGCATCAGGAGGTGTTGGTGGAGGATCGGGGCCATGTCCGCTGGCTGACCCTGAACCGGCCCGAGGCCATGAACGCCATCACCGGCGACATGCTGGGAGCGCTGAACGAGACGTTGAAGGCAGCCGATGACGCCGCAGACGTGCGCGTGGTGGTGATCACCGGAGCAGGGCGCGCGTTCTGCGCTGGTCTCGATCTCAAACAGGCGGCACGGGGCGAAGGCATAGGCGGGGAGGGCCTCGCCGCGGCGGGTGCCCGTCACTATTCGACCCGCGAAATCTGCACGGTGACGCTGCAACGCATGGATACGCCGGTGATCGCGGCAATCAACGGGGCGGCGGCGGGCTACGGCCTCGATCTCGCGCTCGGCTGTGATCTGCGCCTGATGAGCGACCGCGCCGTGCTCATGCCCGGTTTCGCGCGCATGGGCGTGGTCCCGGAGAGCGGTGGCACCTGGTACCTGCCGCGCTTGCTGGGCTGGGCGAAGGCCTGTGAAGTGGCCATGCTCGGCGACACCCTCGATGCCGATCAGTCCATGGGTTACGGCCTGATCAACCGGGTGGTGGCGGCGGACGAGCTGGTCACTGAGGTCAGTGCCTGGGCCGAGAAGATCGCCAGCAATGCGCCCCTGGCCATCGCCGAGATGAAGCGCCTGTTTCGGCATGCCCTGACTCAGGACTTCGAGAGCCATTCGCATCACGTGCTCATGTCGGTGCTGAACCTGTTCCGCTCCGAGGACTTCCGCGAAGGGGTGCGCTCGTTCACAGAGAAGCGGCCACCGGTGTTCAAGGGCCGCTGACCCGTCGTCTGGCCCTTGAGCAGATCAGAGAATGGGGAGGCTCTCGTTCTCACCCTCCTCGTAGACCACGCTGGCGCGGCCGACGAGGAGAGGATCGATGGGGCCGACTTCGCTTTGACCCTTGTCCGTGTAGGGCAGTTTATGCAGGACGTAGCGCATGGCATTCAGTCTTGCCCGCTTCTTGCAGTCCGACTTGACTACTGTCCAGGGTGCATCGGCGGTGTCGGTATAGAAAAACATGGCCTCCTTGGCGCGGGTGTAATCCTCCCACTTGTCCAGGGAAGCGAGGTCGATGGGGCTGAGTTTCCATTGCTTCAGCGGGTGCGCTTCGCGTTCCTTGAAGCGGCGCTTCTGCTCCTGGCGGCTGACCGAAAACCAGAACTTGATCAAATGGATGCCGCTGCGTACCAGGTTGCGCTCGAATTCCGGCGCCTGACGCATGAACTCCGCGTAATCCTCCTCGGTGCAGAAGTCCATCACGCGCTCGACGCCGGACCTGTTGTACCAGGAGCGGTCGAACAGAACGATTTCACCTGCAGTGGGCAGATGCTGGATGTAGCGTTGAAAGTACCACTGACCGGACTCGGTCTGGGTCGGCTTCTCGAGCGCTACGACCCGCGCACCTCTTGGGTTGAGGTGTTCCATGAAGCGCTTGATGGCACCGCCCTTGCCGGCCGCGTCGCGCCCCTCGAAGAGGATGACGACGCGCTGCCCCGTTGCACGAACCCACTTTTGCAGTTTGAGCAGTTCTACCTGAAGCCGGTACTTCTGCTTTTCATAGTTCTTGCGGCTCATCAGGTTCTTGTAGGGATAGCCCCCTGACCGCCAATCGGTGGCGAGTTCGTCGTCGGCTTTTACTCCGGTCGTGGCGGTGGCAGCCAGTTCCTCCTGGAACAGCGTGCGGCGCAGCACGGCCAGATCGTCGGGGGAAGCGCCCTTCAGGACGGCGCCGAGATGATCGGCGAGTGCATAGATGTCTTTCTCGGCGTTGATCTGGACGATGTCCTCGATGGCGATTTTCTGTGCCTCTCGGGCGCCTCGGATGGCCTGCTCCGTTTCGAAGCGCTCGATGCCGTCGCGAGTCGGGGCAGGGGCAACGTCGCCGCTGCAGGCGGGACGCTCGAGATCCTCGTCTGATCGGCTAACCTGGGACCGCTCTTTCCGCTCTTTCCGCGCTTCGCGACGTTTCGTTTGCGACTCGTAATCTGTCATCGACACCCCGATTGAAACTCCGACGCAGCACGCGGTGCCCGCATCGCCTCCATGACGATGGTGTGGACTCGGCCACCTTGGGGTCCGCATGCATCAATGCCTGCACTGGTACAACGATCATCTTTTCATGTGAGGGTAGCTTCGCAATTGATGCATGTCATGCAATTGTCATCTTTGCGAATTTGCGAACTGCGACCACTGATCCGTGGGTCGCAGGGGGCCATGCCGCTCGAGCCGGATCAACGCATTGATGGGGCTGGCTTTTCCTTCAGCGTTGCGCTGTGTGCCGAGCAGGGGCGCAAGCGAGTCTTTGCCTTTCAGCATCACCGGAAAGCATGCTGGGCATTGCCCCTGCTCTTCCGATTCGCAGGTGCCGACCACGCCCAGAAGGAGGCTCGATGAACCGGTATGCCGGCGGTAGAACCTGGCTGAAGACGCTCTGCCTGCTGCCGCTGATTCCGGCGCTGCTGCTCCCTGGAGTCGGCGTACTCGCCTCCTTGATTATCGTTGCCTTCGTGCTGCTGTTCGTGAAGTCCTCGCGCGGCTCCACTCTGGCTATGCGTCATCGCAGCATCCCCTTCTCCATATTGATCGGTGCGCTATTCGGTCTGGCATTGACGCTTGCTTTCGGGCTCGTGGTGGAGCCGCTCATCGAGCGGGCGACCGGCAGTCCAATCGATCTCACGGAACTCGGAGCGATCGAGGGCGACTTTGGCGCCTTTCTGTTGCTGTTGGCCATCGGTCTGCTGTTCGGTGGCATCGTCGAGGAAGTCATCTTTCGCGGTTACGTCGTGGGTTGGGGCGTAGCACTGTTCGGCGCGCGCGCGGCGCCCTGGTTGTGCGTCCTGTCGGCGCTCGTGTTCGGTATCAGCCACCTCTATCAGGGTATGACTGGGGTAGTGGCCACGGGCCTGATCGGTCTCTGCTTCGGGCTGCTCTATCTGTGGACCGGTCGCCGCCTGCTGCCAGTGATCGTAGCCCACATGACGGTGAATGCGATCGGCATCACGGCGCTGTACCTCGGTTTGGAATGATGGCTAATCCGCATCGCTCCAGCCCTCTGCGCCGATCAGCCGCACGAAGCGCACAGCGCCCAGGTCTTCCAGCTGGAAGCTCTCCAGCCCTGTCCGCGTGATGCGCAGCAGGTGCTGCGCCAGCGTCTCCGGCCCCACCGGGATCACCAGGCGGCCGCCGATCGCGAGCTGCCTCTTCAGTGATTCCGGTACGACGGGGCTGCCAGCAGAGACCAGGATGGCATCGAAGGGTGCCGCTTCAGGCCAGCCCAGCGTGCCGTCGCCCTCCATGACGGAGACGTTTTCGTAACCGGCAGCGATCAGGTCGCGCCTCGCCCGGGTCGCGAGTTCGCCGTGACGTTCGATGGTGAAGACGGCGTCGGCGATTTCCGCCAGCACAGCGGCGGCGTAGCCGGAGCCGGTGCCAACCTCGAGCACCCTTTCGCCCGGCTGGAGTTCCAGGGCCTCCACCATCAGAGCAACGATGAAGGGCTGCGAGATGGTCTGCCCGTGCCCGATCGGTAGCGGATTGTCGTCGTAAGCGGATTCCTGCAGATCGGACGGCACGAATCGCTCCCGGGGGGCGCGGCTCATGGCCTCTAGGACCTTCGGATCACCCACGCCGCGGGCGCGAATCTGTTCATCCACCATGCGCCGGCGAGCGTTTTTCGGTTTGATCATGACCGCAGCCCTCGAGTACTCGTGTGTTGCATCATGCTATGGCCGCGACGGGACAGAAGCCGGGCCGACCGGGCCCGCAGCGGGTCGCGGTGGGTCGCGGTGGGTGCCGCTTCCACGCGGGTTTATGCTCCGTATTCCGGCCGCAGGCAAGCGGCCCTGGCGGCAGGAAGTGAACATGGTCGCACGTACCGTGCTCTACATCGGCAACCGCAACTACTCCAGCTGGTCACTCAGGGCTTGGCTGGGTTTGCGCTTCATGGGCATGGACTTCGACTCCGAGCGTCTGCCGCTGGATACCCCGGAGTTTCATGACCGTATCCGCAGTATCTCCGCTGCCAGCCGGGTGCCGGTGCTGCACGTCGGGGATCGCGTGGTCTGGGATTCGCTTGCCATCTGCGAGTACGCGGCCGAGCGTGCGCGTCGGGGCAGCTGGCCCGAGGACGAACGCCTGCGCACCCATGCGCGCTGTTCGGTGGCCGAGATGCACTCGGGCTTCGGCGCGCTGCGCAGCGCGCGGCCCATGAACATCCGCGCAAGGCGGCAGGTGAACCTCTCTGCCGCCGTGGAACGCGACATCGAACGCATGGTGGGGCTCTGGTGTGAGGCGCTGACGCTGCACACCGGCGCTTCGGGTTGGCTCTACGGCGAGCGCAGCATCGCCGATGCCTTCTTCGCTCCTGTGCTGCTACGCTTCCTGACCTACGGCGTACCGGTACCCGAACTTTGCCAGCCCTGGATGCAGCAGCTGCTCGAAGATGCCGACCTGCAGGCCTGGTGTGTCGAGGCGCTTGAGGAAACCGAGATCGTCGAGGCCGACGAGGCGGGGGAGTCCCTGGAGGTCGAGGCATGAGGACACATCGTGGCGGCTACCACTGCGGGTACGTGGGTTTCACGGTGCGGGCGCCGGCGCGACTTCCCGTGCACGAGTGCAACTGCAGCAAATCCGGCCACCTGCACCTGATCGCGCCATGCTGCGGCCCTTTGCCGCTCCGCAGGATGCGGCGCCGGCTCAGCGCGCCAGCGACTCCAGTGTCCGCGTGATGAGCATGGGTGAATTGCCTGGGCAGGTTGCCCGGTCGGGCTCAAGGCTGGCCGGATGCGTCGGTTGATGGGTCGATCCGCGCGCGAACGTTGAGTTCGCGCGCCGGATCCCCGGCCAGATACAGCGTCTGGGTCGGGAAGGCGAATTCGATGCCCGCTTCGTTGAACGCCCGCAGCAGTCGGTGATTGAAGGTTTCACCGTGTGCCAGGAAGCCCCACCAGTCGTGTCCCAGCTCTTCGCTCAGGAAGTACCAGTAGCTGACGGCGATGTTCAGCGAAGCACTGTTGAAGTCATTGAAATAGATGCGCGGCGGACGCTTGTCGAGTTGGAAGGGCGCCGCCATGTCTTCCGCCGCCAGGATGTCCTTGATGATCTGCACCGCCTCCTCGACTTTCTCGGGCGGTGTGTCGTAGGTGATGGTCACGTCCAGGGTCCGGCGCAGGAAGGGTCGGGCAGAGATGTTCTCCACCGTGCCATCGATGAAGCGCATGTTCGGGATGGTCACGATATGGCCGGTAAACGTGCGGATGCGTGATGAACGCAGGCCGATCTCTTCGACGAAGCCATCGATACCGGAAAAGCTGATGCGGTCACCCACCGCAAAGGGCTTGTCCAGCATGACGGTGATGGAACCGAACAGGTTGCGCACCGAGTCCTGGGAGGCAAGGGAAATCGCCAATCCGGCGATGCCCAGACCTGCCAGCCAGGCGCTGATGTTCACCCCGAAAACGTTCTGGGCAATGAAGAGGAAGAAGACGATCACGACGAAAATGCGGAAGGTCTTGCGGATCAGCGGCGCCAGTTGCGCAGCCAGCTTGCTGTTGCTCTCCTCGACCCGTCGCATGATGGCGATATCGATCAGATCCACCAAGTTGAAGGCGATCCAACCGAAGGAGAGCAGCAGCAGGAACTTGAGCAGGTTCTGGGCGAAAGCGGCCACTTCCGGTGGCATGACGATGCTCAGCAGGCCGAGCTGAATGCCAAGGCTCAGGCACAGCAGCGAACTGGGGCTGGCCGGTGCCTCGAACAGGATGCCCCGCATGCGCAGGCCCTGGTCAGTCAGGCGTTTGCCGATTCCGTTTAGAACCGAGGAGGCGATCTTGCCGACGGCCAGCCCACCCAGGATGCCTAGAAACAGCGCCCCCCAGCCCCATAGCGGAGTCTGCTCGAAGACGGTTCCGAGCACCGTTCCCAGCATAGTCAGGGCATCCTCGTCGTTGGTCTCAGTGGCCGTGACCGCTGCAGCGGTGGTCGTGTCCGCGAGGGAGAACATGGGCCAGAGCGCAATGCAGATCAGCATCGGGGACAGGCGACGGGGCATGGTGAAGAGGAGCTCCATGGCGGCAACACGGATCGGCGTGGCGCATCATAATCGAGAATCGGAGCAGCGGCTTGAGGGCCAGACCGCGCCAAGCCTCGAGTCTTTCCCACTGTAGATCCTGGGGGCCGGTAGCTGTTGCTAGCAACGCCCGCTCGCAGTCCGCGTGGCAAAGCGCGGTTGTGCTTGCCAACTGCCGCTGATGGGAGCTTCCGGCTCAGCGTCGAGGCATCGACATGATCAGCACTTCCTTAGCCGTCAATCTGTGCAACTGGTAGTCCCGGGTTCCCATCCACGCCAAGAGCAAAGCCTATGGCCTCGACCGCTTCATCGCCGACCCTGAACAACTCTCGACGGTGGTGCAGTGCGATCGGTCCCATCTCGGTGACCTGACAGGCCGGCGCGCGGTTCATCTGGCAGAGTACGATCAGCTACAGTGGCGAAGTCTCGGCCCGGGTCTATCAGTGGTGCATTCATTCAGCTTGAAGAAAGGGCTTTCATGGGCGAGGGTGAATAGCACCTGGTCAACGTCGTGGCTTGCGCGATGCCCTCTTGAACAGCCGTCGGATCACTTTAGGCTGGGCTGAACGCGTTTGGAGGTAGAACGAATGAATCGATCACTCACGCGCAGGGCTGCAGGCGTGGCGTGCGGCCTGATGTTTGCCGCAGCCGGCGCCGCGTTGGCCCAGCACGACCACGATCACGACCACGGTGGCTCCATGCCGCCTGCCGAAGCTGTGGGTGCTGAAACCATTCGCTTTCCAACGTCCTGCCACGCCGATACCGATGAGGAGTTTCGCCAGGCTGTAGCGCTGATGCACTCGTTCTGGTTCGCGGCTGCCATCGCGAGCTTCGAGCAGGTGCTGGAGCGGGACCCTGAGTGCGCGATTGCCCACTGGGGGATTGCGCTGAGTCATTGGGGTAATCCGTTTGTCGGTCAACGCAATCAGCAACAGCTGGCTCGGGGCAGCGAGTCCGTGGAGCGGGCCCGGGTTACCGGTTCGCCCAGTGAGCGCGAGGCGCTTTACATTGAAGCCGTCGCTGAGTTGTTCAGCGACAACCGACCGGAGATGCAACGTGAGCGTACCCTTGCGTATGAAAGCGCCATGGAGACGCTCGCGAAAGCATACCCGCATGACATCGAGGCCCGTATCTTTTACGCCCTGGCCATCAGCCAGAACTATGTGCCTGGGGATCAGACGTATGCCAAGCAGCTGGAAGCGGGTGCGATTCTCGAGCCGCTGTTCGAGCGGTATCCGGATCATCCGGGGCTGGCGCACTACATCATCCACGCCTATGACCACCCACCGCTGGCCGAGCGGGCGCTGGACGCCGCCCTGCGTTACGCGTCCCTGGCGCCGGACGCGCCGCACGCATTGCACATGCCTTCCCATACCTTCACCCGCATCGGTCTCTGGCAGGAGTCCATCGACACCAACAAGCGTTCGGCAGCCGTAGCGAGCAGTGCCGGTGAGGAGCTGCACGCGCTGGACTACATGGCTTATGCCTATCTGCAGCTTGGGCGTGACCGGAGGGCCAGGGAGGTGCTCTTGCGGGCCGAAGCGCTCATCGAAGAGGTGGATATCACGGCGGTTGGAGCCACCCAGGCAGGGGCGTTCTCCATTGCAGCCATACCGGCCCGATATGCGCTGGAGCGTCGGGCCTTCAGTGAGGCCGCCGCGTTGACCGTGCAACCTTCAGAGCTGCCGCAGACGCAGGCCATGACGCACTTCGCCCGGGCGGTCGGGGCGGCCCGAGGCGGTGTGCCGCAAGCCGCAGTCGACGACATCGAGCAGCTGGCTTCCCTGCGTGACGAGTTGATTGCGCGCCGCGACGACTATTGGGCGGAGCAGGTCGACATCAAGTGGCAGGTCGCTCGCGCCTGGCTGCGGTTCGCCGAGGGCCACGCGGATGAAGGCATTGCCTTGTTGATTGAGGCTGCCGAAGCCGAGGACAGGACCGACAAGTCGGCGGTGTCACCGGGGCGGCTGGCGCCGGCCCGGGAACTGCTGGGCTGGATGCTGCTGGAGTCGGATCGTCCCGAAGAGGCCTTGGAGGCGTTTCGCCTGACGATGGACAAAGAGCCGAATCGTTTCCTCGGACTGTACGGTGCCGGTCGCGCGGCAGAGGCCTTGGAGGATCATGGGGCGGCGCGTGATTACTATGCGCGTCTGCTGGAGGTGGCGGCAGATGCTGACACCGATCGCGCCGAGCTGAGACATGCCAGGCGTTTCCTTCCAGACCGCGCAGACGCCTAGCCTGTCAACGCAGCATCCCGAGAGCTGGCGAGGTTCGCAGGCGGTCTGACGCGCAGCGTCAGGGCGCCGAGCCGGTGGTCAGGGGCAATGACTCGTCCCGGACCCATTCCGCCATGGAGCCGTCGTAGACGGCGACGTTGTCCT
>REEU01000242.1 GCA_007694905.1 Gammaproteobacteria bacterium | reverse complement strand
CGACGCCGAACCACTTCTTCAAGGAGTCGGGCTTCTCCAGGCCGCGCCCTTCCATGGCTGCCAGCGCCCGCTTGATGCCGCTGCGGTCCTCGCGTCGGCTGGCGTCGAAAATCGGGCGCAGTTCGTCCTCGGTGCGGGCGTGGAACGCGCGGGCCCGCGCCACCGGATCCTGCTCGGCATCGAGCACCTCGGCGAGGATCTGCGCGTGCATGACTCCGGTGGAGCAGCCGCGTCCGTAGAGCGGGTTGGTGCGCAACGCCGCGTCACCCACCGCGAAGAAGTTCTCCAGCAGCGGTTTGTCGTCGCGGATGAAGCTGCGCCATACGGAACGGATGTCACCGATGCCGAAGGAATCCGTGGTGGGTTCACTGCGGTCGTCGCCGAGCCAGGGCTCGAGTCCGGGAATGGAGCGGCAGATGGCGTCGAAGCGCTCCTGATCGCGCAGCGCATCGATCAGCGCCGTTTCCCGTTCGTCGGTGCACAGGATGATGGCGAAGTTGCCGTTGTCCCCCGGGAACACGCCGTACTTCAGGTAGCCGAGATCGCCGGCGCCGCGGTTGTCACCTCGCGGTGGTTCCGCTTCGCCGGGCTTCAGCTTGTAGTGGCGCGTGTAGTAGACGATCTGCGCGCTTTCCGAGTCCTCCTCGACGTCGAGCCCGAGTTTCGCCAGCCATTGCGGGAAGTGCGATGAGCGCCCGCTGGCATCGATCAGCAGATCCGTGTGCAGGTTTTCACGCACGTCCTCACCGGTATCGCGACAGCGCACGCTGACTCCGGTGGCCACCCGAACACCGTTGCGCTCCTCGGTGAGCAGACCCCCCACCTGCACCCGGTTGCGGATGTGGACGTTGTTCAGGGTCCCCACGTGACGGCGGATCACGGTTTCCAGCGTGGCCCGGCGGCACATGAGCACGAAGAGCTTTTCGTCACCGGATTCCGGGGTGTAGTGCGCCTTCAATTCCGGCGGCAGCATCTCCGCGAACTCCATGCGCCGCGCGCCGGCAGCCTCGAACTGCTCCAGCAATTCCGGGTAGTGGGCCTGAATCAGGCTGCACATGAGCCCGAGAAAGGCATGGGGGTGCCGGAACTGGGCCGCGCCGAGCCGGTTCCAGTCAAAGAACGCGGCGTCCGCATTGCCCTCTGGGGGTGGCGGATCGCGTTCCAGCACCGTGACCTCGTGACCGCGCTTCGCCAGCGCCAATGCGGTGAACATGCCGCACATGCCGGATCCGACGACCACGACTCGCTCTGGGCTGTTCATGAAGGGCTCCGCGTTACGGTGAGTGTGTCACCGAAAATCATAACGCATTATAAAAAAGATGTGGCCCGATGCAAGCTCAACCGTCGCCGAAGATCAGGCCCGGGCGGTTGTAGAGTGAGCCGGCCACGGCCGCCATCAGCAGGGCCAGGGCGCCGGTACTCGCGAAGGAGGTGGCCAGCCAGGCGAACTCGATGGTCTCGCCCCGCACCATTTCCAGGATCAGGATACTCTGGCTGAGCAGAGGAACCCAGGTCATCCAGGTCTCCAGCCTGCTCGGGTTGATGAGGATCCAGAAGCTCGGAATCATCGGAATGAACATGACCAGGCCGATGTAGCTCTGGGCCTCCCGGAAGCTCTTGGCGAAGGCGGCCAGGATGATGAGCACCGCGGAGGCGAGCAGGGCCACGGGCAGCACCAGCACGAACGCGATCATCGCCACCCGCCAGTCCAGATTCAGCGCCATGTCCATCTGCGCCGTCGGCAAAAACTTCAGCGCCCAGGTGAATGCCACCAGGCCGATGCCCAGCGTCGCCAGGGCGAAGGTGGTGGTGGCCAGCAGCTTGCCGCCCATGATCTGCCAGCGGGGCAGGGGATTGATCAGCAGCGGCTCCAGCGAGCGCCGCTCCCGTTCCCCGGAGGTGGTGTCGATCGCCATGTGCATGGCGCCGATGAACACCGTGATCAGCACCACGTAGGGCAGAAATGCGAGGATCAGCCCGCCCCGGGACTCGGGCGTCGACAGGTCCAGGGTCTGGACCCGGAGGGCCTGGGACAACTCGGGCGTGACGCCCCGGAGCTGCAGTCGCAGCTGGCCGATCTGGCGGCTGTAGCCATGCAGCAGTGATTGCACCCGGTTCAATGAGGTGCCGGCGTAGCGTCGGGAACGGTCGGTGAGGACCTCCACCACCGCCGGCCGACCGGCCGCCCAGGCTTCCGGGAATTTTGCCGGAATGCGCAGAATTACCTCTTCCTCTTCCTCGCGGATGGCCCGCTCGGGATCCGCGGGAGGATCCTTCACCACCACGCCCTGCTGCTCCAGCCAACGGACAAGATTGGGCGCATGCTCGGCGCCGACCACCACCAGTTCCAGCTCGGCTTCCGCGCGGTCGATGGCCTGCTGCACCGTGAAAGCGATGATCAGCACGAAGATGAGCGGCGCCGCCAGCGGCCCGAGCAGCAGGGTGTTGATCACCACGCGCCGGTCGCGCAGGTTCTCCAGCAGTTCCTTTTTGAATACGGGCATCATGCGAGCAGGCCCTCGTCGCTGCCGATGAGCTTCACGAAGGCATCCTCAAGGGTGTGTTCGCCGCTGCGCGCGATCAGCTGCTCGGCGGTCCCGTCGGCGGCGATGCGGCCGCGGGCGATGATGACGATGCGATCACACAGCGCCGCCACCTCCTGCATGATGTGGGTGGAGAGCACCACGCAGCGGCCCTCGCTGCGCAGATTCTGCAGATAGCCGCGCAGGGCCCGCGTGCTCATGACATCGAGGCCGTTGGAGGGCTCGTCGAGCAGGACGGTGCGCGGGTCGTGGATCATGGCCCGGGCAATGGCCACCTTGACCCGCTGACCCTGGGAGAAACCCTGCGTGCGCCGGTCAATGAACTCGCCCATGTCGAGGACCCCAACGAGTTTCTCGAGTCGCGATGCGATGGTAGCGCGATCGAGCCCGTGCAGTTCCCCGTAGTAGCGCACGTTTTCCCGTGCCGTCAGGCGGTCGTAGAGGCCGCGGCTGTCCGGGACCACGCCGAGGCGTCGCTTCACTGCAAGCGGCTCGCGCCGCGGGTCGATGCCGTCCACGGTCATGTCGCCGGAGTCCGGCTGCAGCAGCGTGTAGAGCATGCGCAGCGTCGTCGTCTTGCCGGCGCCGTTGGGGCCGAGCAGGCCGGTGATCTGGCCGTCTTCGGCGCGGAAGCTGACGTCGTCCACCGCCACGACCTCGCCGAAGCACTTGCGCAGGTTGCGGGCTTCGATCATGGGGAGGGTCCCAGCAGGTCGAGGAAGAAGGGCGTCGGCCCGATGCGATCCATGCAGCCCGTGTCGAGACCGAGCACGTCGAGATCATCGAGAAAACGCTGTGCGATGCCGCTGGTGCACGGAGGGCTCAGGGTGTTGTGGCCCTGGCCGCGGGCGACGAGATGCAGGCTGTTCGGAAACTGTGCCTGCGCCTCGTCGCCGTAGCGCGGCGGCGTCACCGGATCGAGTTCTCCTGACAGCAGCAGCACAGGCACGTCGCTTGTGAACGGTTCGTGGAAGTCGTCCGCCACCTCGCCGGCGGGCCACACGGCGCAGAGGTGCTCACGTGATTCGCGCATGCTCGGACCGAGCAGGGTGCCGGCTTCAGGCTGCGGATCCATCTCGCGCCAGATCGGCCAGTCCTCGCTGCAGCCAATGGACGCCTCGAGCCCCACCGCGATCATGGCGTCGAGCTGCTCGTAAATCTGCATCAACTGCAGCGCGATGCGCTCCGGCACCTCGACGGCTGCCCCCTCGTCGATCAGCAGTGGCAGCAGGGCCTGGGTCGGGGGTGAATAGGCCAGCATGCGCAACGCCTGGGCGAGACCATCGCGATTGAAGTCCATGGCCTGCTCTCGGCCCGTGCGTGGGTGGGTCAGGGTCAGCCGCTGCGAGGTCTTGCGATCGAATCGTTCGGCCAGCGTCGCGAGCTTCGCTTCCAGATCACCGAAGCGTTCGTTGCAGGCATCGTCGTCGGCGCAACGGTTGAAGATGCGCGTGAGAGTGTCGTCCAGCGCCCGGCCGTGCTCGCTGCCGAGCACCAGACGCGTGGGCACCACGCCGTCAAGAATCATGCTGCGTACGCGGTCCGGGTAGGCCCGCAGATAGACCTGGGCCAGGCGGGTGCCGTAGCTGCTCCCCACCAGATTGACGTGCTCGTAGCGGAGATGGGCACGCAGCGCATCGATGTCGTCGGCTGCGTGCTGGGACGTATAGAAGCGCGGATCGGCGTCGAGGGTATCGAGACAGCTGCGGTAGAGCTGCTCGATGGTGTCCGTATCGGGTTCGAGGAAGGGGTCCACCGCACTGAAGTCGCAGCGCAGCGGATTGGAGCCGCCGGTACCGCGCTGGTCGAGGAAGACGAGGTCGCGGCTGCGGTTGACCTCCTGCAGCGTCGCCCGCATCAGCGGCAGCACGTCCCGGGCACTCTGGCCCGGCCCGCCGGCGAGGTACAGCACCGGGTCTGGCTTGGCTCGCCCGGTGGGGGCGGGGACAACGGCGAATGCCAGTTGGATCCGGCGACCTTCCGGTTCGGCGGGATTCTCTGCCACCTCGAGCGTGCCGCAGCGGGCCTGGGCGGACAGCATGCCGCCCGGGACTTGCAGGACGCATTCCTCCAGCCCCGGAAACCGTTCCGCCAGCGCGCCCGGCGCCAGCAGCGCAAGCATCAGCACCACCGCTCCGCGTATCGGCGCGCCCGCTGTCGCGGGCACGCTCTCCCACTGAGCCTTCGTTCGGGCGCAGCGCTGGGCGAGGGCATGTGCGAGGCGCAGTGGGAGCGAACGTCGGCCGCAGGCCGGCGTTGCGATGGGCGGCGCAGCCGCCGGGTCCGACGCTGCTGCCACGGCGGACCCTCGGCGCGCCCGAAAAGCGGTTGGGCGTTTTGTAGCGCCAGTGGGAGCTGACGTCGCCCGCAGGGCGGTGTCGCGATCGCAGACTGCCGCCGGGTTCAGGCGTGACGCAGATCGCGACGCCCGCTTCGCGGACGTCAGCTCCCACTGGGCCTCGCACGAATCGTCACGGTTCATTCCGCGACAGCGTGAACGCTCGTTCGTAGCGGGCTCCCACAGTAGATTGCGCGTCGGCATCAGTGCGCCATCACCGGTTCGAAGCCTTCGAGCGCTTCCTTCAAGCCCGTGATGAACTCGGCACCGGTGGGGACCTGAGTGCTGGACCCGGCCAGCGAATCCTCCAGCGCCTGATGGCGGCCACCGAGGCACTCAGTCAGGAACAGCTCCGTGATCCCATAGAACGCCAGCCGGTTCTGTGGCCGCGCAAAGCCGTGACCTTCATCCGGATAGAGCACGTACGTCACCGGCAGTTCGTTGGCCAGCATGGCCTCGACGATCTGATCCGATTCCGCCTGCTTCACCCGCGGGTCGTTGGCGCCCTGGGCGATGAGCAGGGGCCGCTTGATGTCCTCTGCCCGGTGCAGCGGCGACCGCTCCCGCAGCAGGGCGCGACCGTCGTCGGTGCGGGGATCGCCGACCCGTGTTGCCAGGTTTTCGAAGAACGCCTCCCAGTAGGGCGGAATGGATTCCAGCAGCGTCTCGAGATTCGACGGCCCGACGATGTCCACGCCGCAGGCGAATACGTCCGGCGTGAACGCGAGGCCTGCCAGCGTCGCGTAGCCGCCGTAGCTGCCGCCCATGATGGCAACGCTGTCCGAGCGGGTGATGCCTTGCTCCACGGCCCAGTCCACGGCGTCGATCAGGTCGTCGTGCATGGCCCGGCCCCACTCCCGGTCGCCCGCATTGATGAAGTCCTTGCCGAAGCCGGTGGAACCTCGGAAGTTCACCGACAGCACGGCGTAGCCCCGGTTGGCGAGCCACTGATGCTCGCTGTGGAAACCGTAGCTGTCCCGCGCCCAGGGTCCGCCGTGGACGAGCAGAACCATGGGCAGTGGTTCCTTCGGCCGCCCCTCGTCATCGGTCTCAACCCAGCGCGGCAGGCTCAGGTAGGACACCAGATCCAGGCCGTCCCGGGATTCGATCACCAGCGGCTGCATGGGCGTCAGCGGCTGCTCGGCCAGGGCCGGTTGGGTGGAGAAGAGCGTCTCGATGCGCCCGCTGTCACGATCGTAGAGATGGGCGGTGCCCGGGGCCGTGGCCTCACCGGAGTAGATGGTCCAGAGACGACCGTCGTGGCTCTGGCTGGTGATCTGCAGGTCGCCGTCGATGGCCGCGTTCAGGCGCTGGAAGTCACGCTGAACGTCAGGATCCAGCGCGGTCCACTCCGGCTTTTTGTAGTTCACGGCATAGGCCGCCACCTCGCGGCTGACCACGTCCACGAACACGCCGGCCACATCGGCACGATCATCTGCGGCGAGAATCTCCCGCTCGCCGCTGTCGAGATGAATGCGCGCCAGGGCGCCCGTGTTCCGGTCCCGGCTGTCCAACATGTAGAAATGCTCTCCCCCCGGCGCCATGGCCACCGGCGCACTGACCATGTCGTCTTCCTGCTCGATGGTGAGCAAGTGGGTGAAGTCGTCGCCGTCCTTGCGCAGCACGTCCATGCCGCCGCCCGGCCGCGGCGCCATGGCGAGGCGCACCTGCAGGTCGTCGTCAGCGACGTAACCGAGGAAGCCTTCGTTCTCTTCTACCAGTTCGAGTTCGCCGGTGGACAACGTGAGGCGGTGCACGTCGTGGAAGCGCTCGTCGCGATTGTTCAGCCCCACCAGGATGGTATCGGCGTGCCTGGGGCTGATGTGAACCACTTCTGCCGTGGTGTTCTCGAACGGCGTCAGATTGCGGATCTCTCCGCTTTCGAGGTTGATGGCGTGCAGCAGGAAGTTCTCGTCGCCTCCGGTGTCCTGAAGGAACAGGACGTGCTTCGCGTCCGGAGCCCAGAAGTGACGGAAGATGCCGCGGCCGGTATCCCGGGTCAGTGGCCGGGCTGAATCCAGGTCATCCACTGGCGCCGCCCAGACATTGAGTACGCCCTCCAGGGGCGCGATGTAGCTCAAATGCCGGCCGTCGGGGCTGATGCGCAGCTGCATGCGCTCCGGGTTACCGAACAGCAGCTCCCGGTCGATCAGGTCATCGATGCGAGTCTGGGCCTCGGACATGGCGGTCTCCGGTACCGGTTCGTCGCGCGGCGCGCAGGCCGCCGTGAGCAGGATGCACAGGGTCAGGAAGAGGGTGCGTCGAGTCATGTTCGCCTTCGCCGCTGGCGGGAAAGCGGGCATGGTACCAACGCCGGGCATGGAGGCCACCCTGTCGTGGTCCCACGCGACGAGCTGAGTCCGAGGGACGACGATGCGAACGTGGCCACGGAAGGCCGGCCATCCTGGGCTATCCTGAAGGTGTGCTTCATGCTGGAAGCCGAGGGCAGTCTGCCACGAACAATCGGTCATGCAGACGGGGAAGGAATCACGGCGATGCATGCGAGGCCTAGTGGGAGCCTACGTCCGCAAAGCGGGCGTCGCGATCGGCGTCACGCCTGAATCCGGCGGCAGTCTGCGATCGCGACGCCGCCCTGCGGGCGACGTGAGCTCCCACTGAACCTGGCTAGCTGGTTGCTACTTCGATAACTCAAGTGTTGTTCCGTGGGAGATTGGCCATGTCATTGCGTCCTGCGTTCACATCGAGCCTCGTCCTGTTGCTGCTCGTCGCCTGTGCCAGTGATCCGCTGCCGGCCGAAGACGACCCCGCAGCATCAGCCGACACGATCACGATCCGCGGCGAACTCAGCTATCTGCCTCGCATCGCCCTGCCGCCGGACGCGGAGGCTGTGGTGGAACTGCGGGCCGGTCCCGCGCCATCCGGTGACATTTTTGCCCAGCGGCAGATTGCTTTGGACGGTCGTCAGGTGCCGGTGCCGTTCACCCTCGAGGTGGATCGCGCCGACTTCCAGCCCGGCCGAGTGCACGTGTTTCAGGGTGCCCTGATCAGCTCGGGGCAATCCGGCTGGATCAGCGCGCCGGAGGTCATCGATGCCGCGGCGCGGAGCCACGACCTCGGAACCATCATGCTCGAGCGCGACATGGCCCCACCTCTGGCCGTGCGCCTGAAATGCGGTGGGCGCGAAGCGCGCGTGGTCCACGGCGGCGATCAGGTGGTGCTCGAGGCCGATGGTATGCGATTCACCCTGCGGCCGGTGGAAGCGGCCTCCGGCGCCCGCTATCGTCGCCCAGGCGATGCCCGTACGGAATACTGGAACAGGGATGGACGGGCGACGCTCCGCGTCCAGGGCGAGGACTGGCCGGAGTGCGAGCTGTTGCCGGATGAGCCTGTCCTGGTGGCACGCGGCAACGAACCCGGCTGGCGCTTGGATCTCGACGCGGAGACGCTGACCCTGAGCTGGGACTACGGTGCTTCGAGTCTGGCGGCGACCACGCCGGACGCGGTGCGTTCCGATCGCGTCACGTCCTACGGTGCCCGCGTCGGTGAGCGGCGCCTGGTGATCGCCATTCACGACCGCCTCTGCGCGGACGACATGACCGGCATGCCGTATCCCAAGCAGGTGATCGTATCGCTGGATGACCGCACCCTGCGCGGCTGCGGCGGCGAGCCGCAGGAGCTCCTGCTCGGCGAGTGGGTGATAGAGGATCTGGACGGGCGGGGTATCGTCGATGACTCCGACGTCACCGTTGCGTTCAGCGAGGATGGCACGCTCGGCGGCCGCGGTTCCTGCAACAGCTACGGCGGCAGCTACATGCTTACCGGCGAGGGCCTCTCCGTCTCCCAGTTGCATTCGACGTTGATGGCGTGTGCGCAGTCACTCATGGCCCAGGAGCGGCGGCTGTTCGAAATCCTCCAGCAGGCCTATCGCTTCGAGATCGATGACGACGGCGCGCTGATCCTCCACGCCGGCGACGGTCGCACCGTCACCGCCCGCCGCTGAGCGCTCGCCTGCTAGGCGCGCCACGCGTATCGCCACGCCCGCATTGCGGACGTGCGCTCCCACTCTGCGTCTTCCCGCAAACTTGCGTTAACCAGTGGGAGCAGAGGTCGGCCGTAGGACGGCGTCGCGATCGACGACTGATCCAGACCCAAGCTTGACGCGTATCGCCACGCCCGCTGTGCGGACGTGCGCTCCCACTGACTTGTCGCGGGAATCGTGCGGTACGCCAGCGGGAGCCATTCGCTCCCGACGACTTGCGCCCACTGGGTGTTCGTTGGAGCGGTCGAGGAAGCGTGACGCAGGAACGGGACAGGGCGCCCCGGTCCTGCGTAGCGGTGGGTCAGATGCGCTCGATGATGATGGCCGGTGCCATGCCGCCGGCCGCGCACATGGTCACGAGACCCGTGGACAGTCCGCGTCGCTCGAGTTCGTCGAGCACGGTACCGATCAGAACGGAGCCGGTGGCAGCGATGGGGTGACCCAGCGCGATGGCGCCGCCGTTGACGTTGCACTTGGCCGGATCGATGTCGAGATCGCGCATGAACTTGTACGCCACCACGGCGAAGGCTTCGTTGATCTCGATGAGATCGATGTCGTCCAGCGTCATGCCGGCCTTCTTCAGCACCTTGCGTGTGGCCGGACCCGGCTCGTTCAGCATCAGCTCCGGGCTACCGGCAGCGTTCGCCATGGCGACGATGCGCGCCCGCGGCTTCCAGCCCTGGGACTTAGCGTAATTCGGCGATGACAGCAGCACGCCGGCGGAACCGTCCACGACACCGGACGAATTGCCGGCGTGGTGAATGTGGTTGATGTCGATGTCCGGATACGCCCGCCGCACCAGCTGATCGAAGGTCTCGCCGGTGGCATCAAAGGGCTGCTGCATGAAGTTCACGAATACTGCTGGCAGCTGTGACAGGCCTTCGAGGGTGGTCTGCGGCCGCGGAAACTCATCGTGGTCCAGGCAGAGTTTGCCTTCGTAGTCATAGACCGGCACAACGCTCTTGGCGAAACGACCTTCTTCCATGGCCACCTTCGCGCGCTGCTGACTTTCGTAGGCCAGCTGATCCACGTTCTCGCGGGTGATGCCCTCGAGGGTGGCGATCACGTCGGCGCACACGCCCTGGTGGAACTGCGGATGCAGATCGCGCAGGTGCAGATTGCCGGCATCCATGCCGCCGGCGCCCTCAACCGGCGGGACCGTGGGCGTGTAGGACATCATCTCGACGCCCCCGGCTACCACCAGATCCTCCATCCCCGACATGATGCTGGCGGCCGCCATGTTCACAGCGGTGATGCCCGAGCCGCAGAAGCGGTCCAGGGTCACGCCGCTGGCGGCGGTGTC
>REEU01000132.1 GCA_007694905.1 Gammaproteobacteria bacterium | reverse complement strand
CGGCGCCATGCGCCGCACGCCGAAGTCCGAATCAGGCAAGGAAAGCCAGCAGAATCAGGGCGACCACATTGGTGACCTTGATCAGGGGGTTGATGGCCGGACCCGTGGTGTCCTTGTAGGGATCGCCCACGGTGTCGCCGGTCACTGCGGCCTTGTGGGCTTCGGAGCCCTTGCCGCCGTGGTTGCCGTCCTCGATGTACTTCTTGGCGTTGTCCCAGGCGCCGCCGCCGGCGGTCATGGAGATCGCCATGAACAGACCGGAGACGATGACGCCGAGGAGCAGGGCACCCACTGTGGCGAAGGCCTCGGCCTGACCGGCGAGCATGAAGATCACGGTGTAGACCACGATCGGTGCAAGCACGGGCAGCAGGCTCGGGACGATCATCTCCTTGATGGCGACCTTGGTGAGCAGGTCCACGGCGCGGGCGTAGTCCGGCTTCTCCGTTCCCTCCATGATGCCGGGCTTCTCCCGGAACTGCCGTCGGACTTCCTCGACCACCTGGCTGCCGGCGCGTCCGACCGCGGTCATGGTCAGGCCGCCGAAGATGTAGGGCATCAGCGCACCGAGGAAAAGGCCGATGACTACGAAAGGATTCGACAGGGCGAAATTCACCGCCACATCGAAGTGATCGGCGATATCGGCCGTGTAGGCGGAGAACAGGACCAGGGCCGCAAGGCCGGCGGAGCCGATCGCGTAGCCCTTGGTCACGGCCTTGGTGGTGTTGCCCACGGCATCCAGGGCGTCGGTACGAGTGCGCACATCGGCTTCCAGGTCGGCCATCTCGGCAATGCCGCCGGCGTTGTCCGTCACGGGCCCGTAGGAGTCCAGCGCAACCACCATGCCAGCCAGCGCGAGCATCGCGGTGGCGGCGAAGCCGAGGCCGACGACGCCGCCTAGGGTGTAGGCGACGAAGATGCCGACCACGATCACCAGCGTGGGCAGCGTGCAGGCTTCCATGGAGATCGCGAGACCCTGAATCACGTTGGTGCCGTGGCCGGTTTCCGAGGCCTTGGCGATGGAGCGCACCGGGCGGAAATCAGTGCCGGTGTAGTACTCGGTGATCCAGATGATGGCGCCGGTGATGACCAAGCCGACGATGCCGCAGAAGTACAGGTCCCAGCCCGAGACGACGCGGTCGCTGTATTCGAAGGTCTGAGCCAGGCCGCCAGGGAGTGCCCAGTGCATGGCCAGCGGGATGGCAAACAGGGACAGCACCGCCGTGACACCGAAGCCCTTGTACAGGGCGCCCATGATGTTCTGGTTGGCGCTGAGCTTGACGAAGAAGGTGCCGATGATCGACGTGATGATGCAGACCGCGCCGATGATCAGGGGGATCGCCATCAGATCGGCTGCGCCGGTCTGCAGCAGCAAAGCGGTCAGCACCATGGTGGCGCCGATGGTGACGACGTAGGTTTCGAACAAGTCGGCGGCCATGCCGGCGCAATCGCCCACGTTGTCGCCGACGTTGTCTGCGATGACTGCCGGGTTGCGGGGGTCATCCTCCGGGATGCCTGCTTCCACCTTGCCCACCAGGTCCGCCCCTACGTCTGCACCCTTGGTGAAGATGCCGCCGCCGAGGCGGGCGAAGATGGAAATCAGGGCGGACCCGAAGCCGAGGGCGACGATGGCGTCGATCACGGCTCTATCCGTGGATGCGAAACCGGCGACGCCGACGAGGAAGGCGTAGTAGCCGGCGATGGCCAGCAGGGCCAGGCCGGCGACGAGCATGCCGGTGACGGCGCCCGCCCGGAACGCGATGTCGAGGCCCCGTTGCAGGCTGGTCCGGGCTCCCTCAGTGGTGCGCACGTTGGCACGCACCGAGATCAGCATGCCGATGTAACCCGCGGCCCCGGAGAGGACTGCGCCGATGATGAAGCCGACGGCGGCCCAGATCGACAGGAAGATGGCGAGCAGAATCACGATGACCACTCCGACCATCGCAATGGTACGGTACTGCCGGTTGAGGTAGGCGCCAGCGGCCTCCTGGATGTGACCGGCGATTTCCTGCATGCGGTCGGAGCCAGGACTCGCCGCCATGACGGAGCGCGCCGCCCAGATTCCGTACAGCACGGCCAGAATGCCGGCCGCGATCGCCGCGAGCAAAGGTTGCATTGCTATCCCCCCAATGACGGTGATGGAACTCGATGTTCAGACGCAACAGGACGGATGCGGTGGGCTGTGAGCCGGCACCGCATCCGTCCCTGGCTGTCAGGTTCCCGGGTCCTCTTCAGGCCGCCCGGATCAATGAGACGCGAAAGCTCTGCGAACTGGGCCCGGCTGTCAAGTTCTGTCGTGGATCTCGGGACCGACGGCACCTGTCACGACTCTGCCGGCTGGACGAGGATCAGGATGTCCGCGTCCACCGTATCCAGGATCCGCTCCGCCGTGTTGCCGACGACCGCGGCTGCCATACCCTTGCGGCCCACGGAGCCGATCACCACCAGGCCGGCATTGATCTTTGCGCAGACCTCCTTGATGAGGTCCTCCGGGTCCGCGTCGCCGACGTGGGCCTGCTGCCGTTCGATGCCTACGCGCTTCGCGAGATCTGGGGGGTGGATGAAGTTCTTCGACTCGGCGTAGGCATTGACAGCGTTGAGTTCGGCGCCAAGTTGCTCGGCGACGTCGCGTGCCGAGGCGATGACCGTGTCGCTCAGGCGAATGTGTGCTTTGTCCTTCGCAGCGATGTTGACGGCGGCCAGGACGCGTTTGATTTCACCACCCTCAGGGCGTTTCGCGAACAGCACCGGACAGGGCGCGTCCCGCAGGACGAGCCAGTCGGAGGTCTTCATCAGGCGACGCTGCAGGGGCGATCGCTGGGATGCGGCCTTGATCACCAGGTCGGCCTTGGCGTTGCGCACTGCGGCAGCCACCGCTGCACGCCAATCGGTGCTGGACCGGACCTCGGTGGTCACGGTTGCGCCGGCCTCCAGCAGTGGTTGCACCAGGTGGCCAAGCCACAGTTCATGGCGCAGCTGCTCGGCCGCCTGCAGTTCGCCGCTGTCGTCGGCAGAAACGTTCAGCGGTGGCGTGAAGCAGAGCAGAGCGTGGACCTCGGCATTGCCCTGACGGGCGATGAAAGCGGCGCGGTCGAGGGAGCGCTGGCGGTTGGTGGTTGGATCGATGATGCAAAGGACTCGATTGATTTTCATGAAAGCGTGACACCTGAGGCGGCCGATAGAGGGTTGCGGGCAGCAGGTTGGAAGTCTAACACGCGTTCGCAGCTTTCCCCCGGCAGGCAGCAACACCGGCGCTGTGGCATGATCGGGGCCGGCCCCGTGGCGACCTGATCACGCCGTTGGGCCATGGACCCACGAATGACATGGAGTGGCTCATGTCCAGCGAAAACCTGCACGAAGCCCGCGAGGACCTTCCTGAGGATGTCATCGACAAGCACCGTGCCATCACCTCGCTGATCGAGGAATTCGATGCGGTGGATTGGTATGACCAGCGCGCCGCGGTGACTCAGGACGCCGAGCTCAAGGCCATCCTGATCCACAACCGTAATGAGGAGATGGAGCACGCGGCCATGGTCCTCGAGTGGTTGCGGCGACGTTACCCCGTCATCGACGAGCATCTGCGCACCTACCTTTATTGCGAGGGTGACATTCTCGAGGCGGAAGAGGAGGCCACCGGGAAGGCAGATGGAGACGAGGCGCCGGCAGCAGGTGCGACCCAGCCGGCTGCGGCGTCGGCCGGGGATGGCTCTCTGGGTATCGGCAGTCTGCGGGACGCCTGAAGCAGCGGATCATTGGAGGAACTTCGCACCATGAACGACCTTGATCGTGCACTCGCACCGATCACCCCCGAGGCCTGGACCGAGATCGAGGAGGAAGCCCGCTCCGCGCTGAAGACGACCCTAGCGGGCCGTCGGCTGGTGGATTTTCAGGGCCCCCTGGGCTGGCATGCGTCTTCGCTGGACCTCGGCCGTACCACCGACATCGACGCACCCGCCAGCGGCGCCATTGCCAGGCTCCGCCAGGTGCAGCCGCTGGTGGAGATCCGCATCCCCTTCGAGCTCGAGCGCAAGGAGATCGAGGCCCTGGCGCGTGGTGCGAAGAATCCTGAGCTCGACCCGGTGGTGACCGCAGCACGAGCGGCCGCATTGCTGGAAGACGGTGCCGTCTTCAACGGGTATGCCAAGGCCGGCATCGATGGCATCGGCGCCGCCTCGCCCAACGCTCCGATCTCGTTGTCCAGTGACTACACCTGTTATCCGGAAGCGGCGGCGGAAGCCATGCGTGTCCTGCGCAACCAGGGCATCGACGGGCCCTATGCCATCGCCATGGGGCCGCGCTGCTACGCTGGCCTGACCCGTACCACCCACAGCGGCGGTTACCCGGTGCTGGAACACCTGCGTCAGCTCGTGGACGGTCCCCTGGTCTACGCGCCCGCGGTGGACGGCAGCATCGTGCTGTCCATGCGCGGCGGCGACTTCGAGTTGACCGTGGGGCGGGACTTCTCCATCGGCTATCTGGATCACGATGCGAAGCAGGTTCATCTCTACATCGAGTCGAGCTTCACGTTCCTGAACAACGGACCCGATGCGGCCGTGGCACTTTTCTACGGTGACAAGGGCGACAAGTAGGCGGATTTCAGCTGACGTTCACTGCCCGCGTGCTGAACTGAGAGTCGGGTCCCCGCGCCGGACTCTGGAGGAGAAAGCGATGAGCAACACAGTGTGTAGAAGCCTGATCGCAGGCTTGCTCAGTTCCGGACTGCTGATGTCCGCCTCGGCTCAGATGGGGCAGTCGCAGGGCGCTCAGGGCCAGGAGCGGGCTGCGGAAGCTCGCGAGCGGGCGGAACAGCGCACTGCAGAATCGGAAGCACGCGCAGCGGATGCACGGGAGCGCGCAGCCGCCGAGCGGGCTGCCGCCGCGGAACGCTCCGAGGCGTCACGGCAGCGGGGCGAGGATCGGGCCGTGGAGGCGCGACAGCGGGCATCGGATCGCGCCGATGCTGCAGACCAAAGGGCTGAGGAAGCAGCCGAGCGCGCCGCGGAACGGGCTCAAGAAGCCCAGGAGCGGGCCGGTGAGGGCCGCCGCGACACTCCGCCGGGTCTTGCAAGGCAGGAAGAGCGTATGCAGGAGCAGGCTCAGCGCGGCAGCGAGCGGGGTCGGGAGCAGTCCGAGACCAAGCGTCCCTGGTGGCGGTTCTGGGGTCCCGACTGAGTCAGCGCGGATCGATTGCAGTGTCCCGAACGACGAGTTCGGGACGCGAGCCAGCCTCAGAGTAGATCCTTCATGGCGACGGATTCATCTGCCAGCTTGAGCGGATCCACCTTGCGCTTGTCTGCCACCAGCTGCTTGGCCGCCATGAACTCGCGGGGGCTGTTCACCGCATCCACGGCCACCACCACGCCGTCGCGCAGGTAGAAGCGAGCGAACGCCCCGGCCTCCGGGTCGCCGCGGACCACTTCCGTATCGGCGTCGGTGGAGAAGCCCACCATCTGCAGCTTGAGGTCGTACTGGTCGGACCAGAACCAGGGTACGGCGTCGTAGGTCTTGTCCTTGCCGCTGATGTTGGCGGCGGCGACCTTGCCCTGGTCGTTGGCATTCGGGACCGATTCCAGCCGCAGACGACGTTCGAGCAGCGCGCTCGGATGGTTGGTGCAGTCCCCCACCGCATAGATGTTCGGGTCGGACGTGCGGCAGCGCTCATCCACCAGGATGCCGTTGTCCACGTCGAGCCCCGCCGCTTCGGCAAGATCGGTGGTCGGCAGAATACCCGCTCCGATGATGACCACGTCCGCGGCAATCTCGGCTCCGTCGCGGCACTTCACCGCCTCGACCCGGTGCTCGCCGAGAATCTCAGAGGCGGCCGCGTTGCAGTGGATGTTCACGCCGGCCTTGGTGTGGACGCCATGGTAGTACTCGGACATGGCGGCGGTGGTGACGCGCTGCAGGATGCGCTGTTCCATCTCGAGTACGGTGACGTCGAGTCCTGCCTTGACCGCGACGGCAGCGACTTCGAGGCCGATGTAGCCGCCGCCGATGATCACCAGCTTTCTGCCCGCCTCGAATTCCGCGCGGATGGCGTCCACGTCGGCAATGGTTCGCAGGTAATGCACGCCGGGGAGGTCCACGCCGGGCAGCGGGAGCCGGCGCACGTGGCTGCCGGTGGCCAGTACCAGGTTCGTCCACTCCAGGGTCTCGCCGCTGTCGAGGGTGACGGTGCGGGCGTTACGGTCGATGGCGGTGACGCGTACGCCGAGGCGCAGGTCGATGTTCTTGTCGGCGTAGAATTTCTCTGGCCGGATCAGAATGCGCTCGAGCGGCTGATCACCGGAGAGGTAGGCCTTGGACAGCGGCGGACGCTGGTAGGGGAGTGATGCTTCCTCGCCCACCAGGATGATCTCGCCCTCGTACCCCTCCTGGCGCAGGCTCGCAACCACCTGGCCACCAGCGTGCCCGGCGCCGATCACTACGGTCCGCGTCATGCTTTCCCCTCCTCGTGTACGAAACGGCCTGCGTTCAGGCGGCCTGCGCTCAGGTGTCCTGTCCCCGACGCGGCGCGGATGGCATCGGGAAGGGCATGACCTTGTCGCCCTTCACTTCCTTGATGCGTGCCTGGCCTTCCTTTTCCACCTCGTCGATGCGCACCACCGCATGCATGGGAATGTAGCTGCGCTGGACCCCTTCGAATTCGCCTTTCAGGCGCTCTTCGGACGGATCAACGACCATCTGGGAACGACTGTTGAAGACGTAGTCCTCCACCTCGATGAAACCGTACAACTCGCTCTGGAAGATCTCCCGGGCATAGACCTCGTAGATCTGCCCCTGGTTGTGGAAGATCACCCGATAGATGTGCGTGTCCTCGGCCATGGTGGGCTCCGTGAATGCCGGAAGGCGCCATATTGGGGCCTGGCGCCGGCAATGCAAGTCCCGCCTTCGGGGGCAGAGTCCGGGTGGCCTCGGTCTTCACGTCACAAGGTGTCCGGTCGTTGCCGTGCAGCCGCTCTGGTATCATCGCGCGCCCTGAATGAGCGTTGGGACGCGACTGCATGGCGGGCAAAGTTTTCATCCGTACTCACGGTTGCCAGATGAACGAGTATGACTCCGCGCGCATGCTCGATCTGCTGCGCGACAGTCACGGACTCGAGCCGACTGCGGATGTGGCCGAAGCGGATGTCATTCTGCTCAACACCTGTTCCATCCGCGAAAGGGCTCAGGAGAAGGTATTCAGCGAACTCGGCCGCTATCGGCGACTGAAGCAGGCACGGCCGGATCTGGTGATCGGGGTCGGCGGCTGCGTCGCGAGCCAGGAAGGTGATGCCATCGCCACCCGCGCCCCTTTCGTGGATCTGGTGTTCGGGCCGCAGACGCTGCACCGACTGCCGGAGATGCTCGACGCCAGGCGCGCCGATCCCGGTGACGGTCCGACCCGGGTGGATGTCAGCTTCCCTGAGATCGAGAAGTTCGACCGGCTCCCGGCACCCCGGGCCGAAGGACCCACTGCGTTCGTGTCGGTGATGGAAGGCTGTTCGAAGTACTGCACGTTCTGCGTGGTCCCCTATACGCGCGGTGAGGAAGTGAGCCGACCGCTGGACGACGTGCTCGCCGAATGCGTGCTGCTGGCGGATCAGGGCGTGCGCGAGATCAATCTGCTCGGCCAAAACGTCAATGCCTACCGCGGACCGACGCTGGACGGGGGCGATGCGGACCTGGCGGAGCTGATCCACTGCGTGGCCGCCATCGACGGTATCGACCGGATCCGCTTCACGACGTCACATCCGGTGGAATTCTCCGATGCGCTCATCGAGGCTTACGCGACGGTTCCGGAACTGGTCAGCCACCTGCACCTGCCTGTGCAGTCGGGTTCCGATCGCATCCTGGCGCTGATGAAACGCGGTCACACGGCGTTGGAATACAAGTCCCGCATCCGCAAGCTGCGGCAGATCCGCCCCGACATCTCCCTGTCTTCGGATTTCATCATCGGCTTTCCGGGTGAGACCGAGCAGGATTTCCTGGCCACCATGAAGCTTATCGAGGAGATCGGCTTCGATACCTCGTTCAGTTTCGTCTACAGCGCGCGCCCGGGTACGCCGGCTGCAGACCTGCCCGACGACACCGCGGCCGAGGTCAAGAAACAACGTCTGCACATCCTGCAGGATCGGATCCGGCAGCAGGCTCTCGCCATCAGTGCCGCGATGGTGGGCAATGACGAACGGGTACTGGTCACGGGCCCTTCGAAGAAGGATCCCGGCCAAGCCCAGGGGCGCACCGAGAACAACCGGGTGGTGAACTTCCGACCGCCCCCAGGCGTCACGCCAGAGGCCCTGCTGGGCCTGTTTGCTGATCTGCGCATCATCGAGGCGCTGCCGAACTCGCTGCGTGGCGAGTGTTTTGGCGTCGAGCATCCTGGGCCCTCGCGTCGGTTAACCGACCGCTCGACGGTCATGGCGTCGTCACCCCCTCCTGCTGCAATATGAGTCCTCGACGGTCTTCTTGGAGAAGTAGCCCTTGGCGCGACCGCGCGGAGTTCGCAGCAGGAAGGATTCACATGAACGAGGTTTCGCCCACTCGGCGGGTCCTCCCCCCCAGGCGGTCGCCAGCCGCCGCCGTCCCCGTCCCATCCCGGAGACAGAAGCCGGCTTGAACAGCGCACTCTATTCTGAATCACTGGTCCTCGAGCCGAACGACATCCATCGGCTTGCCAATCTGTGCGGCCCCTTCGACCAGAATCTGCGTCAGCTCGAACGTCGTCTCGGGGTCGAGATCCGCAATCGGGGCAACGCCTTCGACCTGATCGGCCCTGAGTCGCAGGTCTTGCAGGCTGCGCGCTTGTTGCACCGCCTGTACCGGGAAACCGGCGAGGCAGCGGGTCTGACGCCCGAGACGGTGCACCTGCATCTGCAGGAGTCCGGGCGCGCGGCACCGCCGCCACGTCCGGAACCCGTGGGCGGCATGGCTGACCCTCTTGATGCCGACGTGGTGGAGGATCCGAGCGATCCGACCCTGGTGCACACCCGCCGCAAGACGGTGAAGCCCCGGGGCCCGAACCAGATCGGCTACGTGGACGCGATCCGGGACCACGACATCAACTTCGGCATCGGCCCGGCGGGTACCGGCAAGACCTATCTTGCCGTCGCCTGCGCGGTGGAAGCACTGGAGTCGGAGCGGGTGGCGCGTATTCTGCTGGTGCGGCCGGCAGTGGAGGCGGGCGAGAAGCTCGGCTTCCTGCCCGGTGATCTGGCGCAGAAGATCGATCCCTACCTGCGCCCGCTGTACGACGCGCTCTACGAAATGATCGGCTTTGAGCGGGTGCATAAGTTCATCGAGCGCAACATCATCGAGATCGCGCCACTGGCCTACATGCGTGGGCGGACGTTGAACAACGCGTTCATCATCCTCGACGAGAGCCAGAACACGACGCTGGAGCAGATGAAGATGTTCCTCACCCGGATCGGCTTCGGCTCCACCGCCGTGATCACCGGCGACGTCACCCAGGTGGACCTGCCGCGCGGGACCCGCTCCGGGCTGCTGCACGTGGTGGACGTTCTCGGTGGCATCGAGGGCATCACGTTCACCCGCTTCGGCTCCCGGGATGTGGTCCGCCACCCGCTGGTGCAGCGCATCGTCGAGGCCTACGACCGCTTCGAGGAGGGCCAGGCCGCTCAGGATGGCCCTTGATCTCGCGCTGCAGCGGGCGACGGCCTGTCCGGACCTGCTGCCTGCGGATGTCGCGTTCCGTACCTGGGTTCTGGCGGCGCTGCACGGACATCGCGAGGCAGCAGAACTGGTCATCCGCATCGTCGACGCGGACGAGGGGCGGGCGCTGAACGCCGCCTGGCGGGGGCGGGAAAAGGCGACCAACGTGCTGTCGTTTCCTGCCGACCTGCCTGCGGACCTCGGTTTGCCGGTGCTGGGCGACTTGGTGCTCTGCGCGCCGGTAGTGGCGTCGGAAGCGGCGGAACAGGGCAAGCCGCTGGCGGACCACTACGCGCACCTGACCGTCCATGGCGTCCTGCACCTGCTCGGCTACGACCACGAGCAGGATGCGGATGCGGAGCGAATGGAAGCCGAGGAGCGGCGCATCCTCGCCGGCCTCGGCATCCCTGATCCCTACTGATTGCACTGCACGATCCGAGCGCCACGCCCGCTTGCGCGGACGTGCGCTCCCACTGCGTTGTGCCAGATTCTTGCGGTATGCGAGTGGGAGCTGACGTCGGGCGCAGCGCGGCGTCGCGATCGCGGACTGCGCCCGAT